>NZ_CP051240.1:914276-1219035 GCF_017794965.1 Alcanivorax sp.
GTGGTCTCCAAGGCAAAGGAAGACCTGAAGAGGGACGTTGACAGCTTCACCGAGAAGCGGCCCTTCACTGGTTTGGTGAAAGCCAATCCGCGAAAGGCGCTGTCTGCGTTGACGATTGCAGGAAAGGCTAACGACTACCCTGAGGCGTTCTGGTCGGCCATGATCAGTGAGCTTCCCGCAGACATCTCGCCCAGGCTGAGACGGGGATTCCTGAACCGAGTAGCGCGACTCCCACATGTAGTTATCGCCAAACTGCGCCATACCTTGGGCCGATGGCTCGAAAAGGACTTGGTCGCGATCCTTGAGTTTGATGATGATCTCGGTTGGACAGTCTACGATCACATCGTCGATGGCATCCTGAGCGGCGGAGCAAATGCAGCGAAGAGCGGGATTGGCGAAATCCGCCAAGGTGGAAACGTCATTCAACGGTCCCGGCGCACATTCGGCCATGCGATCAACGGTCCCATTGGTATGTGCGCTAAGGCCCTTTTCCACTCAGTGCCAGGGGAAAAACAGGAAGCTGGTTCACTGATCCCCGAGCACATCAAATCCCGTGTCGAGCGCCTCTTTACGGCACCAGGTGAGGGGGCAGGTCATGCCGTGTCGATAGCGAGCAGCAAGCTTAACTGGCTCATGTTTGTTGATCCCGCCTGGACTGAGGAACGTCTTATTCCGATGTTGGAGTTCGAGCATCCAGCCTCGGAACCAGCATGGAATGGGTTTCTTCATAGTGGCCGAGTGCCTTGGCCGCCGTTGGCCGAGACCATCAAGCCACTCTTGCTTGACCTCTTCCCGTGGGTTGAAGGGTTTTCTTGGGATCGCGATCTCTCAGAGGTAGCCGTCCAATGGCTAGGCTTCATGCGGGTGTTTCACCCGGGTGAACCAAGCGGTCTTACACGAGGCGAAATGCGCTCGATCTTTCGAGCGATGTCCGACGATGCTCGGAACCAGTTCATTTTCTGGTTGGGCAAGGTCGGACAGAAAAACGAGAATGGCTGGATTAAACACGTCATTCCCTTAATCAAAGAGGACTGGCCGAGAGAACGCCGATACAGGACCACAGCATCGATGAGGGCGTGGATCGGCCTGCTTGATGATACCGGCGATAGCTTCCCGGCCGTCTACGAAACGGTGAAGAAGTTCTTGGTGCCGGTGGAGACAAATGACCATCCGTTCTACCGGTTCACCCGAGAGATCAGTGATGAGAAGCCGATTACCGCTCTATTCCCTGAAACGACGCTGGATTTGATGAACAGGGTTACACCTCGGGTCCTCACCCGTCCGCCATACGAGTTACCGAAGGTACTAGCACTGATTGAGGAAGCCGAACCTGAGCTGATATCAGATCCACGCTATTTGCGCCTTATCGATCTTGTTGAACGAAGCTAGGTCTCGGTATTCATGACCGACAACCCAGCTATGGATATGGAGCCCTAGATTTCACGACCTCTCAAACAGTGAAGGTCTGCCATAAATAAATCAGAAGTTCTTGTTCGCAGTGACACCGAATGACCGTAATACGCTCTGTCGATCCAGCGCACTTAGTCAGTAAGTGCGCCAGACTGAACGGCAAGAAAGGGCTGGCTGTGACTTGTGCGAGAGCTCTGTGACGGCGGGATGGCACATCACATCGATAATGCCCCTCAAGCGGTAGAGGTGGTATTTTTCATGGTATGGCTCCCGTGTGGCATGCATAGCTTATTGTTTTATAGGGATTTATTTCGACAATCAATAATAGAGTGGGAATAGAAAAAGGCAGCCAGTTGGCTGCCTTTTTTGTGGTTCATCGCGCAATCGCGGGAAGTTGCTCCTACCGCGGTTTTCCCGTAGGAGCGTCGCTCGCGGCGCGATTCCAGCGGTTTAGTCCCGCCCAGGGGCAAATCGAGATCTGTGGGAGATTCTGCTTGCTGAACGAAGGCTCTAGCAGCATGCCCTGGTCCACAGCAGCATTCGTTCAGCAAGCTGAATTTCCCACACAAGCAGGAAAGCCTGTTTTGCCACAGAGATCGCAGAGACCACCGAGTGAAAACAATGGGTTTCCTCAGTGGTCTCTGCGATCTCTGTGGTGAAAACGTTTTTGACCCTGGTCTGTAATCGCGCCGCGACCGAGCGCAGCGAAGGAACGCCTGACAAGGCGGCCCCGCAGGGGTGAGCGGAGCGAATAACCGACGCTCCTACGGCATGGGGCGTGCCGCGAGCCATTCCCTCAAATCCGCAATGAACCTTTTTTGTTTCATTCAGGCTAAGCGCTGCGCGACGGCACCCTAAGAGCAGATGCGGAGCAGGTGGCTGATCAGATCCACCTGCCGGTTGAAGTTGTTCTTCTGTAGCAGGGATTTGATATTGGTACGAACGGTGCTCACTGCCAGGCTCAGTTCCTCGGCGGCTTCAGCGGTGTTGGCGCCTTTGATCAGGCAGTGGCAGACCCGGGCCTCCGCCTCGGTGGCATTGATGATCTTGCGGATCTCGGCGGTCCCGGGCACCCGGCAGTCATTCGGGTCAAAGATCTCCACCAGGACATTACTGTTGCTGCGTTGCTTGTTGTGCACCGGGGTGATCGAGAAACGCAGGGGCAGGGCATCGGTGTGCAGGTACAGGGTGTCGTTGTCGTCCAGCGCTGCGGTCTTGCCGGTAATGAATAGCATGAGCTGGGTGTAGAAATCCTTGCCAAACCCGGTGTCGCGGAAATGAATGCCCCGGGTCTCCTGGTTCACCGTGAAGACATCATAGCGATTACCAATATCGATGAAGGCCGGGCTGGCGCTGATCAGCAGGGTGACCGGAGAGAACACCGCCACAGGCTGTTTGAGCATGGCAATGCTGGTTTGCAGGTCCTTGAAGCTCTGTTCAGAGCGGTGCAGGCGCTCGTAGAGGTCCAGGGCGATTTCAGCATGCTTCTTCAGCCGGGCAAGCAGGGCCATTTCCTGTTTGCTGAACACCGGTCGGGACTTGTGGCGATTGAAGACCAGTGCCACATGTTGCTGGTACTTGTTGGTGAAGGCGATGGTGGCGCTGTCGACAATGCCCGCGGCGCGCACCCAGGTGCGTGAGAAGGAAGACATGCCGGCCAGTACATCGCATTCCGGGTCGCCGTCGGCGTAGCTGAACAGGGCGTTGGGGCCAGCGTCCAGGGCCCGGGCAATGGCCTTGTCCTTGAAGACCAGGCCGGTTTTCAGCATCAGGGGGACAACCCCGGGCGGGTACCCGACCGCCCAGCCATACAGCCCTTTCAGCTGAGGTTCCTTCTGGATGACGGCGAGACAGGCGCTGACCAGATCCAGCTCTTCACGAATAAAGCGCAGGAAAGGGTCAAACCCTTCATTGTGATCCACGCAGCTATACAGGCTGGTGACCAGGCGATCCAGGATGTCCGCCTGGTTGTCGTCCGGTGCCAGCAGTCCCCCGTTGACCTGGTTGCGATCCGGATCCGCAACGTGGCCGGGATGGTGATGACTTTCTATGGGCATGGTTGTCTTGCTTCCCCCTCAAGACCACAGAGACCCAGCGTACAATTTGCCGGTCTGGATGTTAAGGCGCGGCCTTTTCGGGGGTGGCGTGAGCGGTAGCGGGTGCGGGACGGCGCCGGTTGGCGGTTTTGCTGCCATTGGGGCCGTATTGCTGCTTGAAAAGTGGGCGGATTTGCTTAAAATACGCACCCTTCCCGGGATTCGGGGCCGGTTACACGGCTTTCGGATCGTGAGCGAAACCTCACAGCCGGGTAGAATTCATTCCGTTTCAGTGAGTTGCGTGCTCCAGCCTGAGGGTTTGGGGTTGTTGTGCCCGTTGTGGTGGCATACAATGCGCGCCTTTACTGGGGCGGCGAGGCGTTCGCCTCATGGTCTAAAACAGAGTGGAGGTTCACGACATTAAGCGTGGAGGCAACAAGGGCCGCGAGCAACGCGCCCGAATCAATCAGCAAATCCAGGCAACCGACGTTCGGTTGATCGATGTGGACGGCGAGCAGGTCGGTATTGTGACCCTGCAGGAAGCGCTGGAGAAATCCACTTCAAAACAGCTGGATCTGGTAGAAATCTCCCCTGGTGCGGAACCGCCTGTTTGCCGAATCATGGATTACGGCAAGCACCTGTTCGAGGCGAAGCAGAAGGCCAAAGAGGGGCGCAAGAAGCAGCGCCAGACTCAGGTCAAGGAAATCAAATTCCGTCCCGGCACTGACATCGGCGACTATGAGGTGAAACTGCGTAACCTCAAGAAGTTCCTCGAGGCCGGCGACAAGACCAAGATTACCGTCCGCTTCCGCGGCCGGGAAATGGCTCACCAGGAGCTGGGCCGGGAACTGCTCGAGCGTATCGAGAAGGACCTGGAAGAACTGGGTACTGTTGAGCAACGCCCGAATATGGAAGGTCGCCAGATGATCATGGTGATCGGCCCGGGCAAAAAGAAGAAGTAATCTCTCCAACAGGAGGGGTTACTGCATTAATCAACCAACTTGAGAAGGTACCATGCCTAAAATCAAGACAAATCGTGGGGCTGCCAAGCGTTTCAAGAAAACCGCCTCCGGTTTCAAGCGCAAGCAGGCATTCAAAAACCACATTCTGACCAAGAAGTCTTCCAAGACTATCCGTCAGCTGCGTCCGAAGCAGGAAGTCCACGAGAATGATGTGGCTCTTGTTAAACGCATGATGCCCTACGCATAACTGATACGGATCTGGAGACTGAAAAATGGCACGAGTAAAACGTGGTGTGCAGGCCCGTCGTCGGCACAAGAAGGTTCTCAAGCAGGCTAAAGGCTACTACGGTGCCCGCAGCCGTGTTTATCGCGTAGCGGTCCAGGCCGTTACCAAAGCCGGTCAGTACGCTTACCGCGACCGTAAGGTTCGCAAGCGTCAGTTCCGTCGTCTGTGGATTGTTCGTATCAACGCCGCTGCGCGTCTGAACGGCCTGTCCTACAGCCGTCTGATCGACGGCCTGAAAAAGGCTTCTGTCGATATCGACCGTAAAGTACTGGCGGACATCGCTGTTCGCGATCAGGCAACCTTTAGCGCTTTGGCCGAGAAAGCCAAAGCGAGTCTCACCGCCTGATTCACTGTTCTGTCTCAGACAGAGCAGCATACTCAACGGGGGAAGAGCTCGCGCTCTTCCCCCGTTTTTGTTGGAACAAGAGACGCAACAAGCAACATGCTTCATGCAACACGCCAGTCTGCGTGATGCGTGTTGCGTGAGGCGTGTAGCAGGGGAATATCAATGGAAAATCTCGATGCCCTGGTCGAAGCCGCGCTGGCGGAAGTAGAGCAGGCGGGCGATGTGCGGGCCCTGGATGATGTGCGGGTGAAATACCTGGGCAAGAAGGGCGAAATCAGTGCGCTGATGAAGGGCCTGGGCAAGTTGAGCGCGGAAGAGCGCCCCAAGGCTGGCGCTGTCATCAATGAAGGCAAGCAAAAGGTCCAGGAAGCGATTACTTCCCGCAAGACCCTGCTGGAAGAAGCCGCGCTGGCGGAGCAGCTGGCCAGTGAAACCGTGGATGTGACCCTGCCGGGCCGTGGCGATATGCCGGGCAACCTGCACCCGGTGAACCGCATGCGCCGCCGCATTGAAGATTTCTTCCTGCGCCTGGGGTTCGATATTTCCGAAGGGCCGGAAGTGGAAGATGATTTCCATAACTTTGAAGCCCTGAATATTCCCTCCCATCATCCGGCGCGTGCCATGCACGACACCTTCTATTTTGGTGATGGCCGTCTGCTGCGTACCCACACCTCGCCGGTGCAGGTGCGGGTCATGGAGCAGGGCAAGCCGCCGTTCCGCATTATTGCGCCGGGGCGGGTGTACCGTTGTGATTCCGATCTGACCCACACGCCCATGTTCCACCAGGTGGAAGGCCTGCTGGTGGACAAGGACATTACCTTTGCCGACCTTCGCGGCACCGTGGCGGAATTCCTGCGCTTCATCTTTGAAGTGGAAGACCTGCCGGTGCGTTTCCGTCCCAGCTATTTCCCGTTCACCGAGCCCAGTGCGGAAGTGGATGTGGGTTGCGTCAGCTGTGGCGGCGAAGGCTGCCGGGTGTGCTCGCACACCGGCTGGATCGAGATCATGGGCTGCGGCATGGTGCATCCCAAGGTGCTTGAGCACGGTGGCGTGGATGCTGAGGAATACAGCGGTTTTGCCTTCGGTATGGGGATCGAGCGGATCACCATGCTGCGCTACGGGGTGAACGATCTGCGGTTGTTCTTCGAGAATGACACCCGTTTCCTGTCCCAGTTCAGCTAACGCCCGCAAACACGTTTAAGGAATTCGATAATGCTTGTGAATGAAGCCTGGTTGCGGGAGTGGGTGAACCCCGCGGTCGACACGGACACCCTGGTCAAACAGCTGACCATGGCCGGTCTGGAAGTAGACGGTGTAGAACCGGCGGCGCCGGTTTTTTCCGGTGTGGTGGTGGGCGTGGTGGAAAGCTGCGAACAGCACCCGGATGCCGACAAGTTGCGCGTCTGCCAGGTGTCCAACGGCACGGACACGACCCAGGTGGTGTGTGGCGCCAGCAATGTGCGCCCCGGCCTGAAGATTCCCTTTGCCCAGGTGGGTGCCAAGCTGCCTGGTGATTTCAAGATCAAGAAAGCCAAGCTGCGTGGCGTCGAGTCCAACGGCATGCTGTGTGGTGCCTCCGAGCTGGGTCTGGAAGATCTGATCGATGGCCTGATGGAACTGCCGGAAGAGGCGCCCGTCGGCAAGGACTTCCGCGATTACCTGCAGCTGGACGATGCGGTCATCGAGGTGGATCTGACCCCCAACCGGGCGGACTGCCTGAGCGTGCGCGGTATTGCCCGCGAGCTGGGCGTGATGAACCAGAGCCCGCTCACCGAGGTGGCCATCAGCAAGGTGGCACCGGCCATCGATGACACCCTCAACGTGACCCTGGCGGACAGCGATGCCTGCCCCCGTTATCTGGGGCGCGTGATCAAGGGCGTTGATGTGAAGGCGGAGACCCCGCTGTGGATGATCGAGCGCCTGCGCCGTGCCGGTGTGCGTACTATCGATCCGATTGTCGATGTGACCAACTATGTGTTGTTGGAGCTGGGGCAGCCCCTGCATGCCTTCGACCTGGCCAAGCTCAACGGTGGCATCACCGTGCGCAAGGCCAACGCCGAAGAGAAGCTGACCACCTTGGACGATCAGGAACTGACCCTGCGCAACGACACCCTGGTGATCGCCGATGACAGCGAGGCCCTGGCCCTGGCCGGCGTCATGGGGGGGAAACCGTCTTCCGTGACCGACAGCACCCAGGACATCTTCCTTGAGTGCGCTTTCTTTGCGCCGCTGGCCATTGCCGGCAAGGCCCGTTCCTATGGCTTGCACACCGATTCCTCCCACCGCTTCGAGCGCGGTGTGGACCCGCAGTTGCAAAATGACGCCATTGAGCGCGCCACCGCCCTGATCCTGGAGATCGCCGGCGGTCAGGCGGGCCCGGTGACCGAGGCCGTGGACGAAGGCAAGCTGCCGAAGCAGGCGGAAATCACCCTGCGCGCTGAGCGGATCGAGGGGCTGCTGGGTATGGGCCTGCCTGCGACCCAGGTAGAAGACATCCTCAGTCGTCTGGGTATGGAGATTTCCACCCAGGAGAGCGGCAAGGAATGGGTTGTGCTGGCGCCCAGCTGGCGTTTTGATATGGCCATCGAGCAGGATCTGATTGAAGAGCTGGCGCGTATCTACGGCTACGAGAAGCTGCCCAGCCGTGTTCCGGCGGGCTCGCCCTCTGGCGAGACCGTGGGTGAGCACGTGGTGGCCCTGCGCCGCCTTAGCGATACCCTGATCGATCGCGGCTATCTGGAAGCCATTACCTATACCTTTGTGGAGCCGGGCCTGCTCAAGCAGGTGGAGCCCCGCTACGAGCCCCTGCCGCTGCTCAATCCGATCTCGGCGGATCTGGGCGTGATGCGGACCACGTTGCTGGCCGGCTTGTTCAGCACCGCCCGCCATAACCTGAACCGTCAGGCGGAGCGTCTGCGTCTGTTTGAAACCGGGCTGCGCTTTGTGCCGGGTGAGGCAGGTCTTGAGCAGACCCCGATGATCGCGGGTCTGGTTTACGGCAGTGCCCAGCCGCAGAACTGGGAAGGCAAGCGGGCTGTGGACTTCTTCGACCTGAAAGGGGATGTGGAAGCCTTGCTCACGCTTTCTGACGTGGGGGCGTTCAGCTTTGAGGCCGGAGAGCACCCCGCGCTGCATCCGGGGCAGACCGCTGCGCTCAAGCGCGGAGAGGATGTGGTTGGCTATCTGGGCCGGATTCACCCCCGTCTTGCGGCGGATCTGGACCTGCCCGCCAATCTGTATGCCTTTGAGCTGGCGTCAGCACCTCTGCAGCAGGGGGTATTGCCCACCTTTGCCGGTGTGTCCGATCAGCCACGTATGCGTCGCGATCTGGCCTTTGTCGTGGATGACAGCGTTCCGGCGGGTGAGCTGGTAGCGGCGGTGCGATCTGCCTGTGACGAGCGTCTCACCGATGTGCGGATTTTCGATATATATCAAGGTGATAGCATTGGTAAAAATCGCAAAAGCCTCGCTTTGGGCTTGACCTTCCAGGACCGTTCACGCACTCTTAAGGATCAAGAAGTCAACGACCTGGTTGAAGCTGTTGTTTCCCAGTTAAAACAACAGTTTAACGCCGCCTTAAGGGATTGATTCGGGATTGGGAGTGATTCATGGGAGCGCTGACCAAAGCGGACATGGCCGAGCGCCTGTTTGAAGAGCTTGGCCTTAACAAGCGCGAAGCCAAGGAAATGGTGGAAATGTTCTTCGAGGAAATTCGCCATTCCCTGGAAAACAACGTTCCCGTGAAGCTGTCCGGTTTCGGCAATTTTGATCTCAGAGATAAAAGTGAACGACCAGGGCGCAATCCGAAAACCGGTGAGGAAATCCCCATCACTGCCCGTCGGGTTGTCACCTTCCGTCCAGGACAAAAACTAAAACAACGGGTTGAGGCGTATGCTGGAACCAAGTCATAACGACGAACTCCCGGCGATCCCGGGCAAGCGGTATTTTACCATTGGCGAAGTGAGCGACCTGTGTGATGTAAAGCCGCACGTGCTGCGCTACTGGGAACAGGAATTTCCCCAGCTCAAGCCGGTAAAGCGCCGTGGCAACCGTCGTTACTATCAGCGCCAGGATGTGCTGATGATTCGCCAGATCCGTAGCCTGCTGTACGATCAGGGGTTCACCATTGGTGGTGCCCGGCAGCAGCTTACCGGTGGTGCCAATGCGGAATCCGCCACCCAGTACCATCAGCTGATCAAGCAGATGATCGTGGAGCTGGAAGACGTCCTCGACGTGCTCAAGGCCTCCTGATCTTAGACAGGCTCCTGCAGGAGCTTGCCTGCAAGTGAAAGCCCCGGCAGCCCGGCTCCCGGGGCTTTTTCATGCCTGGCCCTTCCTCCATGCCCCCATAGGAGCCTGCCTGCAGGCGATCCTTTTCAAGCCACAAGCCACAAGCCACAAGCTACAAGCTACAAGCTACAACGCGAGCGAGGCCTTGCCTGGCTGGAATGCCTGGGCTCCGCGCTCCGGGGGGTAACACTCCGCGGTACCCGATTCATGCGATGGACCCTGCTACTGTGGGAGCGGTCGTCCGACCGCGAAACTTCGAGGTCGGGCAATCGCGGTGGAACCACCGCTCCCACAGTGAGGTTGGTGCTATGTGACGCGGGGCCCTAAGCGGTGGCCTTTCAAATGGTTGATTGGGTTCTGGCCAATCCGACCGGGGTGCGGGCAGGGCGTGGCCGTTGACACAGCATTTCTCCGCGTTGAAGCTTGTAGCTTGAGGCTTGCCGTCTCATCGCTCAAACCCTGACCAATCAGCTGTTTACTGGTTCCATCCCGCGAATGAATCCGCTATGATGCACGCCGCTTTGTTAGCAGTGCTGACAAAGCGCCTCGGGGCGTAGCGCAGCCTGGTAGCGCACTTGCATGGGGTGCAAGGGGTCGGAGGTTCGAATCCTCTCGCCCCGACCAATTTGGTCGGATCAAAAAGCTCGGCATTAGCCGGGCTTTTTTTGTGGCCGCTCGGCGGCCGCAACACGCTTCACGTATCAGGCAACACCCGGAAGGGCGGTGCCAAATGGCATCCCCTCTTGGTACCCAGCCTGCACGGCACGCCTGTAGGAGCTTGCCTGCAAGCGATCCGAGCGACAGCGAGGTAATCCGTTTCGAGTTACGAGAAGCGAGTTTCGAAAGGCAAAACCAGGAGCATGGAAAGCGGTTCGGGTTTTGATCTTTGAAATGCGTTTCTGGAATCCGTACCTCGCTTAGGCTCGGATCGCCCAGGCAAGCTGGGCTCCTACGGCGGGGTATAGCATGTGTTTTCGACGCAAAAAGGCCCGCCCGGTTTACCGGGCGGGCCTTTTTGCGTCAGGCGTCAGGCGTCAGGCGTCAGGCGTCCTAGTCAGGCCTTCTTGTTCGCCTTGGCCTTGTAAGCTGCCTTTCTTGCCTTTTTGCGTTCTTCCTTTTCCTTCGCCTTTCTGGCGCGGATTTCCGCTACCTTGACGTGTTCCTTCTCGGCCATGGCCGGGGTTTCCAGGGTGATCTGGCCCAGTTTGCCATTGCGGAACTCATTGATCAGCAGCGCCGCTGCGCGGTCGAAATCCACATGGCCACCACGGCCCAGGCAGCCGCGCTGCTTGCCGATGACTTCCAGCAACGGTACGCCTTCGCTGGGCAGATCGGCCTGTTTGAAACGCTCCTGCATGAGTGCCGGATAGGCCTCCATGAAGTACTCCGCGGCAAACAGGGCCACATCATCCTCGTGCATGGCGGTGGCCTTGATGGCGCCGGACAGGGCCAGGCGATAACCGCTGGCCGCGTTCTCGATCTTGGGCCAGAGGATCCCCGGAGAATCGATCAGGATCAGCCCTTCACCCAGTTCGATGCGCTGCTGGCGCTGGGTCACCGCCGGTTCGTTACCCGCTTTGGCCACCTGACGGCCGGCCAGGGTATTGATCAGTGTGGATTTGCCCACATTGGGGATGCCGGTGATCAGGGCGGTGATGGTCGTGGCGCGGTCAATCCGCTTGTTCACCATTTTCCGGCAGGTATCGGCCAGTTTGCGTATGGTTTCCGGCTTGTGGGTGGTGATGGCCTGGGCCCGCACGGTGGGGTCCTGTTGCAGGTGCTCAAGCCACCGGGCTGTGATCTGCGGGTCGGCCAGATCGCTTTTGCTGAGCAGCTTCAGGCAGGGCTTGCCCTGGCGAAAGCCTTCAATCACCGGGTTGCTGCTGCTGTAGGGCAGACGGGCATCGACGATCTCGATGATCAGGTCCACCTTGGGCAGCAGATCGTGGATTTCACGGGTGGCCTTGTTCATGTGGCCGGGGAACCAGTTGATGCTCATCAAGGGGCCTGCTCTGGAAAATGCGAATTGGCCGGGATTATATCGGTTCTTGTCCGGCCTTGCTGAACGGAAGCAGTTGTCGAGAGCCGCCTGTGAAGGCCACGAAATTGCGCATGACGGTTTTCGCCAATGCCCTGATACGTCCCGTCATGAGTGTCTCATACGTACTCGTATACACTGTATACCATTGATTCTGATAACAGCGGAGTACGGTATGGATCTGCGTGTGCCGGAGCAGGAAAAGGCATTTCGGGAAGAGGTGCGGACCTTTCTTGAAGAAAGTCTGCCCCCCGAAATTCGGGAAGCAGGCAAGATGGTGACCTCGGTGTTCGCACCGGTGAAGGAAGCCATGGCCTGGCAGAAAATCCTCAATGACAAGGGTTGGGCAGCCCCCCACTGGCCGAAAGAGCATGGCGGGACCGGCTGGAGCGTCACCCAGCGTGCCATCTTTGCTGAAGAACTGGTGCGTGCCGAAACCCCGCCGCTGGTGCCCATGGGCCTGCACATGTGTGGCCCCTGCCTGATCGGCTGTGGGACTGAGGAACAGCAGAAGGAATACCTGCCGAAGATCCTTAACGGTGAGCATTTCTGGTGTCAGGGCTATTCCGAGCCCGGCTCTGGTTCTGACCTGGCCTCTCTGAAGACCTTTGCTGAAAAAGACGGTGATGACTACATCATCAACGGCACCAAGATCTGGACCACCTACGCTCATTACGCCAACAAGATGTTTGCGCTGGTGCGCACCAATAAAGACGGCAAGCCCCAGCAGGGCATTACCTTCCTGCTGCTGGATATGGACCTGCCGGGCATCAGCATCGAGCCCATCGTCGGTCTGGATGAAGTCACCGAGCAGTGTCAGGTGTTCTTCGACAACGTGCGTGTCCCCCAGGCGAACCGTGTGGGCGAGGAGAACGACGGCTGGACCGTGGCCAAGTACTTGCTCACCTTCGAGCGTGGTGGTCAGGAATACGCTCCGGGCCTGAACGTACAGCTGGAAAAGATCCGTCTGATGGCCGAAAAACAGCAGACCGTGCACGGCCCCATGAGCAAGGATCCGGTCTGGCAGCACAAGTTTGCTTCCGTGGAAGCGGATGTGCTGGCACTGGAATTTACCGAGATGCGTATCAAGTCTGCACTGTCTTCCGGCAAGGATCCGGGCGCGCTGTCTTCCATGACCAAGATCCTCGGCACCGAACTGCTGCAAAAAGTCACCGAACTGCGTATCGAGACCCTCGGTGCCCAGGCCGCCATCTGGCAGCCTCAGGCCCTGGTGCCCGGTGATGAGCAACCGATCATCGGGCCGGAGTATGCGCTGACCGCCATGCCCCATTACCTGAACTCACGAGCCTGCTCCATCTATGGCGGCTCCAACGAAGTCCAGCGCGGCATTATTGCCAAAGCCGTTCTGGGTTTGTAAGCGTCCGCCAACAAGGAGAAGTCTGATGAATTTTCAGTTGAGTGAAGAACAGCAAATGCTGGCGGACAGCGCCAAGCGTTTTGTCCGTGATAACCACGATGTGGAAAAGCACCGCCAGAACAAGAAGCTGATGCCGCTGGACGAAGCGACCTGGAATCAGTTCGCCGAACTGGGCTGGCTGGCCGTACCGTTTGCCGAAGAGCACGGTGGTCTGGGCATGGGCCCGCTGGAGACCATGGTACTGCTGCAGGAACTGGGTGAAGGCCTGATCATGGCACCCTATATTGCCACCGTGGTTCTGGGCGGCGGTTTCCTGCGTCATGCCTCTGAAGCCCAACAGGGTGAAACCATTCCGTCCCTGTTGGAAGGTGGCCTGCAGCTGGCCTTTGCCGCAGAAGAATACGAGCGCGTATTCAGCCTGGAAAACACCGCCATGCAGGGCGATGTGCAAGGGAGCGACGTGGTGCTCAATGGCACCAAAGCCTGTGTCCTGAACGGGGACCATGCTGATCAGCTGATCGTGCTGGCCCGTACTGCAGGCCAGGTGGGCGACAAGGACGGCCTGAGCCTGTTTCTGGTGGATGCCAATGCCGAAGGGGTTGAGCGTACTCCCCACCGTACCGTGGACGGTCGCCAGGGTGCAGAGATCCGCTTCAGTAATGTGAAGGTGGCCGAGGCGGCACGCATCGGTGAGATGAACAAGGCTTACGAGATTGCCAAAAGCGTCCTGCTGGAAGGCCTGCTGGCCCTGTCTGCCGAGTGTACTGGCAGCCTGTCCGTGCTGCTCAACGATACCGTTGAATACAGCAAGACCCGCAAGCAGTTCGGCCTGCCGATTGGGAAATTCCAGGTGCTGCAGTTCCGCATGGCGGACATGTTCATCGCCATGGAGCAGACCAAATCACTGTTGATGGCGGCTACCATGAAACTGGTGGAAGGGCATGATGATGCGGCCAAGGCGGTCCACGCCATGAAGGCGCAGCTGGGCCGTGCCGGCCGCAAGATTGGCCAGGAAGCCATCCAGATTCACGGTGGCATGGGCATGACCGACGAGCTGAACGTGGGCCACTTCGTCAAGCGCCTGAGTGCGGTAGATGGTGTGTTCGGCAATGCGGATGTCCACCTGATGGAGATCGCGCGCTCCGCGTAATCTTCCGTTGGAGGGAACACAAAAAAGGCGGCCCTCGGGCCGCTGCTGTCCCACAGTTTGATTTAGCGAAGTCCGAAACCCGCCAGGCTGGCAAGCTGGCGGGTTTCTCTGTTTAGGGGAACAGGATTTAACCGCCGCATTCTGACGCTCGCAGATACCTGTCTCTTGGGAGCCTGCTTGCAGGCGAATGTTGGTGCGGCAAGGGCTATTCGCTTCAAGCATACCCTGACGAGCACAGAGAGCTCCCACAAGAGAACGCGCCTCCTCTTCCTCAGGACCTTCATGGAACTGTGGGACAGCAGTGGCCCGAGGGCCCCTTTTTTGTTGGCCGCTCTTCGGCCACTTTTACGCCCGCCAGGGGGGCTGTCGTGTGGGAGCGTGCTTGCACGCGAATGGCCATCGGATATACAAACCTTCGCGTGCAGACATACCCTAAAGGGCACAAGCGCTCCCACAAAAAATCCGTTTCTCTTCTTCATAAAAACAGGCGAAGCCTGAGGGGTTTGGGTTTCGGCGTCAGGCTTCGGGCATCTGGCGTCATGCGTCACAGCCGCAGCGCGGCAAAAGAAAACCCGCACAGCGCAAGCTGTGCGGGTTTCTCTTACTGCTTTACTGCAGGGTCCTGGATTACAAGGTCTTCATGTATTCCATGATGGCCAGACGCTCATCATCGGTGAGTACACTGTTGAACTCGTGACCCTCGTTGCCCTGGCTGTACAGGATGGTGTTGTAGATCTTGCGATCTTCCACCTGGGCATTGGTGATGTTCGGCGGTGCCCAGATGTTCCATGCCAGGATCAGGTTATCGAACAGCACGCCGAGGATCTCCTGAGCCAGCGGTGTGTTCCGCTCGTCATTGGGATCACAGGTGTAGCCCGGGGTTACCGCAGGGTTCCACCAGGTGCGCCATTCACAATCGATCACGTCGTATTTCCAGCCCAGCTTGTTCTGGTCGTAAGCGCGCGAGAAGTTGGTATCGAAGCCCATGGTCACGTTGCCATTGTTGTACCAGGGGTTCTTCATCTTCGGTGCAGACTCACGTCGCCAGATGGTGGGACGGTCAGACGGTTTGAGCAGGCTCCAGACATCCGGAATGGCGCCATTGTGCAGGTAAGGCGCGGTGGCCCATACGCCGTACAGCGGTGGTGCCAGATAACCCGGCTCACGATCCCCACGCAGGCGTTCCTGGTTCTGCGGGCCACAATCGTTTTCGGTGCCCTTGGTGGATGGGTAACCAAAGAAGTTCACGGAACCGGCCCGCTGCATGCTTTCGTTGTTGGTTTCCCAACGCACCGCATCGGTGCCGATGATACGCTGCGGCACGATGTAGGACGCTACCCCTTCCAGCGCCGGGTCGGCCAGGAAGTTGGGGTCGTTCACATAACGCGGAGAGTAAGCACCGTGACAGCTGGCACAGGAACCGTTCCCTTCGGGGCGGTCAATGGGGTTGTCGCGATCCGGGCCCCACATGTCCAGCTCGTGGAACAGCACGGCACCTTCTTCTGCCAGTGCGGTATCAATCTCGGCGGGATACTTGGGCGCTTTCAGGGTTTCGATCCAGGCGTTGATAGGCGGCCCGGCCTTACGCATGTAATCCTGGCCTGCTTCACTCAGCGGGCCCAGTACGGCCCCAAACAGACCGAAAATCGGTGTGTAGAACACCTGGTCCACACGGGGGGCGTCAGCCGGGAAAATACCGTCAGCAAACTTCACCGGACGGTGACCCAGGTTCCACCACGCGGGGGTATCCATGGAGGCGGTGGAACCGCTATTGATCAGGCCAAAGAAATCCTGCGGGGCGTAGAGTCCGTCATCGGGAAAGATGAACGCCAGATTCACGTCCGAGGCGTTGTTGGTGCCGCGGCCATGGCTGAGGTTGGCGAGGGTGGCCACGGAGGCCAGATAGCCTTGCGGCAGGGCATCACGCAGGAACAGATCCAGATCGGCCAGCGGACTGCCGCTACCCAGGGTATTGCCCATGCCCTCGTGCTCCACGTTGCCACTGTGACAGGCGTGGCAGGTGATGCCGATGCGGCCGGACCAGGAGCCGTCCTTGAGGCGCATCTGTGTGAACATCAGTGGCAGCTGACCTGAGCCGCCGTCAGTTTTGTTCGGATCTTCCCCGGGCAGGGGGTAGGGATTGCGTGTATCGCTGATCGGCGAACCGTAGCGTTCAGCAACCCGCTGATCGTAGTTATCGGGTTTGGCGATATAGCCGCCCCAGGACATCCACAGACGGCGATACTGGCCTGCTGTCAGGGTGGAGATGCCCATGGCCCCTTCCAGGGTGTAGGGGGTGGTGCCGGCAAACAGGGCGCCCACGCCTTCGGAGCCGCCGGTCAGCAGTCGGCCGCCCCACTCGAAGCGTTCGCGCAGCTCGCCGCAGGTCTTGGCGTTACCCACTTCCTGAACGGCTTCCGCATCCACATGGCAGTTTTTCCAATAGGCATTGAAATGCACCGCCTTACCATAGCTGACGCCTTCCTTGACCATGGAACGGGGATCAACAGGGAGTTCTGCACTGTCCGGCTTGCCGTAACAGTAATCCCAGACCGCCCAGCCCCCGCGGCTGCCTTCTGACAGCAGCGCATAGGGGTCGTAATCGCCAGGACGATTATAGACGTTGATCGGGGCTTCATCGTGGTAGGGGTCTTCGTAGCTGCCATCGTAGGGCGCCGGGGGCGGCGCATCTTCACCCGCAGAGTAGGATTTCTGGGATGTCACTTGCGACGATAGCGGGACAACATCTTCCGTCTGGGGTGTTGGCAGACTGGTGTTGGCGGCGCTTTCCGGTGTGCTGCTGGTATTGTCGTTGTTGACGGGGTCAACGTCACCGGTGCCACCGCAGGCTGTTGTAAGCGCAACTGCTGCGACCATGGTCGCCAGCGCTCTCCAGCGAGAGGGTACTTCCTTGAGGGTTGGATTCTTCATTGCACACGTACCTCCGACAGTCATGTCGAAAAATAGTTGTTGTTATTTCTTGATCCGGTGGTTTGCGGTGACTTGTTGTTGTCGTTGCCGCTGCCTGGATCTCACGGCTCTGTAGGCCATGATGTGTAGCGCACCATTTTGGGATGGGTGCAACCTTGATACAAATTATTATTATTGTATCAGCTGCTCAACACTAGCATTGCAGAACTGTGACTTGCTAGTCACTAGTCAGATTTCTGCCGTTTGTATCCCTTCTGGTGGCTGGTCTGGTGGTTCCCTCTGTCGCCTGTGCTTTCTGGGTCGTCGGTAGGCATGGGGCGGCAGAGGAGGACGCATTCAGCAATGAGCATCCCCCTAACTGAAGCCGGGAGGAGGCAGGGAAGCGTGGCGGACGTAAGGCGGGATTTTCAGCTGGCAGGATGAATGGCAAACGCAGAGTTGGGGCACGAAGGTGACGTCACCCGTAATGACACCGTGTTTGTTACCGGTGCCAACGCAAAGCAACGTGAAAAGCGCACGGTGTCACCACGTGACAAGGGCGGGATACATAGTTGTCGTTCACGTTTGAGTAAGTATTTGCTACCGTTACTTCCTTATAACAATTTCCTCTGAACAGCTATCTTCACCTGGAGTCTCGATGTCACGGAACACTGCTGCCTCAAATGCACTTCTGCAAGGGATTCAATTGCCGGAGGGTGACAAGACCTATGTGAAGATTCTCGACGCCGGTCTGGCGCTGTTTATCGAATTCGGTCTGCGTCGCACGACCATGGAAGATGTGGCCAACCGTGCCGGCGTCGGGCGAGCCACGGCCTACCGTCGCTTTGGCGACAAGGACCAACTCATCCATGCGGTGATTCTGCGTGAGGCAAAGCGTGAGCTGGATCTGATCGAGCAGGAACTGAATGCCATCGAGGGCGGCCTCAACAAGCTGCTTGAGTCCTTTGTGCTGGCGGTAACCCGCGCCCATGCGCATCCGCTGTGGCGCAGGCTGCAAACCTCTGATACCGAAATCATCCTGCCATTCTTCACCCAGGGGCTATGGCAGATGATGGCTTTCTTCCGCATGTTTCTGGCGACCATGCTGGAACGGGTCAAGAAGGAAGAGGCGATCAGCGACTTGTCGACCGAGTTTCTTGCCGAACTGATGTTGCGTCTGATGCAATCCATGCTGCTGTCGCCGGAAGGGGTGATGAACCCCTCTGATGAAGCGTCCGTGCGTAAGGTTGCCGATCAGTGCCTGCGTCCCCTGATGGCGGGCTGATTGCTTGAGTCGCAGAGGCCGCATATTGCGGCCGCGGAGCGGCAAAAGAAAAATTCATCGTAGAATTACGGGAAAGCCTCCACTTTTCCGTAGGAGATTCTATGTTGTCCACCCCTTTTATGAGGCAGGCATAGATACGTAGTCAGTACGGCTCTTCATCAGCGCGAAGGCGATACGGACCAGCTTACGTGCGAGGATGACCAGGGCCTGCGTTTTCGCCAGGCCACGGTCGAGATAACCTTGGTAGACACCCGCCCAGCGGGCGCTTTTACGAGCGGCCATGGCCGCACAGTAAAGCAGTCTGCGGGTCTCTGAGTCGCCTTTTTTGGTCAGCTTGCGTTTTCCCGTTCTGGTGCCGGAGTCCTTTACATGGACATCCATCCCCAGGAAGGCGACGAAGGCGTCGCTGTTGCGGAAGTCTCCTCGCAGGAAGGCCATGACCAAGGCGTAAGCCGTCAGATCGCCCACACCTTCCAGAGATTTGCAGCGTTGTACCTGATCGCAGAGCCCTGCCTCTCTTACGGTGTTGCGAAGATGCTTCTGGATTAGTGTATCCAGACTGTTGATCTGTGAGATCAGCCTTGTCAGGCTCGCCTTGAGAATCTTTTCGCCACCCAGGCTCTGTTGGATCATGGTTCGCGCCTTGATCAGCGCCGCGCGGCGGCGTAGCAGTGTCTGCAGTGTTCGATACGCCTTGGGCGGCGGGCTCCAACGGCGCAGATCCTCCTTCTCTCTCTGCAGATGGCGGGCAAGCAGCTGGGCGTCAGAGGCGTCTGTTTTAGCTCGGCCGCCTGTTCCCTTGCGGTAGCTGCTGAGACGTGAAGCATCAATGACGTAAATGTGGTGCCCTTTGGCATGGGCCAACTCGATGACTGCCATGTGGTAAGTCCCTGTGGCCTCAATGGCGATCTCACAGGAGCATGGCAGGCTCTTGAGCCAGTGTTTAATGGCTTTGGGGGTGTTCTCGATGGTGAACGTCTGGCCCTGGAAATGAATGACCAACTCGGCCTTGGCGACGTCGATGCCGACGATAGATCTTGCTACTTGCATTGCCACTGAACTGCCCCTTGAGCTAGGTTACACATGCTTGTCGGGGCGCACCTAAACGCTGGCTTGCTGGTATCGTCGGTCTGAGGTGCAACTCAGCCGATGGATTCTTTATCGGCGTATGAATAGGTGCGGGGTGGGGCCAAGTCTCCTACCGTCTGTACCCTGAGGTCAGATGCGTCGTTGGTCCCTCCACCCCGGCAAGTCCTGCATCATTGCAGGAGAGGCATTCAAACATACAAGCGTCGGTTATTCGCTCCGCTCACCCTTCGGGCCGCCCTGCGGGCGTTCCTTCGCTACGCTCGGTGGCGGCGTGATTCCAGACTGCTTGTGTGGGAAGTTCAGCTTGCTGAACGAATGCTGCTGTAGGCCATGGCATGCTGCCAGAACTTTCGTTCAGCAAGCTGAATCTCCCACTAGACACCGATTTCACCCAGAGCGAAGTAAAGCGCTGGAATCGCTCCGCCACCGTGCGCAGCGGATAACCGATGCTCCTGCGGGAAGGCTCCGGTAGCAGAACCTTCCCGCTAATCCACGATGAACCTTTTTGGGGGCCGCTCTGCGGCTGCAGCACGCCCAGGTAACACCGTAGGGCGTAAATCGGCGGAAGCCGATCTCCGCCGCATTTTCCATCATTGCCCCGCACCACAGGAAAGGCCCTGTCGGAGATCGCCTGCGGCGATTTCCAACCTACGAGGCTTCGCATCGCACACAGGCGGCCGATGCAACCCGGTATTGTGTTCTTATCGTCAGGCGTCTGGCTTCAAGCATCTGGCGGCCTGTGAGCGGGATTGAGCCAGGGAGATTCATCTCATCGCCCCTTCCTGCTAATCCGCGATGAGCACAAAAAAAGACCGGCGGGATTTCCCGCCGGTCTTTTTGGTTGCCGTGCGTTCAGGGTTAGAAGGTGAAACCGATACCCAGCGAGTAAGCGAGGATGTTGATGTCCGCGTTGTACTCCACATCACCCACTCTTTCGTAGGGAACCTGGGGAAGGCCGGGCGCCTCGACAACCATGTCGGACACCACGGCAGACACGTCCGGGAAGCTGATGTACTTGGTATCCAGGCTTACCCACCAGTGCTCCGACAGGTGGAAATCAAGCCCTGCCTGGGCCGCCCAGCCGAACTTGTTGTCCACGTCGATATCCGGTTCGCCCAGCGCAGTAGCGACCGGGTTGGTGACCTCGGTGTCGAAGGTAAACAGATAACCGATACCGGCCCCCAGATAGGGCTGTATGCCCTTGTTCAGGCGAAAGCGTTTTACCAGTGTCACCAGCGGTGGGGCAGCCTTGGTGGTGGCAATTTCTTCACCCAGCGCCGGCACACCGGTGGGGATGCCATTCACTTCCGGTACTAGCGGTTCATCAGCCAGTTTCCCTTCCGCTTTGAGCTCCAGGGTTGGCGGGGCTGAGGCAATCAGTTCCAGCGACCAGCCTTTCCCCCAGGGCAATTTGTAGCCGAAGATGATGCCCGGCAGTAGCAGGGGGTCTGCGGTGGCTTCCCCTTCCAGATAATGCGGGCCCGGACCGCCCAGGGCGGTTTCGGCCACTTCACTCAGGTTCTTGGCCTCAATGTAGTTGGTTTGCACATCCGGGGCAAAGTACATCGCCCCAAAGCGAAAGTAGAAGCGGTCTTCACCGGCGATATCACGGACAAAGTCGGAGCCGGGATAATCGACGCGCACGTCATCGTATTCAGGAATGGTTCGGTCCTGCGCCATGAGCGGGGCGCAGAGCGCCAGGCCGGCGGCGAGCGCCGGCAGGCGCAGAACGTGTTTCTTGCTCTGCATGTTGTTGTCCTTATTGAGCGTTGCTTTCAGGCAGTTTGCGGGCACGGGACGGCAGGTTCATGACCTGCAGGGCTACCTTCTCGGCCGGCAGCAGCAGATCGGCTTCACCGAGGCTGGCATCTAGCAGATCGGGGAAAAGCTCGAGCCCAAGGGTTGCCTTGACGTTGTTCAGGTTGGTGACCTTGAGCGTGATCCGTCCGTCATCCTGGAAGCTGATCGGCCCGTAGAGATAGGCGGTCACTGCCAGACTTTTTGCAGTATGGCTGGCCAGAACGTCGTCAATGAAGTCCTCCAGCTCCAGGAAGCCAAGGAAGTCCAGGAAGGTGGACCCTTCGCCAAGCAGCAGTTCCGTCAGTGCTTCCTGGATCGCGGTCAGCAGATCGAGATCCGGTACGTCCAGCCATGCGGGCAGACGTACGATGAAGTACGGTTGCTCTTCGCCTTCCAGGTTCACAATGTAACCGTTCAGGGGCAGCACATCGCTTTCTGGATCCGGTCGCTCCGGACGGGTACGCAACAGCACCGAGCGAGTGTTCAGCTTGATCGGAAGTGATACGGCCACACCTTCAAAGACGTTGAACACATCCAGATCACCGAGCACTTTGCCAATATCGAGACCAACATCGGCATTAATCGTGAGACCAGTGCCGAGAATCACCTGGTGATTCACTTCCACCGGTATCATGTGCGTGCCGACCACATCAAGACAGGGTTGCTCGCCCAGATCGTCCGGGTTTGGCATGCACCAGCTGCCATCGCCCTGGTCTACCAGACCGAGATCCGGCACGGACAGATCCAGTTCCTGCTTGGGCTTGAAGGCCATTGGCAGGGCACCGGTAGCAAAGATCTTGTCCTCGCCCTCGCTCAGGCTGGCACCGGTAATCAGGCCATGGGTGTCGAGTACTTCGGCAGTGGCGAAGTTACTGCAGTACGGTGAGAGGTCGGCGCTTACAGGATTGCCTTCCTCGTCGATCGGGTTGCCGTTCTCGCCAAAGCGGGTGCACGGGAAGGGTTCGCCGTCATCCCAGCCGCCGCTGCCGTTGAAATCCGCGTAGGGGCGGGTATATACCGTGGCATAGACCGTATCGAAAGGTGCAACAGCGTTGAAATCAATGATGATGTTGTCGCCACCATTCGGGTTGCCTGCCTTCGGGGTGTCGGCAATACCTTCCATCGGTGTGGTATTCAGCGGCAGGTTGCCCAGATTGTCGTGACTGTACAGCTGGGGAGTGCTGTCGCCGTTAACCACCAGACGGTATTGCTCACCGGCAACAAAGGTGCCTTCGGCAGGGTGAATCTGGAACTTCAGGTTGCTCGGCACCAGGGCAGCGTCGATGCTTTCCCAGTTGCTGCCGGTATCCCAGCCCAGACATACCGGACCGTCTACGCAGGCGTCACCGCCGGGGGCAATGGTGCCCAGCACCATGGAGTCTGTATCCATGGGTTGGCTGAAAGAGGCTTCAATGACACGGCCGATTTCATACTGGAAATCCAGGTAGAGTTCGTCATCGCTGAGACCGCCTTTACAGCGACCGGCATAACCAGGTACTTCGGTCTCTACCAGTGCACAGCCAATACCGGGATGCAGACCGAGAATGATCGGGGGGACTTGCTCCTGGGAATTGGCGGTACGCGTGTAGTCGGCGGTGGTGAACGTGAGGGTGCTGTCGCCGCCCAGTGCATCTTCGCCGCTGACTTCAATGGTGCGCGGTTCGAAGGCGTGAATATCGGTAATGTTGTTGCTCATGATGAGCTGATATTCGGTGGCCGGGTTCAGGCGCGCCTGAGGGGAAATGGTCAGGCTGGTACCGCTACGCTTGACCATGATGTCCACGGGGGTCCCGCCGTTGCCCATATCCAGCAGCTGGATTTCATCCAGACCGGCGGGGCTCAGGGGCTCATTGAAGGCCAGCAGGATATTGTCATTGGTTTCCACGCCGATCTTGCCATCGGAAGGGTAGGCGCCGGTGACAAAGGGGGCATCACTGTTGGTGTAATCCACCACCACGGCCGGATCGGCCTTGGCCTGCAGACTGAAATCTGCCGCTACCTTGGTGGCGCCGCCCAGCACGTCCAGCTGCAGGGTACGGAACACTTCCAGGGTCAGGACGTGGTCCTCAATGGTGGCCAGACCAATGGCACGTACATGCATCAGGTTCTGGTTCAGGGTGGCATTGCCCTGCAGGTTCTCGGTCTGCAGTGACAGGTCAAAGTCCATGTACACGTACAGAGGGGCCTTGTCATCGTCCATCTTGTGGCCATCGGGACGATAGATATTGGGCATCAGGTAACCGGTGACATTGCTCAGGAAAGTCCCTGTGATCAGGCCGGTTTCCAGATCCGTGCTGACTTCACCGCCGAGCTTGGCCGGGTTGATACCAGTGAGCTGCAGCTGCTGGCCTTTACGGGCCAGAACCGGCGTCCTGGTGCCACCAAAAGCCTGCGGGTTGGCCAGAAAGGCTTCCAGGCCGTTGGGCAGGGAGTTGGCCACATTTTTACCCAGGGCGGTATTAACCAGAGTGAACTGGTTGGTGGGGCCACCGGTGATCTTGGATTTGCCCGGGTAGCCGGGGCTTTCCATGTCCGGGAAGGTCTGCAGGGTTTGATAAATAGGTGGATTGGCTGCGTCCGGGGTGTCCTTGGTGCTCGCGGGCACAAAGCTGTAGGTCACCGGCTCCAGCGCTTCGCCATTCAGGTCGACGATGCCATTCAGGCGTACTTCATAGTGGGCGCCGCCCTCCATGTCCTCAATGGGCTGCAGTGTGATGTAGTGGCGCTCGGCGAGCATGTCCGCATCCACGGGTTCTTCGCCATTTTCTCCGCTCACTTTGACGAACTGGACAGACTCACCCAATACCACCGAATCATCAAACAACGGCTCGTTGAACGTTAGGCGAACCGGAGAAATGTCCACGATCGGGAATTCAGGCTCTACTTCACTGCCTTCCACAAAGGCCAGTGGGCTTTCCTGGTTGAAGGCCAGCACGGCAGGAGTCTGTCCTTTGACAGGGGCTTCCTGACGGGTCGTGAAGCTGAACACAGGCTCCTCGCCATCGCCGATATTCTTTGCCTTGGGGGAGGCTTCACGGCGCAGCCAGACCTGGTAAGTCGTGCCGGGGGTCAGGCCGTCCATACTGAATTCGATGGTACGGCCATTGTTGATGATATTGGTGTAGCTGCCGGTGTCGACCGGGCCATCCGGGCCTGTCACACAAAAGGCGCCAATGGGCGCGTCGGCGGTGCCCGTACAGTTGGCCATCACAGCGGTTTCATTGACCTGGCTGGAAAACACCAGCATGGCCTTGCTGGGGGTGGGCACATCGACCATACCGTCAACCGGGAAGGTGAATGTCAAACCGTCAGTTGTGGGTGGAACCACAAATGGGTTGTTGTCCGCCCCACAGCCTGAGAGGGCTATAGACATTGCGGGTATAAGCAGGCCTAAGCCTAATTGTGAGCATTTGGTCATTGTTGTTCTCCAGCACCGTTATTGGGTGTTGTTGGATGAGGGCTGGCGGGTCCGTCCAGTTTTTCGATCCAGAGTTGTTGCGTATCAAAAAAAACACACTATGATACAGAAAGCAATAATCGTATCGTTGTTCGATACAAAAGACTGCCAACTATTTATGCCCACTTGGCCCATTCTGCACATCAGTGGCGGTTGAGGGCTGATCACCGGTCGGGCGCGTGTGAAACGGCGCTGTCTGGCCGGTCATGCGCAATTGATTTCAGTTTGCATGAAATTGCTCCGTCGAGTAGTCGACAACGAGATCAAATTTGTTTCACTGTCTTGCGAAATGCCATATTGAGACGTATTTTTGCATTTGTCTCATTGCAGGATGACTGGAGTGCCCGATGACACAAACCGCTGAGCAATCACGCCGCGATGTACTGAAGCCGCTTGGGCCGGATTCCCTGACATGGCAGGACTTCGGGTCCTGGCGTTTCAATCTGATGCTCCCGCAGGCGTTTGTGCTGCAGGTGTCTCACCCGATTGTGGATGCCGGTGTGGGTGACCACTCGGTATACAAAACAGACCCCTGGGGACGCGCCAAGCGTTCCACTGCCATGTTGTGGCCTATTGTTTATGCCCGGCCCCAGAAGGCCATCGAGATGGGCGTGAAACTGTATGATCTGCACCGCTCCATCAAGGGTGTGGACAAGCATGGCAAGAAATACTTTTCACTGGATCCCGAGGCCTACAGCTGGGTACATATCACCGGCTATGACGCCACTATCCGGATGCACGAAATGCTCGGTACGCCCCCGACCACGGAGGAGCGCGAGCAGATGTTTCAGGAGTGGCGTCAGCTCGGTTTCCTGATGGGTATCCGTGATCAGGATCTGCCGGCAACCCAGAGCGAGTACTGGGACTATTTCAACCGGATGATTGAAGAGAAGCTGGAAATGGGTGAAGTGGCACAGGAGCTGCTTGCGCATAACCACTATCTTGAGATTCCGAAGCCGCCGGTAGACTGGTTGCCGGAAATCGGCTGGAAAATGATTCGTGCCGTGCTGGGGCGCCTCATGCGCTTTAATCTGCGTGCCACCTTGCCGCACCAGTATCGTGAGAAGTTCGACATTCCCTGGACGAAAGGGGATCAGCGGTTGTTCAAGGCCTGGTGCCGCTTTTATCGGCTGATGTATGCCATCACGCCGAAAAAGATGCGACTGATTCCCATGGCTCGCCGGGCCTTTGCGGATGCGAAAAAGCACCCCGAAGCCTACAACATGGCCCGGACGACCCAGGAGACAGTCGCCCAGGAAGCCATCTGAACCCCGGGATAGGTTCAGACAGGGCTGCCCGACAGCGCCAGGAAACGCGCACCATGCAGCTCCTCCCGGAGCTGCCTTTTGATAACAAAAAACGTAGTAGAGAGCCTCATGAAAATGCTTAGCGAAAACGCAAAAGTACTGCTTCTCGGGTTGTTGGTGGTTTTCCTGCATGGGTGTTCATCCATGAAGGAATCTGACTATGTTCCCAAGTCCCCTGAAACGCTCAGCGAATGGTTGGTAGAAGGCTCGTTTGAGCTGAAGACCGGTGGCAACAAGAGCGAAAGCCATTTCTATTTCAAGCAGATCGATGAAAATTATGAGTTGGCCATTCTCGGCGATGACCCGGTCGGCAAACCCAAGGCATTGATCAGCGGTAACATCTATGAGCCCGGTAGCGAAAAGCTGGATGTGATCAGCGGCTACGAGGCGGAAAAGGTGGCCCAACAGCTGAAATCCGTCATGCGGGCCGGTGACCTGTCCTACTGGGTGCGTGGCCTGCCTGCCACGGCAAACGCGCAGGTTGAACAGCAGGGCACCAATCTGGCCAAGAAAATCCAGGAAAATGGCTGGAAGATTTACTACCACGATTTCATGTCGGTAACCGGCAACTACAAGTTGCCTGCGCACATCAAGTTCAATGGTGACGACAAGTCGCTGCGCATGGATTTGGTGCGGGCAGAAACCGGTTATCTGACCAATCCCTGTGGCCAGAACCTGTCTGAAGACGAAATCAACGCCTCTGTGGAGCAGGTCGGTGAGGGCGATGTCGTCACCACTCTGGTTCCCCGCGATGGTACTGCGCCGTTGCCTCGGTGGATTGACGAAGCCGATTTCTGCAAGCAGCTGCTGAAAATTCACGGCGACGAGTTGCCGGATTCCCGTGTGGGCCTCTACGGTCCGGACTCCATGATGTGGCGCCTGTCCGGCATGGCGTTGCCGGGAAGTTTCGGCGCCGGTCGCTCACTGCTGCTGCAGGTGGCTCACCCCTGGGTGACTGCCGGTATCGATGAGCATTCCGTGGTGCGCAACGATCCGCTGGGCCGTGCCCGCCGAACCTTCTACCACATCCTCAGTGTTACCTATGGCAGCATGCCGCAGGTCATGGCCTCGGCAAACCAGGTACGTGACATTCACGAAGAAATTGAAGGTCATCTTCCCGAAGAAAGTGGTGCCTTTGAGCGGGGTTCCGAGTACCGCGCCAACGAAATCAACGCCATGATCTGGGTGCACGCCACTCTGTGGGAAACCATCGTCCATATGTACGAGAAAATGGAAGAGCCGCTGACACAGCAGGAGAAAGACCGTTTCTACGAAGAGACCAAGCTGTTTGCCATGCTGTTCGGTATTCCGGAGCAGGCGTTGCCGGCGGACTGGAATGAATTCATGGAGTACAACCGGGCCATGTGGAACAGCCCGCAGTTGACGGTGACCCCGGCGGCCATGCAGCTGAAGAAGGATCTGTTCAAGCCTCAGTCTATCTGGATGATCTTCCCCATGTGGGGTCAGGAAATTATCACTTCTGCTGAACTGCCCCCGCGTATTCGTGAAGAGTACGACATGAAGTATGGCTGGTGGCAGAAGATGAACTACGCGTGGATGCGTGCCGGTGCCTGGACTCTTGGTGCACTGTTGCCCAAGGATATGGAGCGCCAGGCGGTGTACCACGAAGCCATGGCTCGCCTGGAGGGTGAGAAGCTGGGTGGTGTAAACCAGTTCTTCATCGAGGCCTTCTTCGACAAGGAACGGTTGGTTAACTGATGAAGGTTGAACTCTCCCGGGTATCAATGCGCCTGCTGGGCGCATTGATACTGGTGTTCTCGCTGCCGGCCACAGCGGCTTACGATGAGACCGAGTATTCCACGCCTGAAGCGTTTCTCGGTAAGGTCTATGGCAATGATGTGCCCGGTATTTCCCTGCTGCCCCTGCGCGGTGAAACCCGCAAACGGGCCGAGGCCGCATTGGGCCATCGCTACAGTGGCATGCGTCTGCGTTATTGGCAGAATGACGGCACGACGGCCTGGATCATTGACGAAAAAAGTAAAGACATGCCAATGACCATCGGTATTGGCATCAGTCCGGAGGGGAAGATTTCCGTACTGGAACTGCTGGTTTACCGCGAGCCGCGAGGTGGAGAAATTCATCAGGCTGCTTTTCGGGAACAGTATATCGGCGTCAACCTGACAGAACAGGACGCCCTGTCTGTGGATGTGGATGGTATTACCGGTGCCACCCTGTCTGTGGATGCCTTGAATCGCGTCGCTGCCATGGCGCTGGTGCTGCACGAGTCCGTGGTGGAATAAGTACTGATTTCTGTTTGTTAGTTGTTAGTAGTGTGCATTTGGCCTGCGCAGGATCTGGTTTTATCAGGTCCGGCAGGTCGCCTTTTTCCCGCTGAAAAAAAATCCTTCCTTTCTTCGCTAATACCCGCTGTTACTGATCACTTTTTCCGTTCAGGCGCGACTTCAGATGCCGGCATTGGGTGCATTAATGGTATGGCGGGTTACGGATCGTAACGGTAAACCGGCATTCCTTTTCCGGCATCTGTGTGTTCTCAAAAGTGGCAGCGATTTACTGCTGGCTGTCAACGCAATCCGTCGATAATGGGGGCCGCCGGAATGATCAAAGATAAGCCTGTGATGGCAGATGTGGCTAAAGACCTGTTGGGCCACAACCTCTATCTTGGGAGCAAGTAATTCCCCCGGTTAACTGGCTGCGGGGGAGCCCGGAAGGACCGGGCGGTGGTGATTCGTGGTCTGCGTAGGGTGAGAGTCTTGAGACTGTCGCACCGTCAACGTGACCCGGTTTTTTAGTCCAGCTGTGGCCTGGGCTCACAGGGAATAATCCGGTGAGCATGGTTGCATCTGCTGAGCGGCGGAGCGTTCTATCTGCTCGCCACCGGCAAGCCAATAACGTCAATAAACACGCTTAAGGTGCTTTTATGAATCAGGAATCTCGCCCCTGGCTGTCTACCTACGAATCTCTGGGCAAAGACTGGTATACCCTGCCGGAGCTGCCTGAGAAAACCCTGTCTGATTATGTGCGCGGCTATGCGACAGAATTTCCTGATCGGGAAGCACTGGTATTTCTCGGCCAGGCGCTGACCTACAAACAACTGGATACCCTGGCCGATCGCATGGCTGCGCTGTTCGCAGAGCAGGGCGCCACAGAAGGGGATGTGCTTGGTATCCAACTGCCCAATACGCCGCAATACGTGATTGCGTTTATCGCAGCGGCCCGCCTGGGTATGGTGACCACCAGTATTTCTCCACTGATGACTCCGCCGGAAGTTACCCATCAGGCCAATGATGCGAAAGTGAAGATCCTGATGACACTGATGCCGTTCTGGCAGGCCTCCGTTCAGCCGGTGTTGGGCAAGGTGCCTACCCTGACGACGGTGATCGTATCTGGCCCCATGGACATCATGAGTGGTCAGGGCGAAGCGCTGGATACCGAAGTCGAAGGCATCAAGGGCATTTCCCTGCATGATCACATGCCGGAAACCGCCGCCGCCGTGAATACCAAAGTGGACATGGACAAGGTGCTGTATCTGCAATATACCGGTGGCACCACAGGCCTGCCCAAGGGCGCCAAGTTGTCTTCGCGCAACCTGTTCATGAACAACCTGCAGGCCAATGTCTTTTATGGCTACCGTACCGGTGAAGAAACCGTGGCATCTGCCTTCCCGCTATTCCATATCGGCGGTGCGGCAGTCCTGTTCAATGCCCTGCGTACGGCCTCCACTTTCCTGCTGATTCCGGACCCCCGTGATATCGATCATTTCGTGAATGAAATGAAGGCCCGCATTCCCACCGTGCTGGCTGCGGTGCCCGCGCTGTATCAGATGCTGTGCGCCAACGAGACCTTCAAGGGGTTGGATTTTGCCGGTCTGCGGATGGCGATTTCCGGTGCGGCGCCCTTTGCCAAGGAAGAAGTGCAGAAGCTGGAAAGCGTGGTCGGTGCGGGCAAGTTCTGCGAGGTGTATGGCATGACCGAGACCAGCCCGGTGATCACCCTTAACCCTGCCTCTCATTTCAAGGAAGCCCATGTGGGGTTTCCGCTGCCGGGCACCGATGTGCGTATCGTTGATGCGGAAGACGGCGAGACCCTGATGCCGCTGGGTGAAGCCGGTGAGATCATTGCTTCCGGCCCTCAGGTGATGCAGGGGTATCTGGAAATGCCGGAAGCCACCGCCAAATCCCTGCGGGAAATTGATGGCAAGCTGTGGATGCACACCGGTGATGTGGGTGTGATGGATGAAGACGGCTTTGTCCGTGTCTGTGACCGCAGCAAGGACATGTTGATCGTCGGTGGCTACAAGGTGTTCTCTGTGGAAGTGGAGAGCAAGGTACAAAGCCTTCCCTGGGTGGCAATGTGTGCCGTGGTCGGCCGCCCGGATACCAACCGTCCTGGTAACGATGTGGTCCAGTTGTACGTTGAGCGCACAGCGGATTGCGCGGAAAATGAAAGCGAGCTGAAAAGCCAACTGGAAAGCTTCTGTCGCGAAAACATGTCGCCCTACAAGGTACCCAAGGAAATTTTCTTTATTGATCCGATCCCGCTCACTTCAGTGGGCAAGATCGACAAGAAGGCACTGCGCCAACCCGCTTGATCGGGTTGAGCCACCCTTTGGCAAGTCATCGGCATGCTCTGTCGGTGACTTGTTAAAGGCATTGCCTGAATTCATTGCTGCATAATCACTACAACAACATGAGAGGCTGTCATGAGCCGCGTTATCCTTTCTTTCGGCAAGGTGTATTTGCTTGCCCTGTTCCTGGTCCTGCAAGGTTGTTCGTCACTCAAGGAATCCAGCTATGTGCCCAAATCTCCAGAGGGGATGAGCGAATGGCGCGTAGAAGGAAAGCTTGAACTGTTTGCTGATGATGAGAAAAGCAAGAGCTACTTCTATTACCTGCAGATAGACGAAAACTATGAGCTTGGATTGCTTATGGATGAGCGTGTGGGCGATCCCCAGGCGACCATCCGTGGCAATGTGTTTGAGCCTGGCAGCGAAAGCGTTGATGTCACAGGTGGCGCGGATGCGGTAGCCGTTGCTGAGCATCTACGTGCCAGTATCAGCGCGGGCAATCTTTCTTACTGGTTGCGGGGCTTGCCCGCCACTGAGTCCGCGGAGATTTACAAGGATGGTAATTACCAGCTTGACCGGATTGAAGAGGCCGGTTGGGATATTCGCTTCCGTGACTACATGTCGTTGCAAGGCAACTATCGGCTGCCGTCTGACATCAAACTGGAAGGTGATGACAAGGGACTGATCCTGAAGATGGTGCGGGGGGATACCGGTTATCTGGCACACCCCTGTGAACAGGGTGTCAGCGATGAACAGGTTGCGGCCACCAATGACCCTGCCCGTGACAGTGATGTGGTTGCCCAGCTGGTGCCCCGTGATGGCAGTGCGCCGCTGCCGCGCTGGATCAACGAGGTGGACTTCTGTCGTCAGCTGGCAAAGATCCATAACGACAAGCTGCCCAACCCCCGTGAAGGGCTATATGGTCCGGATTCCATGATGTGGAAAGTCACTGGCCTGGCATTGCCTTCCGGCTTTGGTGCTGGCCGTGCACTGCTGCTGCAGGTGGCGCACCCCTGGGTCACCGCCGGCATCGACGAGCATTCGGTGGTGCGTGATGATCCGCTGGGCCGTGCCCGCAGGACCTTCTACCATATTTCCAACATGGTCTATGGCAGCACCTCCCAGGCCATGACGTCGGCTAATCAGGTCCGTGATATTCATGAAGAAATTGAAGGTCACGTGACTGAGCAAGCCGGCGCGTTTGATCGTGGCTCCGAATATCGTGCCAACGAAATCAACGCCATGATCTGGGTGCATGCAACGCTCTGGGAAACCAGCATGCACATGTACGAAGAGATGATTGGCACGTTGAGCCAGGAAGAAAAAGATCAGTACTACGAGGAAACCAAGCTGTTCGCCATGCTGTTCGGGATTCCGGAGAGCGCACTGCCCAAGGACTGGAACGAGTTCATGGCCTATAACGAAGCCATGTGGGACAGCCCCCAGTTGACGGTGACCAACAATGCGCTGCAGCTGAAAAAGGATCTCTTCGATGCCAAGTCAATCTGGATGATCTTTCCGCTGTGGGGGCAGGAAATTATCACCTCAGCGGAGCTGCCGCCGCGTATTCGTGATCAGTACAACATGAAGTATGGCCTATGGCAGAAGCTGAATTATGGTTGGATGCGCGCCGGTGCCTGGACCATGGCGGTACTGTTGCCCAAGAGCATGGAGCGCCATGCGATCTATCGTGAGGCTGAAGCAAGGCTGGAAGGTAAGCGCCTGGGCGGTTACAACCAGTGGCTGATTGAAGCCTTCTTCGACAAGGAACGGATCGTTAACTGATTCTGAAAAGCCGGCGGTTTCACCGCCGCCGGCCTTTTGTTCGTTTCTGATCCTGGATACCCCCGCACGCGCCAGCACTTCTGCTCATTCGAAAGCAAGGCTGGCACTCTCTCACCCTTATATCGTTTCATCGGGGATTTCCTGGAAGGCCCCGCACCTTCCCGTAAGCGCGTCGGTTATTCGCATCGCTCACCCCTGCCGAGCCGCCTTGTCAGGCGTGCTTGGCTTCACTTGTTGGCGTCGCGATTCCAGCGCTTTACTTCCTCTTTTGATCGATGTCTGGTGGGAGATTCAGCTTGCTGAACGAAGGTTCAGATAGCATGCCCGGGTCTGCAGCCGCATTCGTTCAGCAAGCTGAACTTCCCACACAATCAGCAAAGCCAGTTTTACCACAAAGCTCGCAGAGATCACTGAGTTGATACGATGTGGGGCTCTGTGGCATCGGTGATTGCTATCCCGCTACAGGAACGTAGCGCAGCGGAGTAACGCAAACAGTGCAGCCCGAAGGGTGAGCGTGGCGAATAACGGCCGTTCCGCCGTGATCCGAGCCTGAGCGAGGTAAGGATTCCAGAAGCGCATCTCGAAGCTCAAAGCCCAACGCCCTTTCGATGAGGCCGGTTTTGCCTTTCGAAACTCGCTTTGGGAGTCCTTGCCTCGCCTGAGCCTGAATCGCTTGCCCAGGGCCAGTGCCTGGACAGGCATAAGGTTTATTAGGCTTTAGTGTGAATATTGGGTGAAGGGGTAAGTGGAAAGGGCTAGATAACTGTATCTCTTACTGGGCGGCTTGGTTTGGTTTCGGTAAATAATCGCTATATCAGCCCCAAATGATCTATTTATGACATAAGGGAAAGTCATACAATCGCCCACCTTCCATTCGCACAGAAAAGGATTTGCACTGTGAACGCAACCCTCAAGGTGATTGCAGCTTCTTCCCTGTTGTTGGCTCCCTTTGCTACGGCCAATGAAAATGTCCCTGACCGTTATGGTTACATTGGTGGTCATGCCAGTTTTTATACCTTTTACGACAATCGGGTCATAGGTAAGACGGTTAACGGCCTTGAGGATGTGGCCTTCTACGGTGGCCAAATCGGTTGGCGCTTTCATCCCAACTGGTCTGTACAAGGCTGGTACGAAACCGTAGAGGGGGATGCAGAGAGCAAATACGTAGACTCAGGTCTGCGCCTTGATATGACCAACTATTTTGCCAGTGGTCGCTACCATCTGAACAACCACGGCTTGCTGGGTTTTGAGCCCTATGTGGGGCTCAACGTGGGTGAGCAGATCATCGAGAGTATTAACAGCCCGAACAGTGACAAGAATGATGAGTTGATGGCAGGTCTGGAGCTCGGTCTCCAGCTTGCCTTTTTCAAGCATCTGGTGCTGGACCTGGGTACCCGTCATGCCTACAGCCTCGATCGTGAATTTTGGGAAGGGCAGGTGTACGCCGGCATCAACCTGGCGTTCGGTATCAGCAATGATGATGAGTCGCAAAGCAGTGATGAGGATGCGGTAACCAATCCGGAAGATGTAATTGTGCTGGATGCCGACAACGATGGCGTCAATGATGACGTAGACCAGTGTGCAGGCACTGCATCGGGCGCGGTTGTTGATGAGACAGGTTGTGAAGTCGATGATGCTTCCGGGCAGGTGCAGCAAGCCGGTAGCCTTTACTTCCCGTTCGACAGTGACCGGGTGCAAGGTGAGTTTGATGAGCAGGTGCGCACGGCGGCGGAACGCATGAAGGCGGGTGAAAAAGCCTCCATTCGCGTGGAAGGTCATACTGATGATACTGGCGATGAATCCTACAACCAAAGCCTGTCGGAGCGTCGTGCGGAATCTGTGCGCGATAAGCTGGTGACGGATTTGGGCGTGGACGGGGAGAGTATCTCCACCCAGGGATTCGGGGAATCTCGGCCTGTGGGTGACAACAACACCCCTGAAGGTCGTGCCCGGAATCGCCGCGCAGATGTGATTGTGGAGCCGCAGGAGTAAACGCCGCGGTTGCCAGCAGGCTGGCAGCAATAAAACGGGACACCTGGTGTCCCGTTTTTTTTGATTCACCTCGCAATTGCAGGAATAACCCACCTTTGGATTAACCGGCTGAGAGAGAATCTCCCCTTCACGAAAAATGCTCGACGCCTGATGCGGGAATAGCGTGCACTCCGCAAGGCACGTCTCAGCTGAAAATCGATTGTCTGGAAAGACAGTCCCCCAGGCTGAGTGATAATCCTCAAGCGGGTGAGGGAGTCACAGGCGCACGATATAACCCTGCGTTGTCATTTTGGTTGTCAGGCGTCAGGTATGCAGCGACCGCAACGGCAGATTAGCCTGATAAAGGCGGGGAAAACCTTCTCACTGCCTTCCCCGCTAATCCAGCATGAATCTGTTGAATTGGCAGACAGTCCGAATCACTTTTTGCTGGACTGAACCAGCCTGGTGAGCTCGGCCAGTTCCGCCTGAATGTCTGTCAGCTGACGGCTCATTCTTTCCCTTTCGCCATGGGCTTCCTCTGCCTGTTTGGCGTTCTGTTCCTCGCTCATGACTTCCAGGATGGCACCGATCATCATGTTCAGGAATACGAAGGCGGTGAGGAAAATAAAGCTGAGGTAGTACAGCCAGCTTAATGGATAGCTTTCCATGGTGGCGTACATCACGTCGGTCCAGTCTTCAAAGGTCGCCACCCGGAAAAGGGTGAGCATGGAAATGGCCACATCGCCCCACAGGGTTTCATCGACACCGGAGAAGAACATGGAGCCCATGGCCGCGTAGATATAGAAGATGATGAACATGAGCAGGGCGATGTAACCCATGCGGGGAATCGCCTTGATCAGGGAGTTGATCAGGAAGCGCAGTTCCGGCACCACCGATACCAGCCGCAATACCCGGAATACGCGCAACAATCGGCCCAGAAGCACCACTTCGGCATTGTCCATGGGTATCAGGCTGCCAATCACCACCAGGGTATCAAACAGGTTCCAGCCATCCAGAAGGAAGCGCTTCTTGTCCGCGTGGACGCCAAACCGGAACAGGATTTCCACCAGGAAGAAGATCGTGATGGCGTTATCGAGCACGGCCAGGGTGTCGGTGAACAGGGGCGGCAGGTTATAGGTGTTGGCGCCAATGGTCAGCGCGGAAAGGATGATGATGGCGATCACTGCGCCCTGGAACAGTTTGCTGGATTCGATGCGGCGCAGCTGCTCCAGTGTGGATGAGGAGCGAGTCAGTTCGGTGGACATGGAGAGTCAGGATCCTGTTTGCAATGTGTCTGAACAGCGGTCAGGCCCGATTCTAATTGCCCCCGGCCTTGAGCGATAGCCAGCGAGTTTAAATGGTTGATCGGGGTATCCGGTAAAAGCCGGTTTGCCCCCCCAATACTGTTCACTGAAGCGCGATGTTTCAGTGGGAGCGTGCTTGCACGCGAATGGCGCGGCATGACACAAAGGCTTCGCTTGCAAGCAAGCTCCTTGTATCTCTCCACGAGTGCTGATTAGCTACCAGCACTCACGGGTCGGGTTAAAGCCTGACAAGCTCCTGAGGGCATAGACCCTGTGACGTAGATCCTGGCTCCGACCCATTCTCTTAAATCTGAACGGTATCCGGGCTCTCCCCTCCGCGGGATGAAGCCGTATAAGCAAGGGAAGACACGAGAGATGCACTTCGTTGGAATTGATGTCAGCAAAAAGAGCCTCGATACACTTTGGCTGCGCCAGGCCAATCCCCGGAAGGTAAAAACACGGGTTTTCCAGAATCGGCGCGGGAAGGAGCACGAGGTTGCGCAGTGGCTGCTCAAGCAGACCGGTGCTGAGCCGTCCGAGATTCATGTGGTGCTGGAAGCCACCTGTATTTATCACGAGAACCTGACCTACGCACTCCATGAAGCTGGGTTGCAGGTGTATGTGGCCAATCCGGCGCGCACCAGGGACTTCGCCAAGAGTGAAGGGTTCTCAAGCAAGACAGACAAGCTCGACTCGCTGTGCCTGGCTCTCTACGTGAAAGAGAAGCATGAGCGACTACATAAATGGCAGCCGGAAGCGCCAGAGATCAGGCAGTTACGAGCGCTTGGTGCTCGTCTGGAGGCCTTGGAGAAAGACCGTCAGCGGGAAGAAAACCGGCTTGAGAAAGCGGAATTCAACCAGTCAAGCGAGCGAGTCATTGCCTCTATACAGGACATGATCGCGACACTGAATGAGGAGATCCGCAAGCTCAAAAAGGACATCGATGACCACATTGATGGCCATCCTGAACTGAAACAGGACCGCTCACTGCTGGAGAGCATCACTGCGGTAGGCGATGTGATGTCCCGAGAGCTGCTGTCGCTAATACACAGTCGGGACTTCCGGTCAGCCAAGCAATGTGCCGCCTTCCTGGGCATTACGCCGGTGCACAATGAATCCGGCGACTCCAGAAAGCCGACAAAGATCCGCAAAGGTGGCCGCGCCAACGTACGGGGAAAATTGTTCATGGCAGCAGTCACAGCATGCACCCACAACCCCGATATCCGGGCACTGAGACGGCGCATGGAAGACAGGGGGAAGACAGGTAAAGTGATTGTGGTGGCAGCAATGCGCAAGCTGGTGCAAATCGCCTATGGGGTAATCAAGCACCAAAAGAAATATACCCCACAAGTCGCATAGAGACGGCTTGCAGGGTATGGAGAGAGACGGTATCTACAAGAAGACCAAACCTCTCCTTGAGTGAACAGCATTACGGTTTGATCTCCACCTTTTCGTCGCGGCGTGGGTTATTCGCTCCGCTTGCCCCTGTAGTGCCGCCTTGCCTGGCTTCCTTCGTTGCGCTCGGTGGCGGAACGATTCCTGGCCAGGACCAACCGTTTTTCACCACGGAGGTTACTGAGAAAACAAGCTTTCTCTGGGTGATCTCTGTGACCTCGTTGTGCCTGTGAGGGTCCCGTTATTGATGCTGGTGTGCCAGCCGGTCTGCCAGGCCGGAGGCGCGCCAGGTGGCTTTCTTCACTGCGCTGTCCCATACCCCGGGCTTGCCGAATTCCAGCAGGGTGAAGGTTTCCCGCGCCCGAGTGACCGCGGTATACACCAGCTCCCGGGTAAGCAGGGGGTGGGGTGCATCGGGGAGTACCAGCAGGGTGTGGCGGAACTCCGAGCCCTGGGACTTGTGTACCGTCATGGCGTACACGGTTTCCACCCCGTCCAGCCTTGAGGGGAGTACCCACTTGATGCGGCCATCCGGCAACTGGAAAGCGACCCGCAAGGGGCGGAGGCCACTGTCATCCGTTTCTCCGGGCAGGGTTAGCCCCACATCGCCGTTCATGAGTCCCAGCTGGTAATCATTGCGTGTCATCATCACCGGGCGACCCGCATACCATTCCCGCTCTGGGGCCAGCCCCTGTTGTTGCAGGTAGTGGGTGATGCGCTGGTTGAGCTGCTCCACCCCAAAAGGGCCGCTGCGCAGGCCACTGAGCAATTGCTGGTGGGTGAGTTGTTTCAGTAGCGATGCCGCCCATTGATCCCGTTCAGGGTTCGCCTCCGGCGGATTCTCGACGGCCAAAAAAAGACTGCGCAAACCCTGGTGGCCGGCGCTGCCTTCCAGCAACAGGGTTTCCAACTGTGTGTTGTCGCTCTGCAGTCGGCGGCGGTTGAGGCTCTCCGGGTAATCCAGAAACGCCGCCCGTGACTTGCTCAGGTCTGCCCGGTTGATGGCGGTAGCCAGGGCGCCGATGCCGGGGCTGTCCTTAGAGCGCCAGTTGGTACGTAGCATGGCTGTGGACTGTGCCAGCGCCGTGCCGGGCTGGTCGGGCACTTCACGGAAGTCACGGATATCGGCGCCACAACTCTGAGCAACGAAGTCCAGGGTATCGGCTTGATAACGGCCTTCAAAGGCATAGCGGCACAAATCGCCCATGACTGCGCCGGCTTCCACGCTGGCCAGCTGGTCCTTGTCGCCCAGCAGGATCAGTTGCGCATGGGCGGGCAGGGCTGACAGCAGGCTGGCCATCATGTCCATGTCGATCATGCTGGCTTCGTCCACGACTACCAGATCCGCGTGCAGGGGATTGTGGGCGTGATGACGGAAGTGCCGCGAATCCGGCCGGGTGCCCAGCAGGCGGTGCAGGGTGGTCACGTCGGTGGGAATGCTGTCGCGAACCGCATCAGAGACCGGCAGGGCGGCTACCTGGTCGCCAATGGATTCGGTGAGCCGCGCGGCGGCTTTGCCGGTGGGGGCGGCGAGACGAATGCGCAGGCGCTGTTGGTTTCCCACGGCCAGGCTTTGCAACAGGCCCAGCAGTTTTACCACTGTGGTGGTCTTGCCGGTCCCCGGGCCGCCGGTAATGATGCCGATACCAGCGCGGCTGGCCAGCGCGCAGGCCACCTGTTGCCAGTTGGTGTTGTTATCACTGTCAGGGAATAGCGCCTGCAACGGGCCCTGCAGTTGTTGTGCAGACAGTCCGGAAGGCGTTGCCAGCCGCGTTGCAATGGCGTTGGCGACCGACCGTTCCTGTGACCAGCTACGGCGCAAATAAAGTCGATGGTTATCCAGCACCAGTGGTGTGCTGCCGTCGTCGCTGACCAGCGGGCTTTGCTGCAAGGCCTTGCGCCATTGGGCGGGTGTCCCCGGGAGTAACTGCGTCAGTTCCGCAGGCGGTGACGTGCCCCACAGCTGGGTACTCAGGGCGTCATTTTCAAAATCCAGACAGAGATGACCACTGGCCTGCTGGTTGCTGGTAAAGGCCGCCAGTAACAGCACTTCATAACTGGCATCGCTGCACTGTTGTTGCAGAAAGCGGGCAATGGCCACATCCAGATCCCGTAACAGTCCGCCGTCGCGTAGCCGCTCCAGGGCATCTTCCCAATTGAGGGCGGAGAATAGATCAGATTGCATCGAAGCCCCCAAAAGCCATTGAAAGTTGAAAGTTGAAAGTTGAAACGCGGGAAGGTTTAGAGTTTAACGAACAGGTCATGCGCCGCGATTCTTGGGTAGTGGTGCGCGGGTACAGAGTTCCAGCAAGGGAAAGCGTCCCCCGCGCTTTTAAACTTTTAACTTTTAACTTTAAACTCACCCCTCGCCTCCAAACATCGCATCCAGCCTTTCAATCAACTCCGTCGCCGGCCGGTCGAAGACCGTGCCCGCTGCTGGACCCTGCATGCCGCGCAGGAACACATAGACGGCGCCGCCCAGGTGTTGCTCCGGATTGTAGCCTTCGCCAAGGCGGTTCTTGAGAAGACGATGGAGAGCCAGCAGGTAAAGCACGTACTGCACCTCGTAACGCTTGTCGAGAATGGCACGGGTCATGGCGCGGGCGGTGTAGGCGCTGTCATCCACGCCCAGCCAGTTGGATTTGTAGTCGAGCACGTAGTACTTGCCGCGGTGTTCGAACACCAGATCGATAAAGCCCTTGAGCATGCCGTTGAGGGTGTCGGCCTCCAGTCGCGGGCGGGGCAGATCCGGGTGGATGGCATCGCGGATAGCCTGGTCCAGAGCCGCCACGCTCACCTGGTTGGCGGGCAACATGAATTCCATCTCTGCCACATAGGTGGCCATCTCGCTCAGCGCCACCTGATCAGCGGCCAGCGGTAACGGGGTTTGCAGGGCGGTTTTCCACCAGTTATTGATCACCGCCCCGTGATCTTGCCATCCGCGGGCCTGGAGTTTTTCTGCCACAACCTGTTCGAAGGGCGCTGGGGACGCCAGGGTCGCAACAAAGTCCTGGTTCGCTGCCAGCTCGAGGAAATCATGCAGCAGGGTGCCGGGTGCTGCGCCGCGGGGAAAGGCGTGGATGCTACCCGGCAGAGGCTCCTGTTCCGGCATGCTGTCCTGATCCGGTTGCTCGGCCAACTGGTCGCTGCGCGGGTCCGCCGGGGCCAGGGTTTCCTGCACATGCTTGAGGGCACTGTAGCTGGCAATCCACCAGGGCTGGCGTTGATGTCGGGGGGGCACTTGTACCGGTTTGAGGGTCACATTCTGTGTAGCCGGTTGATACGGGGCATCATGGCTCTCCGGTGGTGCGATCACGCTTACCGCGTCGCTGATTACCGGTGTCAGTTTTTCGGTGAGCTTTTCATTTTCCACACCGTCACCAAACAGCAGGCGGCCTATGGCACTCTTCTCCAGCTGGTTGGTTTTTCCGTTACCTTTCACGTAGGGGGCAATGCCCAGGGTGCAGGTATGGCAGGCCCGGGTGAGTGCCACATAGAGCAGGCGCATGTCTTCCGCCAGGCGCTCTTCGTCAGCCTTGCGCTCGTCTTCCACATCCGGCTCCAGTGACACATGCAGCCGGTCATCATCATGGAAACGCAGCGGCGGCTTGCTCTTGTCGGCGGGGCGGAAGCTGCAAATAAAGGGCAGATACACCAGCGGGTATTCCAGCCCCTTGGATTTGTGGATGGTGATCACCTTGACCCTGTCATCATCACTTTCCAGCCGCAGGATGCTTTCCTTGCTGCTGTTGCTCTGTTGTTCGAGGGTTTCTTCCAGATAGCGAATCAGGGCTTGCTCGCCATCCAGTTGGGTGGCCATCTGCTGGAGCAATTCAGACAGGTGCAGCAGGTTGGTCAATGCCCGCTCACCGTCCAGGCTCTGACTGAGACGCACCGGCACATGAAAATCCATCAGCAGGTTGCGCAGCATGGGCAATACACCCTGCTGTTGCCACTGGTGGCGATAGCCATGGAACTGTTCCACCATGCGTTCCCAGCGCACCTCATCCTGATTGATGGCATCCAGTTCCGTGTAGGCCATATCCAGTGACGCACTGGCCAGGGCACTGCGCACCTTGCTGTCCGATTCCGGGTTGGCGCAGGCGTGCAGGATCAGCAGCAGGTCGATCGCTTCCGGCTGGGCAAACACGGAATCCTGGTCAGACAGATACACGCTGCGCACCGCACGTTCCATCAGCGCATCGCGAATGGCTTTGGCTTCGGTGCGGTCTCGTACCAGAATGGCAATGTCGTTGGGCTGCAGGGGCCGAAACTGTTCGCCTTTGCGGAAACCGGTGTCGCCTTTTTCCGCGCCGTTGAGCAGGTGGGTGATTTCGGTGGCGCAACGTTCCGCCTGTTGCTGGCGGTACTGACCCGCACTCACCGCCCTGTCGCGGTCTTCCACCCACAGGGTAATGCCAGCTTTGACCTGCCCATCTACTTCCAGTTGTTCCTTGCGACCCTGGGCTTCCACCGGGTCGAACGGGAAGGGGCTGCCGGTTTTGGCCATGCGGAAGACATCACCAAACGTCTGGTCGCTGTAAGTGAACAATTCGTTCACAGCGGCGACCATGGCATGGGCAGAACGGAAGTTCTTTTTCAGGGTGTAGTGGTTGCCTTTGGTGGCCGTGCGGGCTTTCAGGTAGGTGAATACATCCGCGCCGCGGAAAGCATAGATGGCCTGTTTGGGGTCGCCGATCATGAACCAGCCGATCTCCGGCTGATTGCCATAGAGTGCAGAAAAAATTCCGTACTGGACCGGATCGGTATCCTGAAATTCGTCGATCAGCGCCACCGGGAATTGCTCACGAATCACCGCGGCCAGCCTCTCGCCGTTGGGCCCTTCCAGGGCATCGCGCAGGCGGGTGAGCATGTCATCGAAGCCCAGCGTGGCGGTCTGGCGGCGTACTTGATCCACGCGCCGGTCAATCCAGGCAGCCACATGGGCCAGCAGGTCCGTGCGTGGCAGGCGGGTGTTTTCGCGACCCATCAGGACCCGATCTAGAGTTTTGCAGAACAGGAAGTCCGGACGGTGTTCCTGACCCGCCTTGGTCAGCTTCATGCCGTCTTCAGAGAACTTGAAGAGGACGTCGTAATCCTTGTCGCGCAGGCCTTCTCCCTTGGCGTAGCGCTTCAGAAGCTTGAGCATGCCGGGCACACTTTTCGCCCGATAGCTGTTGCCGTTCAGCCACTTGTTCTCCTGGGCGTCACGTACCCAGTGAAGGAAGTCCGGCAAGGCGTCGGCCAGTTGCTGACGGGCCAGCCGGTCCAGCTCGGCCTGGGGATCGGTTTGCGTCAGCCATTTTTTCACACTGTCTGGCAGGTTCGCCGGATCGGCTTCCTTGAGCCCCAGCAGAGGGCGGGCTTCCTTGAGCAAGGCATCCGGGTTGCCCAGGCCTTCGCTTTGCAACTGGTTGGCGGCACTCACCGGGAAGTTGTTGATGATGTTGCGCCAGTAATCCCGTGCCGCCTGCAGTTGTTCATCGCTGGCATCTTCCTGCAGTTCCAGACTGAACAGGCTGCCGGAATCAAACGCATGCTGTTTGAGCATGCGGTTACAGAAACCGTGGATGGTGTAGATGGCTGCTTCATCCATCCACTGGGCTGCGGCATCCAGTCGCTGGGCGCATTGCTTGCGCGCCTGCGGCTCGGCGTAGTCGGCCAGCAGTTGTGACAGCACCGGGTCGCTGGCAGTGGCGTCCGGGTCGGCAAAGGTCCGGGCGGCATCGGCCAGGCGGTCCCGAATCCGTTCGCGCAGTTCTTCCGTGGCGGCTTCGGTAAAGGTCACCACCAGGATGTCCGGTGGCAGCAGCGGGCGGTGGAAGGCCCGGTCGTCACCATGGCCCAGCACCAGGCGCAGATAAAGCGCTGCCAGGGTAAAGGTCTTGCCGGTACCGGCGCTGGCTTCGATCAACCGGGTGCCATGCAGAGGGAAAGTGATCGGTAGCGGTGGGTCCTGACGTCCGTCGTTATGGCTCATGACAGGTCCCCCAGTTCGGCCCACTGGCTGTTCAGGAAGAGGGGCGCAAAGAGTTGTTCTGTCCAGTAAAGAAACAGCGGTTCTTCCTCTTTTGTCTGTGCCCAGAGCGTATCGAAATCCGGCCAGGCGCGGGCCAGTGACGGGTCATCCACTTCGCCACGGCTGAAATCGCTACTGGTGTATTTGTGCCTTGCCGCTTTCACGCCTTTCTCTTCATCTTCTTCCGTCAGGAAGGCAAAGGCGGTGGCACAGGCCACCGGTAGCGGATGGCAGAGCGCCTGTTGCCAGGCATGACCAAGCTGGTCGAGATGCTGCTGGGCTGCCTGCTGGGTTACCTGTAGCAGGGTAAAGCGCCCATCCTGGCCCTGAATGCGGGTGGTGAGCGGGTAGCCGGCAGCACAGGCGGCCAGGTGAATGACCCAGTCGCGACACAGCTTGTCGTAACGGTTTTCCAGCTTGCCGGTCTGCAGGACCAGCCGCTGCGGGTTGCCGGTGGCACCGCGCAGATCGGTGAGCCAGTCTTCCAGTGGCAGGGGGCCGGCGGTCAGACGGATTTCCTGCTGGGGCAGTGGACTGCCACTCTGGGCCAACAGGGCAAAGTAATCGTCCAGCGGATCGGCCAGCGGCACCAGCAGGCTGTCACGGCTCCCTTCTTCAAACGGATGCAGGGGCAGATCGCCGCTGGCGGCCAGCCGGTCCAGGGTGGCCTGCATGGTGGCTTGCGCCTGTTCCGGGCCCACCTGCAGGGCGTCACTGACCAGCTGATCCTGTAGTTGATAACGCTGTAGTCCGTCGAAACCGAAGGGTTCGCTGTCTTCGAGTACCTGGCGTTCCAGTTTCAGTTTTGCCTTGAGTCGGCGTTCGAAAAAGTGTGCCACCGGCTGCTTTAGGAAGCGTCCCAGGGCAGCGCAATTCACCGGCTCGTCGTTGTCCAATGGTGGTAACGGTTGGCTGTTGTCCACTGGCGGGGCATCGCCGTCATGCAGTACCCGCCATTCGTTGGCATAGGTGCTCAGGGCATCGTTGCCGGCATCGAAGTACTGGCTGCTGAAGGGCTGCAGGGGATGCGCCTGGGTGAGGGCCTCCACCGGGTCGCCCTGGTCGCAGTGCCAGCGCTGGTTGATGTGATCGCGCAGCTGGGCCACCAGTACTGAAGGCGGACGTTCGCTATTGTCGCGCACGTTGCGGCCGGTCCAACTGATATAGAGGCTGTCGCGGGCGCTGAGCAGGGCTTCCAGAAACAGATAGCGGTCGTCGTCCCGCCGGGAGCGATCCCCGGGACGATAGTTGCCCCACTGGCGCATCAGGTCGAAATCCATGGGCTGCTGGGGGCGGGGGTAGTCACCGTCTTTCATGCCGAGCAGGCACACATGGCGGAACGGAATGGCGCGCATGGGCATCAGGGTGCAGACGTTGATGCGCCCGGCCATGAAGCGCTGCGACAGGCTTTCGGCATTGAGTGCATCCAGTAATGGGCGGCGGGCCACGGTGAGCGGCAGAGCCTTGTCGAAATCCGCTTCGCCGCAGGCCGCCAGCCAGTCGTTGAGAGCATCGCGCAGGCCGGCATCCAGGCCCTGGTCGTCCTGCTCCTCGGGGGCAAACAGATCATCCAGTAACTGGCTGAAACGCAGCTGCCACTGGGTCGGGGTGGCGCTGTCCCGGAAGGCCTGCCAGTGATGTTCCAGACTATCCAGCAAGCGTGACAGTCGCCCGGCCAGCTCCGCACCCAGGCCTGCCACTTCGTCCAGGGGCTGGATGTTGTTCCAGGCCGGGCCATCGCCCATCAGGTAGCCGGCCAGCATGCGCTTGAGCCCGAACGCCCAGCTGTTCTGTTCAAAGCCGGGCACCTCCAGGGTGTGGCGCTGGTCGCTGTTGAGCCCCCAACGGATACGGGCCTGATCAATCCAGCTGGCCAGCTGGGGCAGGTCGCTTTCCTCAATGGCAAAGCGCTGGCGCACCGCAGGCACCTCCAGCAGGTCGAGAATGTCGCTGGCGGTAAAGCGCCACTGGGGCAGGTGCAGCAGGGACTCCATGGCCTGGGCCATGGGCGAGGCGGCACCGGCACTGCGGTCGCTGAGGGTGTAAGGCAGGTAGCGTGGGTCGTCCCGCTCCATGCGACCAAACACTGCATCAATGTAGGGCGCGTAGGCCTCGATATCCGGCACCATCACGATCACGTCCCGTGGCTGTAGGCTCGGGTCTTCGGCAAAGCGTTTCAGCAACGCATCCTGCAGGATTTCCACCTCCCGCTGGGGGCTGTGGGCGATAGCGAAATGCAGGGAAGAATCCGTTTGCAGGGGGGGGCGCTGGTCCGGTGCCGGCTGCGGTTCCAGATCGAGGATGTCCTGCTGCAGTTGTTGCAGCAGGGTGCTCGGTGAGAGATCGACGAACAGGTCAATCTGGTTCTGGAAAGCGCTGCGGTAGCTGTCCGGATCATCGTGATCATAGAGCAGGCCGATAAAGTCCCGGCCCTGTTTGCCCCAGGCGGCCAGCAGCGGATTGACCCGGTTCTCCGGCAGCAGGTCGAGGTGACGTTTGCGCTCGTCCAGTTGGCGCCGGAGCAGATGACGGTCTTCCACGATATCCGCCCAGTAATGCTGGCAGGGGTTCTGTACCAGCATCAGGATCTGGCAGTGCTGGCTCAATGCGGCGAGGGCCTCCAGGGATTGCTGGGGCAGGGCGCTGATACCAAAGATAATCAGCCGGCGCGGCAGGCCCGGGGGCGTTTCACCATTGTTCAGTGTCGCGATGAAACTGTCATGGATGGCACTACGACTGAGGCCCTGTTTGTCATCGTCCATATCGGCCAGCAGCGCGCGCCACAGGTGCGCCTGCCAGCGCTGGCTGGCGGGAAATTCATCAAAGGTAGTGCGGTCGTGAGCTTTGCGCAGTTGATCCTGTCCCGCTTCCCAGTCGGTGAGCCAGTCAGCCCGGTACACCTGGTAAGCGTCATAGAGATCGGCCAATCGTTCGGCCAGCTGGTGTCGCTTGCGAAAGTCCTGATCATCAGCAAGAAAGTGGCGCAGCGGGCCGAAATGTTCATCATCCAGCAGAGTCGGCAGCAAGCGATACAATCGCCACAGCAAACGGGACTTGTCGAAGGGTGAGGTGCGCGGCACCTTGTCCTCGCCGAGCACGGCGCGGTAGGCGCTCCACAGAAAACGGGCCGGCATCTGGAACTGGAAGCCGGCACTGATCCCCAGCGCATCCGCCAGTTGCAGTTTCAGCCACTGGGCCATGCCATTGGATTGCACCAGGAAGGTTTCGGTTTCCAGTGGTGCCAGGGGCTGGCGTTCCAGCCAGTCGGCCACCAGTTCGGTGAGGGTTTCCAGACGGTTGCTGTGCAGCACCATCAGCCCGTTTTGCATGGATCATCCTTGCGCGACATTGAGTTTGTGCGAAAAGACTAGACTAAGGGAGAAGGGCGCCGTGCGCTACAACCCAAGCCTGTCCCGGCGCTTGAAATGTCAGTATGTCGGCAGGGCAGGACAGAAACTGTCGTAGCGGATTGAGAAAAGTCAGAAGCGAGTTGCGAGTGACGAGTAACGAAGCGTTAAACCGCGTTTGTGTCTCGGGTTTTGACTTTCGAAATTCGCTCCCCGTCACTCGCCACTGCCTCACTAACGCTACATCACACTCTGCCACCAGGGTTCCCGTTGCACTGGCACCGTCATCGTCTCGTCAGGTTGCGCCGCCGCAGGTAGCTGGCTGTCGGCTTCGTTGGCTTGCAATCCAAACGTGGGTACCAGTGATGCCACCAGCAGCAATGCCATGGTGCGGTTGAACAGTTTCAGTCGCTTGCCTTCTTTCAGCCACTGTTTCAGCAGGGCACCAAACAGACTCCAGCTACTGATCAGCGGCAGGCCGATCAACAGAAAGGCGCCCGCGACAATCGCGACGCTGACACTGAAGTCCGCAGGGTCGGTGAAGGTTGCCACTCCGGTCAGAATCATCATCCAGGCTTTCGGGTTAACCCACTGGAACAGGGCAGCCTGGAAAAAGGTAAAGGGTTGAGCCTGTGCCGTCCCGTCATGGAGGGCTGTGCTGCGTACCAGTTGCCAGGACAGGTAGAGCAGGTAGGTAGCTCCGCCAACCCGAAGCAGGGTGATGGCCTGCGGGAACTGGCTGAGCAGCTGGCCAAGTCCCAGGGCGACGCAGACCAGGATCACCTGACAGCCGATAGCAATCCCGAAAATATGTGGCAGCGAACGGCGGAAACCCGCATTGGCACCGGAGGCAATCAGCATCAGGTTGTTGGGGCCCGGGGTCGCGGTCATCACGGTCACAAAGCCGATCAGGGCCAGCAGCTGTTCCGTACTCATCATGTGCTTCCTGCGTTGGGGAAAGGGATAAGAGTCAGAGTAGGTGGACAGTGTTGAGCAAGACAGATATAAGAAAACGAAATTGATGCAGTACAGATGGTTTTGTGAGTAATCTGTGCTGCCGTATTTTTCACAAACTGTACTGCGGGGTAGAGGGATGACGTTGTATCAGGCACTTGCGGATCGCTTGCAGGGGTTGATCCGTGATCAGGTTTACCCGGTTGGGAGTCGTTTGCCCGGGGTGAGAATGCTCAGTGAGCAGCATGACGTCAGCGTCTCCACGGCGGTGAATGCCTGTCGCGAGCTGGAGCAGCGAGGAGTGCTGGAAGCGCGCCCACGTTCCGGTTACTACGTGCGTCAGCCCGCCCTGATGCGCAAGCCACCACGGGTGGCCAGGGCCAGCCGCAAGCCGCGGCGCATCACCGGCCAGGAAAGAGTGCTGCAAATTCTGCAATCGGTGAAAGATCCCGCTGTCATGAATCTGGGGGCTGCCGTTCCCGCACCGGAGTTCATGCCGGTGGCGGCTATGGAGCGGGTTTATCATTCGGTGTTGAGGGAGGAACGCCGTCGTTGTGTGGGTTACGAATTCCCTCCCGGGGCGCCGGAGCTGCGTACCCAGATCGCCCGGCGTTTGGCGAGCCTGCAATGTGATGTGTCACCGGATGAGGTGCTGATTACCAATAGCTGTCAGGAATCGGTTTCCATTGCGCTGAAACTGGTTACCTCTCCGGGTGACACTGTCGCCATTGAGTCGCCAACCTACTATGGATTGCTTCAGGTCATCGAATCGCTGGGACTGAAGGCCCTGGAGATACCCACCGATCCGGAACACGGAATCTCTCTGGATGCATTGACGCTGGCACTGGAGACGTGGGACGTGGCGGCCTGTGTGGTGGTGAGCAATTTCTCCAACCCGTTGGGGGTTTGCCTCACGGATGACAGAAAGCAGGCGCTGCTGTCATTACTGGGCAAACACAAGGTGCCGTTGGTGGAGGATGACATCTACGGGGATTTGCCGCTTGCCGGGCCGCGCCCCCGGCCGCTGAAATGTTGGGACCGCGAGGGGCTGGTCTACTATTGTTCCTCCTCATCCAAGACGCTGTCGGCAGGCATGCGGGTGGGCTGGCTGGTGCCCCCGCCGTCGCAACAGGAGCGGGCAGAGTATCTGCAGTTCATCAATACGGTGTCGGTGAATACGCCGGCGCAGCTAGCGCTTGCCCGTTATCTGGAGAAGGGAAGATACGATCACTTTCTGCGTCAGCTGTGCGCTCAACATGCCCTGGGTGTGGCACGAATGACGGAGCGGGTCACCCAGCTTTTTCCGGAAGAAGCTCGGGTCAGTCGGCCGGCAGGGGGATTTGTATTGTGGGTGGAGCTGCCAGGCGAAGTGGATACCACCAGTTTGCTGGAAAGGGCGCTGAATGCCGGTGTCAGTTTTGCCCCCGGCGCCATGTTCTCGGCGTCAGGAAAGTTCGCCAACTGTTTGCGCATGAATTGTGCAGTGAAGTGGGATAATCGGGTGGAGCAGGCGTTGGTTACGCTGTCGAGATTGTTGTGAAGAGTCAGCAGCGAGTTTCGAGTTGCGAGTGATGAAAGTCAAAAACTTCAGCCCGGAGGCCAGGAGGGTTTCTGCTTTTCGTTACTCGCAACTCGTCACTGGCAACTGGGGTTTTTACAGCAGCATGCTGCCCAGCACTTCGCGCTGCTCGTCCTGGATCTTGATGACCTTGTCACCTTCCTTGACCAGGGTGTAGCGCTCTTCCACACCTTCACTGGTGGCCAGAACAGAGATGGAGCCATCAGCGTTGTAGGTCAGCTCGGCCTGGTTGCCCATGCCATCGTTGACGGTTTCGGTGCTACCTGCGACTTTGGCGCCTTCCTTGCTGATCGGGTTGGTGCCGGTCCAGAACTCGATGGAGTTGAAGATCACGATGTCACCCAGCAGGGAGAGCCCGTAAACCGGCACCCACCAAAAGATGAAAGAAATCCCCTGGCTGACGAACTTGTTGTTGGTGGCAGTGGCGTTCCAGTCCTGCACGGTATCGAACAGGGCGTTCTGGCCAAGACAGCCAGTGAGCATCATGGCGCAGGCGGTACTGGTAAAAGCTTTCTTCATGATTTCTCCTCGTAGTTGACGGCGTTTCACCGGTCAAGTCGGCGAACCCTTCCACTAATAGCCCTGTGGGTGGGCAACGTCCAACATTCTCTTTCAAGATGTGAAAGCCGTACTTATAAAAACGCCCCGCAGGGCGGGGCGTCTTGGCGTGCTGGCGGATCAGCTTTCCATCTCGGCCAGTTCGTCTTCAAAGAAAAACTTGTCTTCTCCGAAGGCCGGCTCCAGATGGTTTAGCCAGGTGGCCTCTTCATTGAATTTGGCGAAGAACGGGCGCTGAACCCAGTCGTGATTACGGCCCTGGATAAAGCGCAGGGCAAACACTTTTTCACCGTTGATTTCGGTGACACCCTGAATCTCCACTTTGCCCGGGTGGCTGGACATACTGGGGCCGCGGGCGGTGCGGGCAATACCGGATACCTGCTTCATGGCATCCCGGTAAATTTCCCAGGCTTTTGCCAGCGGTACTTCAAAGTAATGCCGGGCGCCGGTATCGCGTTCCACAAACATGTAATAAGGCACGATGCCCAGTTCCACCTGCGTCTGCCACAGTCGCGCCCAGTCATCGGCATTGTCATTGATGTGGGCGAACAGAGGACCCTGTGCCCGGATAACAGCACCGGTAGCGCGGACCCGGCGAACGGCTTCTTTGACGATATCGGTTTCCAGTTCCTGCCAGTGGTTATAGTGGGCCATCAGCGCCAGATGCTTGCCGCTGGCCTGCACCTCTTCGAACAGTTCCAGAAGATCCTGGGCATCGTCGTCGGACACGACACGCTGTGGCCAGAAGGTCAGAGCTTTGGAACCGATGCGGATGGTGCGAATCTGCTCAAGCTCCAGCAAGGGCTCGATGTGAGCACGCAGATTTTTGGTTTTCATTACCAGCGGGTCGCCACCGGTGACCTTATCGCGTTTACATGGGATGTAAAGTATCTTGGAGATTAGTTGGCAATGCTGTGAGTGGAACTATTTCGTAATTAACTGGAGCACTAAAAAAAGCGAAGCTACGAGCCAAACCGACATGTTCACAATGGGCATTTTGGCTAAAAGCCTTGCAGTGTCAGAAGTGTTCTTTGCATTATTTTCAGATATTTTATGTATTAGCGGTGGGAGGTCATGCTTCTGTTTTATTAGTGCTTCTATTTCGGCTATGGATTTTTTATGTTGATGCATATGGTCAAGGCCGCTTTTAATTTTTCGACCGAAAACATAATTTAAAAATATCCCAACAAAAATGATGAGTGTTGCACTGGCCCAAGTTGTTAGTCTCCCTTTTTCTAGGTTTGAAAGATAGGGCATTGATGCTAGCAATGCCAGCATGAAAGTTGTGTTCATGCTAAGTTTTTTCCAGTTTAAATTGTCTTCATGAGTATACAGGTTTACGGCAGTATGGTGATAGTCAACGATGTCGTCCAATGGTTGGGAAGCTGAGTGCCAAAGAGTTCGAGTGTATATTTTTGATTTTTCTGGGAAGCGACACCAGATGCCTCTCGGTCGAGTTATGTTGTCGGGGTCTGGCCCAGGCTTAATTTCAAACTGCTTGATGAAGCCGTGTTTTTCATGGAATTTAATGGAGCTTTCATTTTGGGGCTGGGTTACGATAGCGGCGGCTAAAACGATATTTTGTTCAGTTACATATTTGTATAATGTATCTGCCACGCCCCGAGTTTTTGGGGACTCTTTTTTTACACAAATTTGCTTAATTAAGAAAAATTCACAATTAAGGTTTGCTTTGCAGTATTGCCCGACCAGATCATTGGCGGCGATTTCGGAGGAGGGGTATCCATAAAGAAAGCCAAGTATCTCGCCGTTTTTTTCAGCTTTTATGAAAGTGTTTTTTTCTATCAAGAAGCTTTTGTAATTATCAATGGAGTAGCCTGATACTAAAAATCCTTTCTCTGTGCCGGTTTTGCAGCCGCTAATTAGCCAGCTTGATGCAATCGCGTGTATTTCCTCAATATCGGTTTGCATGACTTTGGAGAGGGTAAGCAAGGTGGGGCTCCTGGTAGTTTAGGTATGGCTCTGGTGTGAAAGCTCATAACCCGCGTGGTCTGGAATGATCAATTAATGGTAGTGGCAGGCAATTTAAAGTGCAAAGTGGGCCGGTTTATATTTTGCGGACTCTTTGCGGCCAGTCTGCAGCTCAATAAATCGGTCTTCTCCATTTGTTGTACTATGTTGGCTGCATATTGCTAATCTAACAAGGCTACTTCAATGAGTGCTGCCAGTGGCACGGAGCTGAAAACCGTTGGATCTGACATTCTGGAAAAGCCGTTATGAGCAGGGACTGGCAGTGCTGGAGCCGTTCTGGCCCTATATTGCCGCTGCCATCAGTCTTTCCCTGGCGATCTATGTGACTGCCCATGTGGCCCAGAACAAGCGCGATGCGCGGGCGGCGGCGGCCTGGACCGGGCTGGTGTGGCTGGTGCCGGTGGTCGGCGCGGTACTGTATTTCATGTTGGGGGTGAACCGTATCCAGCGTCGCGCCCGACAGCTCACCGGCGGGCTGATCGACACTGATGATGGCTGGCGGGTGGCCGCAGAAGCGGAGCCCACGGTGCCGCACCTGCAGGTGCTCAGCCGGCTGGTAGGACGCCTGACTCATTTGCCGCTCACGGATGGCAACGAGTTGGCATTACTGGATGCGCCGCAGACCTATCAGGCCATGCTGGAGGCGATTAACGGTGCCAGTGAGAGCATCTACCTGGTGACCTATATTTTTGGCAATGACGCTGCCGGCAAGCCTCTGGTGGATGCCCTGGCCGCTGCGGTCAAACGGGGCGTCAAGGTGAGGGTGCTGATTGATGGCATGGGCGCTCACTATTCCTTGCCGTCAGTGGTTTGGCGTCTGCGCCGTAGCGGGGTGCCGGTACAGCGCTTTCTGTACTCTCTGGCACCCTGGCGCATGCCCTATATCAACCTGCGCAACCACCGCAAGATCATGATCGTGGATCGCTCCCTGGGCTTTACCGGGGGGATGAATATCCGCGCAGGGTATCTACACAAACCGGCTCGCACCACGGATCTGCATGCTCGGCTTGAGGGGCCGGTGGTCGGCCAGCTGTTGCGAAGTTTTGCGGCCGATTGGGTCTTTACCTGCGGGGAAGTGCTGGAGACCAGCTACCGTGGCCCTGCCCAAGTGGGCGACGTACAGGCCCGGGGTATCAGTGCGGGTCCGGATGCAGATTTCGACAAGCGGCGTCTGACCCTGCTGGCGGCCATCGGCAGTGCAGAGCGCCGTATTCGCATTGTCACTCCCTATTTCGTGCCGGACCTGACCTTGTTGGCGACCTTGCAGCTGGCCATCCTGAAAGGCGTGGAAGTGCAAATTGTGGTGCCACGACGGAACAACCTGCGAATGGTGCACTGGGCCAGTATGCACGCCCTGCACTGGCTGGTGCAGGAAGGTGCGCAACTGTGTCTTTCGGCAGCACCTTTTGATCACAGCAAGGTGATGACCGTGGATGGTCACTGGGTGATGCTGGGCTCCGGCAACTGGGATGCGCGCAGTCTGCGCCTGAATTTCGAATTCGACCTGGAATGCTACAGTGACAGTCTCGCCGAGAGGGTGGACCGGTTCGTGGATAGCCGGATAGCGGCGGGGTACGCCATGGATCTGCAGGGATTCAGGCAAATTGCCCCTTGGCGCCGGGTCCGCAATGCCCTGGCGCACATGATGGAGCCCTATCTCTGAATGTTCGATGGCACTTTGCCATGATAAATGTGGCCCGTGTCACGCTACGGCGGCTACCGTATTTCACCGGACAAGCAGTCTCGCTAGAGTGCGTGCAGGTTCTCTTCCCGCCTGGGGAGTGCACGAGGAGTGCCGGAAAAATAATGAAAATACTTCTGACCCTATTGCTGATGCTGGCGCTGAGCCCTGTCACCCACGCCAATCAACCGGACCCGGAACCGGAATGGATCCTGGTGACTGACCGTGATGGTGTGCGGGTCTATCGGCAGGATGAAAAAAGCACCCGGTTGAAAACCTTTCGCGGCGTCGCCCGGATGCCGGTGGATGACTTCAAGGCCATCGGTGTGCTGATGGATGACTACGATGCCGTGGCAGGTTTCATGCACATGGTGTCGGAAATCCGCGATGTGAAGCGTTTCTCCCACTACAAGCGCGATGTCTACATCACCACTCAGTTACCGTGGCCGGTCAGTGACCGGGACGCGCCCCTGCGCGTTTCCTTCTACCAGGAGCCAGACTCCTATGACTTGATCATGCCCATGGCGCTAAATCCCGGGATGCCTGAGCAGAGCGGGTATGTGCGCATGCCGCAGATGCAGGGCTATTACCGTTTTTCCCCGGTGGCACCCGGGGAGGTGGAAGTGACCATTGAGGTGATACTGGATCCAGGCGGTGCCGTGCCTGCCTGGATTGCCAATATCATCCTGCGGGACATTCCCTATTTTTCCCTCAAGCGTTTGCGCCGTGTGATCAACCAGCCCCGCTTCCAGGGCGTGGATACCGGTTATTACCGGGTGCCGGAAAGCTGGAAGAACGCGGAGGAGGCCTCCGTGGCTAACGCTTCAGTGGAGAGCCCGGCCCCATAATGGCCCAGATGATCAGGCCGATCAGTGGCACAATCAGAATCAGCACAACCCACAGCACCTTGGCCATGGTTTCCGCAGAAGATTGAACAATCATCACGATGGCATAGATCGCTGCAGCCAGCAGCACCAGTCCCAGTAGTTTCATGCGTCCATTCCCGTCAGGTGGTTGTTCCATCAATGTCGGTCCCGTCAATGTAGACCAGAGCAGAGAAAGGGTAAACCTGCACTACCGGGGAGCGGGGGCGTAATGTCAGGGGGAAGTGGCGCCCCGGAGATGATTCGAACATCCGACCTAGCGCTTAGGAGGCGCTTGCTCTATCCAGCTGAGCTACCGGGGCAAAGAGCGAAAGATTGTACTGGGTTTCATCGTTGGTGCCAGTCTCCGGGGAGCAAGCGTCTCTTTACAGCGCTTGCTCGCCCTCCGGGCGCCGGCAAAGCGGCGGTATCCGCTTCGCGTTCGTTCGGCCAAAGCACGCTTTGGCCCCCCCGAACTCACCCAGCTGAGCTACCGGGGCAAAGAGCGAAAGATTGTACTGGGTTTCATCGTTGGTGCCAGTCTCCGGGGAGCAAGCGTCTCTTTACAGCGCTTGCTCGCCCTCCGGGCGCCGGCAAAGCGGCGGTATCCGCTTCGCGTTCGTTCGGCCAAAGCACGCTTTGGCCCCCCCGAACTCACCCAGCTGAGCTACCGGGGCATGGCTGTTGATTGTAAGGACTTTCAACGGTGGCGCCAGTTTTCAGGAATCGGACGGTTATTTTTTATGCGAGAGGGGGGTAAGCAGTCGTTCAGTCAGTTGAATCTCCTGCAGACTCACCGGGCCCCTGCATGCTTGTTACCGTCTCGGGGGCACAATCTTGTCGAAACTCGAAACTCGAAACTCGAAACTCGAAACTCATAGCTCATAGCTCATAGCTCATAGCTCATAGCTCAATTCCCCCTTCACGTAACCTTTGCGACATTTGCGCATCCAATTGGTAGCATTGCGGAAATTTCATGACAGGTTAACTATGCAGGACACCCACGATCTTCTGGTGCGCAGTTCTACGGATTTTCCTCCCCTGCGCAGACAGTCCACTACCATCTTGCAGGTCAATCTCGGTTACCTGTGCAACCTCAGCTGTGTTCACTGCCATGTGAATGCCGGGCCGACGCGCACGGAATTGATGGACCTGGACACCGTGGAATTGGTGTTGGCGGTCATTCGTGAACGGGGGATTCAGGTACTGGATCTCACCGGCGGCGCACCGGAAATGAATCCTCATTTCCGCTATCTGGTCACAGAAGCGCGCAAGCTGGGGGTGGAAGTCATCGATCGCTGCAATCTCACCGTGCTGCTTGAAGAAGGGTATGAGGATCTGGCCGGGTTCCTGGCCGAGCAAGCGGTGCATATTGTGGCCTCGTTGCCCTGCTATCTTGAGGACAACGTCAACAAGCAGCGGGGCAAGGGGGTGTATCAGGGCAGTATTGAGGCGATTCGCCGCCTTAACGCGCTGGGGTATGGGGACCACTTGACCCTGGATCTGGTCTATAACCCCACCGGGCCTTCCCTGCCGCCCCCCCAGGCGGCACTGGAAGCGGATTACAAACGTGAGCTGGATGAGCGGTTCGGGCTGCGCTTCAACGGCCTGCTGACGATCACCAACATGCCCATCAGCCGGTTTGGCGCCGTATTGTTGGCCCATGAGCAGTTCAATGACTACATGCAGTTGCTAAGAGACAGCTTCAACCGGGAGACCCTGCCTGCGGTCATGTGTCGCAGTACCCTCAGTGTGGATTACCGCGGTTATCTGTATGACTGCGATTTTAACCAGATGCTGCACATGCCCCAGGGGAACCACGCTAGCCATCGCCATCTTTCCTCCTTGCTGGAACGTGACATGGAGGGTGAGGCTATCTATGTGGCTGACCACTGCTATGGCTGCACTGCTGGCGCAGGGAGCAGCTGTGGTGGGGCGCTGGGGTGACATCGGTCAGCGTCATCGTGCCGGTTCGCAATGAGGCGCCCCAGCTTGCCGATGTGCTGGCCAGTATCCGTCGCGCCCTCCGGGCGGGGGATGAGCTGATTGTGGTGGATGGCGGCAGTACGGATGGCAGCATTGATATTGCCGAGCGGCTGGCGGACCGGTTGCTGGTGTCGCCGGCCGGGCGCGCCAGACAGATGAATGCCGGCGCCGCTGCGGCGCGAGGGACTTGGCTGTGGTTCGTTCATGCAGATACGGAACTGCTGCCTCAGCATCGACATGCGCTGGAGACGTTACCTTCAGGGGCGTTGTGGGGGCGTTTCGATGTGCGCTTGTCCGGCAGCCGGTTGCTGTTTAAGGTAATTGGCGGGCTGATCACTCTTCGTTCCCGGCTCACTGGTATTGCCACCGGGGACCAGGCCATCTTTGTTCGCCGTGATGTCTTTGATGCACAGGGAGGTTTTGCCGACCAGCCCCTGATGGAGGATATCGCGCTGAGCGCAGCCCTTCGCCAGCAGGGGCGCCCCGCCTGTCTGCGACCGGTGCTGGTGACCAGTAGCCGCCGGTGGCAGAAACAGGGCGCCTGGAAAACCATCTGGCTGATGTGGCGGCTACGTTGGCGCTACTGGCGTGGCGAGGACCCGGCCAGCCTGCATCGGGACTATTATGGCTGAGCAGGACCTGTATGGCTGAGCAGAACAAGGCCCAGCGTGGCCGCAACCGTGATTTGCTGATTGTTTTTGCCCGGGCGCTGTACGCGGGACAGGTGAAAACCCGCCTTATACCGGCGGTGGGCGAGCGCGGGGCGCTGCGGGTGTACCGACAGTTGCTGGAGCGCACGCTGGCGGCTGCGCAACGCTTTCCCGGCGATGTGGAACTGTGGATCGACCGCCCTGATGTGAACCAGATGGCCCGTGCCCGTCGCTCAGGATGGACATGCCGGGTGCAACAAGGGGCTGATCTGGGGCAACGCATGGCGTTTGCGCTGGATCAGGGCTTGCAGAGCCATGACAGAGTGCTGCTGGTGGGCAGTGATTGCCCGTTGCTGGACAGAGCGTATTTTCAGCAGGCATTGCGGGCCCTGGCTGGTGCAGAGGTGGTGTTTGGCGCCAGTGAGGATGGTGGCTATGTGCTGCTTGGGAGCCAGCGTCCCGGGTTATGGAAACGGAATCCGTTTTCCGGGGTCAGATGGGGTACAGAGCACGCCTTGAAAGACAGCGTGTCGTCATTGCAGTCCCGCTCCCGCCGGCTGGCAATGCTGCCAGCGCTATGGGATGTGGATGAGCCGGATGATCTGACGCGGGCCATCAATGCAGGCCTGTTGGTCGGGTGAAGCGTTGCTTTCACACTTTCTCATTCCAAAGTGCGAATATCGGAATTGATGCACATAAGATTTAGTTCTTAGGTGAAACAATAACTAGCCGTAAAGGATGACGGAAGCGCTATGCCGGTTTCAGAGACACAACTTATCGATTCGGACATCGTCACGGAGCTGAAAGACGTGATGGGCGATGATTTTTCTGTGCTGGTGGACTCGTTTATTCGTGATGGCCAGCAGCGGTTACAGGCGCTTCAGCAGGCCCTGTCAGCACGGGACCGAGAGACGCTGCGGGCCCAGGCGCATTCCTTTAAGGGCAGCAGCAGCAACCTGGGGGCGCTGCAGGTCTGCGCCCTGTGCCTGGCCATGGAGACCCTGGCTGTCGAGGGCGATCTGAATCAGGCGCCGGAGATTCTGGAGGCGCTGCAGACGGCATTCGACAAGGCGTCCGAAGCGTTGAGAGAAATCTGAACCCGCCTGCCAAAACACCAGGCAAAAAAAACCCTCTTCCAAAAGTGGGGTGGAAGAGGGGGGTTGTGAGCGCTATTTCTAGCGCCTTGGGGGGATACTGGTTGAGCCTTGGGGTAACCCTCAGCTCATGGGAATAATGCTATCGATTCGCAGGCCGGGCTGCTGTAAAAACCGGTGAGGATTTGTAATAACTTGCCGCACTTTTACCGGCAGGATGTAGCAAGACGGTAGGACTTCCACCTTCCCGGGAGGCTATTTCACGCGTCCTTGTAAGATATTTCCTACAAATCTGTAGGAAATACCTGTCAATTTCCCCTGATTTCAAACGCTGGTTTTATGCTAACTTATTGATAAGTATGGCATTGACCGGAAAAGGGCGTTTTTTGATCAAAGTTTTAATCTTTTTTTTACCCAAATCCCAAAAATGCGTTGCTATAGTGGAATCGTGCTTAGGGACAAGAGCACAGGGACAAGCAGGGAACGCAAGACACGGAAGTCACGGTGAGCGCAAAAGGGTCAGGATGACTCGACGCAAAAAGGGCGGCAGGATGCCGCCCTTTTATTTTGTCTGCAGAAAGTGCTGCAGAAGCCAGCGCCACTTGGGGCATGGCGCTGTCTGGCAGAAGGAAGGCGTTAGCCTTCCCACTCGCGAACCAGCTTCTCGCGTTTGTTCGCAACACCGTCCCACTCTTCAGCATCGTCCGGTGCATCTTTCATTTCAGTAATGTTTGGCCACTTTTCGGCCAGTTCCGCGTTGATCTCCAGGAACTCCTGCTCGCCATCGGGCAGCTCATCCTCGGAGAAGATCGCGTTCACCGGGCACTCCGGCTCACACAGTGCACAGTCGATACACTCGTCCGGGTGGATTACCAGGAAGTTGGGGCCTTCGTAGAAACAGTCTACCGGGCACACTTCCACACAATCGGTGTGTTTGCAGTTAATGCAGTTTTCACCTACTACGAACGTCATAGCCTGTCCTCGCCAGGTGTCATGTCTTGGTCCAGCATCAAGCCGCTGATTATAGCAGCTTTTATGTGGTCTCACTTGGGGTGGCGCTAGTCTAGCGGCATGGCCTGAGGCAGGCAAACGCAGACTTGATATAAGGATATAGCTTGCACAGTCCGAAGAGGACAAAGGCGTTTTTACCACAGAGGGCACAGAGGCCCCCTTTCCGGACCTGAATGCCTTGCCCGACCGTAGGAGCGATGGTTCCACCGCGATTCGCGCAGCGAAACCGGTGCCCTCTGTGGTAAAACCGCCTTTAAACCAGCCCCTTGAGCTTGTACAGCGCCTCCAGCGCCTGCTTCGGCGTCAGGTCATCCGGATCCAGATCGGCCAGCGCTTGCTCGGCGGCACTGGGCTCGGCGAACAGGCTGGCCTGTGCGGGCGCGGTCGCCGGGGCGCTGGCGTTGGGGATGGCCGTGGGTGGGGCATCGTTTACCGTCAGGCTCTGCCCGGTTTCCAGCTCACGCAGCTTTTCGCCCGCCTGCTGGATCACGCCCGCCGGCACGCCGGCCAACTGGGCCACCTGCAGACCATAGCTGCGGCTGGCGGGGCCTTCCTGTACCCGGTGGAGAAACACGATACGGTTGTCATGTTCGCTGGCGGTCAGATGGGCGTTGTAGATGCCGGGCAGCTGCTCCGGCAGCTGGGTCAGCTCGAAATAGTGGGTGGCAAACAGGGTGAAGGCCTTCAGGTTGCGGGCCAGATGTTCTGCTGCGGCCCAGGCCAGGCTCAGGCCATCAAAGGTGCTGGTGCCGCGGCCGATCTCGTCCATCAGCACCAGGCTCTTGGCGGTGGCGTTGTTGAGGATGTTGGCGGTTTCCGACATTTCCACCATGAAGGTGGAGCGGCCACCGGCCAGATCATCGGAGGAGCCGATGCGGGTAAAGATGCGGTCCAGGTTGCCGATGCGGGCGCTGGCGGCGGGCACGCAGCTGCCCAGATGTGCGAGCAGGGCAATCAGTGCGGTCTGGCGCATATAGGTGGACTTACCGCCCATGTTCGGGCCGGTAATGATCACCATGCGGCGGGCATCGTCCAGGTGCAGACTATTGGGCACAAAGGCATCGTCCAATACCTGCTCCACCACCGGATGGCGGCCATCCACGATCTCGATGATGGCTTCTTCATCGACCAGTTGCGGGCGCACCCAGTTTAGCGCTTCGGCTCGCTCGGCCAGGGCGGCCAGCACATCCAGCTCGGCGACGGCCGCGGCGCAGCGCTGCAACGGGTGCAGGTCAGCGGCCACTTTTTCCAGCAGTGCTTCATACAGACGCTTCTCCAGGGTCAGCGCCTTGCTGGAGGCCGACAGCGCCTTGTCTTCGAACTCTTTCAGCTCGGGGGTGATAAACCGTTCGGCATTTTTGAGGGTCTGGCGACGCTGATAATCCACCGGCGCATCATCCGCTTCCCGGCGGGACAGCTCGATGTAATAGCCGTGGACCTTGTTGTATTTCACCTTGAGGGTGGAAAAGCCGGTGCGCTCGCGCTCACGGGTCTCGATATCCACCAGCACCTGGCCGGCGTTTTCGCTGATGGAGCGGAGCTCGTCCAGCTCCGCGCTGTAGCCGGGGGCAATCACACCGCCATCGCGGATCAGCATGGGCGGGTTCTCGATCACCGCCCCGCCCAGCAGTTCAACCTGTTCCGGGAACTGACCGATGCGTTCGATCAGCTCATAAAAGGCATCGGAGGCCGGCAGGGTGCCAATCAATGCCGGCAGCGAATTGAGGCTGGCATGAAGGCGCGTCAGATCGCGGGGGCGGGCAGAGCGCAGCGCCACCCGACCAAGGATCCGTTCCATATCGCCGATGTCGTTGAGCACATCGCGGGTGGACTCGAAACACCAGCCCTGGCGCAGGGCTTCAATCTGGTCCTGGCGCTGGTTGAGGGTGGTGCGGTTGCGCAGGGGCTGGTGTACCCAGCGTTTCAGCTGGCGAGCGCCCATGGCGGTTTTGGTGCTGTCCAGCACCCAGGCCAGGGTGTGCTGCTCCTGGCCATCCAGGGTTTCGGTCAGTTCCAGATTACGGCGGGTGGCCGCATCCATGGCCACGGTGTCGTCAAAGCTTTCCACCACCAGCCCGGTCACATGGGGCAGTTCGCCGCGCTGGGTTTCCTTGGCGTAACCGAGCAGGGCGCCTGCGGCGGCCACCGCCACCGGTGTGGGTTCACCAAAGCCGGCCAGATCCTGTACCTGGAACTGCTGGCTCAACTGACGGCGGGCAGATTCCTCATCGAACTCCCAGTCCGGGCGTTTGCGGCTGCCGGGCTTGTCCGCCCAGCGGCCGGGCAGGGACTTGGCTTCACTGTAAAGCAGCTCGGCGGGCGACCAGCCCTCCAGCAGCGCCTGCAGTTGTTCGCCGCCTTGCACCTGGGTCACCACAAAACGCCCGGCGGCCACATCCAGGCTGGCACAGCCATATAGCCCCTTGTCCTCATAGACAGCACACAGCAGGTTGTCGCGACGCTCTTCCAGCAGCGCCTCGTCACTGACCGTGCCTGGAGTAACGATGCGCACTACATTGCGTTCCACCGGTCCCTTGGCCAGCGCCGGGTCACCAATCTGCTCGGCAATGGCAACGGATTCGCCCAGCTTCACCAGCCGGGCCAGATAGCCTTCCGCGGCGTGGTAAGGAATGCCCGCCATGGGAATCGGCTTGCCGGCACTCTGGCCGCGCTGGGTTAGGGTAATATCCAGCAGCCGGGCCGCCTTCTGCGCATCACCGAAAAACAGCTCATAGAAATCCCCCATGCGGTAGAACACCAGCTGGTCCGGGTGCTCGGCCTTGATCGCCAGGTATTGCTGCATCATCGGCGTATGTTGGCTCAGGTCCGCGCTCACGCTTCCTCCGGGGGTATCAGTGACGGAAATCAAAGGAGGGATGATATAGGGATTGGAAGAGGGATTCATGGTTCATTCCTCTTCTAATCGGGGACACCCACAAATTAGACAATATCCTACACATGGAATGGCAGGCTTCTGATGGCGGGCAGTCTTTATGGTCAGTATTGTTGGGTCATGGATAAGCAAGGAGGCTGACCATGACTCGCGCTCGTTATACCCAGGTATCACTCGACTCTACTTCGTTCTACCACTGTATCTGTCGCTGTGTGCGGCGGGCCTTTCTGTGTGGCAAGGATCACTATTCCGGTCAGGATTATGAGCATCGCCGCCAGTGGGTGGTGGATCGCCTGGCGGTGCTGGCTGAGGTGTTTGCCATCGACCTGTGTGCCTATGCGGTGATGTCCAATCACTACCACCTTGTACTTCGTATCAATCGGCAGAAAGCCTTGTCCTGGTCGGATCGAGAAGTGGCCGAGCGCTGGATGCAGCTTTTTTGCGGCCCTCTTATCGTCAAGCGCTGGCTGAAAGAGGAGACAGGAGCAGCGGAATCCCTCAAGGCCCAGGAAATCGTTGGGCAGTGGCGTGACCGGCTTTACGACATGGGCTGGTTTATGAAGTGCCTTAATGAGCACCTGGCCAGACGAGCTAATGAAGAGGATTGCTGCAAAGGGCGCTTCTGGGAAAGTCGCTACAAGTGTCAGGCGTTGCTGGATGAACAGGCAGTTCTGCAGTGTATGGCCTATGTGGACCTGAACCCTGTAAGAGCTGATATGGCGGGCACCCCTGAAGAGTCCGAATACACGTCTATCCAGCAGCGTTCAGAAGCCATCAGCGAAGGTGATGGCGACAACAAGGCAAGGCCCGCCCTTCTTCCCATGGTCCACGCCGGTAATGCCGAGGCAGAGGATGAGGATACGGTGTGCCGCTTCCGACTGATGGATTATCTGGAGCTGGTGGACAGTACGGGGCGCGCTGTTTGTGATGACAAGCGAGGCGCAATCTCCGCACATGCGGCAGGAGTGCTGGATCGTTTGGGAATAGATGAGAAGGCATGGTTAGCCCATATGAGGCCTAAACAGCAACGGCAGCCCATTGCACTGGGTGCGTTGGATAAGCTGAAGGAGTACGCACAGATGACGGGTCGCAAATGGATTGCGGGGCAAAGCCTGGCGGGATGGTAAGTTGTTATTTTGGCTGATTAAATTTATGCGTGTCCCTGACTAAAGGAAAAAGGACGCGCGCAGCGCGTCCTTTCTTGGGTGTCACGGCGAACACGCCGCATCAGGCAATTGATTGATCCATTCGCGAATCAAGGCAACGCCTTCTTGATGAATCACACTGCGGCCCAATTCCGGCATCTTGTGCCGTGGGTCGGTGGTGTTCATGCGGAACAGCAGGTAAGACTCCTCTGCTGCGCCGGGGACCACATCGCCCAAGGGGTAATCGGGGCTGCCACCGGCAACTGGAATCTTGCAAGCGCCGAACCGGGTTGGGTCGTCTGCATATTCGCGGTTGTATTCCAGCTGCAAACCACTGCTGCCAGCCGGGCCAGCGTACTGCGGCTCGGGCAGGGTCAGCTCGGAGCGGTGACAGTGGGCGCAGTTGATGTCCAGATACGCCTTGGCGGCATCATGCAGGGCTTCCGGCGTCAGCAGTACCGGGTCCTGGGCGTTGCTGAAGAGCGGCGCTTGTGACACCTCGCTCATGGATTCGGGCAAACCCTCCAGCACGCCCTGTTCTTCCCAGTAAGCCAGTTGGTTCCTGTTGTATCCCTCATAGTCGAAGTCTTTGTTCAGGTACCGGGCCTTTGGACCAATGGGCTTGAAGATCGGTTGACGTTGGTCTTCCGAGCCTTGCAGCAACGGCACAACGGAGTGACAGGAAGTACAGGACGAGGCTTTCGGCACTGCATAGGTGAAGGTGAGGGTCTGACCGTTATGCAGCGTGGTCATGTTCTCCACGCTTTTGCCGGCGATGGCCAGGGTGGCATCCGCTTCTGTGTCCCAGTAGTAAGGACGGGCGACCCAGCCATTTTCGCGATGAATCAGCAGACGGGTTTCAATGATGGTTTCGTTCTGGCCACGGTTGGCGGTGTCCGCCGGCATCGCAAAGGTTTTCACCAGCACCGTACCCACAGGAAACTCGAACGCTTCGTGTTCACTGTAGGTGGCCTTCTCTCCTTCAGGAATGAATACAAACCGGTACTTGCTCGCATAGTCCGTGAAGAGCGGCGTGGACAGGTCGTAGGGAATTCCGCCGGCGTTCGGGTTGCGGGTGGGGTCGGTGCGGTCAGCAAACAGATTGTAATCCGACAGCTTTGCACAGTTTTCGTTGAGTAACGCCCCCCAGTTCACCCCGGAGGTGGTGCCACCGCACTCGGCGGTTTCCGCGGGCTCGGACGGGTCGGTTGTTTCGGGCACATAACGGACACTGTCATCCTTGTTGATGGTGAGCCCGTCTTTGCCAATGTCCACGTCGCAGGCGCTGAGCGCAGACAGGGCCAGGGCAAAGACCGTGCTGCTGAGCGCACGCTTGCTAAATGTTGAGTTGTTCATGGTAACCACTCACTCAATCGATTCTCGTTGCGGCATGGTGATGACGAAGAGGCGAACCACTGTCCGCCTCGTTCTCATGCCAACCGGATTAGAGGGCACATGCCGCTTCGGACAGATCATCACCCGTGCAGCCATAGGTCACGCCGTTGATGCTGACGGTGGCGGGGGGCAGACGGTTGTGTGCACAGTTCAGGAGCGAGGAGCCGATCATGGGCTCGATCAGCAAGCTGGGTGCGGGGGCGGTACCCGCCGCATTCCAGTTGGCCGGGTTCATTGGATCGGTGCCGAAAACCTGGCCGGTGTTGACGTCGTCGTAGGTGGTGGCCGGGTTGCCGTTCACATTGTTATTGGCACAGATCTGGTCTTCCGCGCCGTAGGGCTGATAGCTGACGCCGTCTGCTTCGGCTTGAGAGCCGGCAGGAATGAAGTCCTGGAACGCTGTCAGTTGCCCCGCGTTGGCGAGCAGTTCACCCACGCCATCATAGAGAATGGCCGGGAACACCTGGGCCATGCCGCTGGCGTTATACGGGGAGGTATAGCCGTTGATGATATCCACCAACAGCGTGCCCTGCGGATTGGTGCTGTTACGCGCGATAAAGTTATTGTGGGCGTAGACGTTGCGCACCAGCGGGGTCCAGCCATTGGTCATGGCCTGTCCGTACTTGGCGGGGTAGTTGGCCAGGTCATCGTCTGCCAGCAGATAGCTGGCGATGGCGATCGCGGTGGTGTCGTTATCGGTGATGTCGTTGTTGAAGATTTCCACGTCACTGGTGGCGAACACCAGGATGCCGGTGCCCGGAGGCGCAATGGCTACCGCGCCGGCCCCCACATTGGGTGCGTTGTTCGCATAGGCGGTGTTATTGAAGACACGAACATTGCCGCCATAGGCATTGGTCAGGCCGGGCAGGTCAAAAACCAGAATGCCGGCGGTATTGCCGGTGGCCATGTTGTTATACACATCCGCATTCAGGGTGTTTTCCACTTCGATACCTGCCACGTTGCGTACCGCCACATTGTCACGGATCACCACGTCGCTGGACTGCCCCACATAGATGCCCGCATCCGCGGAGCCTGCGGCATAGTTGTGTTCCAGCAGCACATTGCGCGATTGCAGCGGGTACAAACCATAGGCGCCATTGTCGGATTCCAGGGGCCCTTCCCAGACGGTGGCGGTATAGGCGAAATGCACACCGCTGGCATTGGTGACCTTGATGGCGTTCTTGTTAGACTCATATACGCCGAAATCGCGGATGGTCAGGTTAGAGCCGCCTTCAAAACGGATGGAGTCGTCGCCGGTGGAATCGCTGAAGTCCAACTTGGTTTCCTTGATGCCATGGCCGGTCAGGACCACGCCGCTGGCGCTGTTAACGGTGATGGTTTCAGAGACGGTAAACTCACCCCGGGGCAGGACCACGACCGCATTCTCCGGCAGCTCGAACAGGGCAACCAGCAGATCTTCGGTGATATCGTCGCCACTCTCGGCGTCCGGTGCTACAAAGATGGCGTCACAGGGGAAGGCGAAGCCGGAAGTGCTGGTGCCGGCGTCACAGCTTTCAACCGTGCCCGAGTTTCCGGTGTTGCCACCGCTATCGGGACTGCTCTTTGTCTGGGTGATCTCGTCACCCTCGTTAACGTCAATACAGCCTGTCAGCAACAGCGAGCTGGACAGCACGCCGGCAGCAAATGCCGGTAACGCTTTGCGGCTCATCCGGTTCTTCATCATGGTGGTTCTCTCCCGACTCGTTATTTTTCCATCCTGAGCGCCTTCGGTGGCGCTAAGAATTTTGTACTAGGGAAAACAACCTATAGAACCCGGGGAGAGAGCCCCAACGAGAAGCGCTGTGCAAACCTGAAAAGCGATGTGCAATACGTGACAGGCACCATGCAAAAGTTAAAAAACCACTGAGTAAATCCTTTAACTGACTGTTTTTATTGGAGGATTAGGCTTTGTCGCGGATCGGCGGGAGTGGCGCCCAGAAAAAGGCCTTCGGTAGGCGCGTGGGCTATTGCTGCGTTGGCGGCGCGATTCCATACCAGGATCAAAAGCGTTTTCATCGCGGAGAGTGCAGGGTTCAAAGAGCCCCCCGGTTTTCTTCCTGAACGCAGTGGCCTTTGTGGCAAATCGGTATCAACAGCTATCGCGCCGCCACCGAGCGTAGCGAAGGAACGCCCGCAGGGTGGCCCGAAGGGTGAGCGGAGCGAATAACCGACGCTCCTGCGGAAAGGGTGGGAGGAACTGATCGGGGTTATTCAGGTAAGTTGCGAAGCACCCAAATTGGGGCTTGTGACGGGAGGGTTTAACGTCGGTCGATGTCGCCCTTTGTATGATGCCTGAGGGGTTGGGAGCGGGCTCGCAAGGACAAAACGTCGGCAAGCCTATTGGCGAGACTGACGATACTCGGTGGGGGTTTGCTGTTTGAGCTCCTTGAAGGCCCGGTTGAACGAGCTCAGCGTGCGGTAGCCGATATCCAGGGCAATATTCTGAATCGGGGTGTCCGGTTCAGTGACCAGACGGTTACAGGCTTCTTCAATGCGCATCTGGTTCACGTAATCATTGAAGTTGCGATAGTTGAACGTACCGTTGATGATGGCCCGCACCCGGTATTCGGGAAGGGACATCCGCTCGGCCAGCTTTTTCAGGGTTAACTTCTCGGTCCGGTAGAAGTGTTCCTCTTCCATGAGCTGCCTGAGTTGTTCCGCCATCTCATGGCTCGGGTCCGTCTCCGGGGCCGGCTCGGTTTGCTCGATGGCCGATGCGTGGTGAGCCTCATTGTTGCCCGGTGTGGTAGCGACTGACTGCATGTCCAGCAGTACGCCATCCTGCCCCTTGAGCAAAAGGAACCCGACCAGCAAGGTGGCCAGGCCCACCATGCCGGCAACCAGCTTGCTGGTATCCAGCCCATGGTTGAGTGACACGGTGACACACAGCAAGGTGGCGCCCACGGACACCAGCAGGGCGAACCGGAGCTTCCTTCGCCCTTCAACCAGGTCATTGCGCCAATGCACTGCGGTGATCCATAGCCCACTGAGAATGAGGATGTATTCCGCGAACTGGGGCACCTTGAAGCCCAGCCAGTGCAACCACCAGGCGGCTTCAGGATCTGCACCACCAAACGGTCTGCTCAGGGCCGGGGGGATGAAACTATACAGGGCCAGTACCACCCAGACCGGGTTGGCCCGGGGTCTGGGGGAGAACGCCAGCAGGCACAAGAGCCAGAACGCTGCCGGCAGGGTGGTCATGATATCGCCCAGCAACCACTGGTATTGCTGTCCTGCTACCCGGCTGGAGACGAAGGCGGCAGCGGCAAGCAATACCCACAGAAACACCTTGCCCACCAGCAAGTGCCGGAAGTCGCGCAGGACAACAAGAAAGACAACGGCAAGACAGCCAAGACTAAAGCCCGTGAGTAGTTGCATGCTCACTCAATGCGTTATTGGTTATTGTGGGTGAGCAGAATAGCACCAAAACAAGGGGATAATCTTTCCGTGCTTCCGGGAAATCGGTGAGCCTGTCGTTTGCACTGGGGCACAGTTCCCTCCGGGGCTGGCTGCATACTGGCGGTCTTCCGCCGTCGGAGAACAGCCGTGGCAGTCTTGCGGCGGCCCCTGTCAAAGACGCATCAAGCCGGGGGAGTGCCTGTTTCTCAAGGGTAGGTTGAAGGCGTCAGACCCTGCACATCTTTCCAGTCCACTTCAAACATTTCGCCGGGCCCGGCATCCATGATGATGTAAAACGGGCGCGTTGGTTGGGGGAAGGTGAGGCGTGAGTGCGCATCCAGCTTGCTGTGCTTGAGGATAGTGTTGTCGTAGTCCAGCACCGTCATGGCGACGCCATTGGCGGCGCTGCCGTCATGGAATTGGCCGGTGCAGGTGATGTCTGAGCCGGTGAGTTCACAGCGGCATACCGGGGTGTGCGCGATCACCGGACCGCACAGCAGCAGGGTGACAATCAGGGCGGAAAACCGCGGGACGAATTTCATGGTCGCTCCTTGATAAAAGTGGCCAGGCTCGGCGACAGACGTTCTATGGAGAGTGGCTGATGGTGAAAAGTGCCGTCGTTGCCTTCCACTGTCAGCCACAGGCCATCGCTCAGGGTGGCGGCCACAGGAATGGGGATCTGTACGGCCTTTTCCTCACCGCGACCAAAGAAGGCATTACCCGCGGCGGTAGTGCTGCGCGGTTCGCGTACCTTGAGAAAGGCCTGGCGAATTTCGCCCTGACAGCGTTCGCAGAAGCGGATCACGAACTGTTTCAGGGGCACCTCCAGGGCCACAATTTCCGGTGCTCCCTGATCCTTTTCGGCGATCACGAAGGTCCAGGGGCCGATATCACCGGTCAGGGCATCGTCGCGCAGCAACGGCTTCTGCCCGGTGCCGGCCAGTTGCCAGGCGAATACGGTCAGCGGCAGGGCAATGACGGCCAGGGCCATGGCGATTTTCGCCGGGCTGGCCGGTACCGGTTCGGTGGCCAGTGGAATGCGCGTTATCCCAGCGGCTTTTTTTCGCGCCGGGCGCTGGGGTTTCACCGGTTGCCAGGGCCAGCGGGGCAGGGCAAACACCAGCGCAACCCCGGCCAGGGATAGCCAGCCGAACCAGGTGACAACCCCAATGCTGAAACGCCATTGCACCGCGGCAAGGATCAGTGCGACACCAAGCAGGGCCCAGCCTGTTATTTTGGCAAGACGGGTGGCCTGCGGTGAAAGAGAGCGTTGCAACAGATGTTTACTGTGCCGGGGCATGGCCAGTGCCAGGCAGGTAAAACCGGCAAAGGTGATCAGAAATAGCGTCAAATTTAACAGGGTCATGCGCCACCTTCCGGCATCAGCCAAAGGATCAACGGTGCACACGCCAGACTGCCGATCAATAGGCCCAGCCACACGGTGCGTAGCCGTTTGATGCTGAAAGCCCAGATGATGATCAGCGCATACAGGATAAAACCGAGCATGGTGCCGGTAGCAATGGCTTCGGCTTGTGGCAGGGGCAAGGTCAGCGACAGCAACAGCAACACCATCGATGAAAGCATATAGCCACCGACAAAGGCGGCCACAACCCGAGCGAAAACGGCCCATCGGTAGCGGGCGCTGTCACTGAATAGACGGTTACGCAGGGCGCTCATACCGATGCCTCCCGACGATTGTTGGTGAGCCAGCGTCGTCGCACCTTGATGGCCATCCAGGCAAAGGCGGCTCCCAGGCCCAGCATGGTCAGATCAAAGCCGGCCAGTACCCACTCGCCGGCGGGGAGCGTCATGCCCAGGTGCTTGTCGGTGGTGATCAGGTTGAGTAGCGGGATCAGCGCAAAGGCGGCTGCGGCCAGCCAGAGAATTTCCACCCAGGCCTTGCGGATATCCCGGAAGCAGGCGTAGAGGAAGGCTTCGCCCCACAACAGAAACAGCACATTGGCTTCCCAATTGGCGCGCTCGGCCAGATCCACTGGCAGCAGGCGGTTGGCCCAGAAGTAGCCAGCAATCCCCAGTGGCAAGCCAGCGATAGTGGCCACGTTGAGGGCTTCTATCAGCCGCATGTTGATGCTGTGGTCCCCCGGAAGGGTCTGCTGTTTTCGACGTTTTACGGTCCACAACACCAGACCGGTGGCGATCATGGCACAGCCCAGCAGGCCCGCAGCAAAATACAGCCAGCGCAGCCAGGGGCCGGCAAAGCGGCCTTCGTGCAGGGCGGTGATGACTTGCCGGGTGCGGGAAGTCATTGTGCCATAGGGGCCCGTGGGCAAGGCCTCACCGGTGGTGGCGTCAAAGGCCAGTTTTTCGCCGTCGTACCAGCGTAGCCGATCAATATGGATGCGCTGGATCTCCACCCGTGGACTCTCGCCGGTATCATGCTGGATAAAGACGGACTGGATTTGTTGCTCTCCCCAGGCCCGGTCAGCGCTAGCGAGCATGGGGGCAAGGGGTGCCTGCGGCCGTGAGGCGGCCTGGTGATCATGGTTCTCTGCGTAGAGGTCGTCGAAGTATCGGTCGCGGCTTTCCCGGTCCGCTCCATACAGGGCGACCATGCCGGCGGGCATGTAGGTAGTGTCGAAGAACACCAGGCCGCTGTAGGTGATCATGATGAAGAAAGGCAGGGCCATCACGCTGATCACGTTGTGGGCATCCAGCCAGCTTCTCTGCCCCTTGCCCGGGCGGAACGTGAAGAAATCCTTGAAAATCTTCTTGTGGGTAATGACCCCGGTGATGATGGCCATGAACATCAGCAGGGTGCAGATGCCCACCAGATAATAAGCCAGCAGCAAGTCCATGTAGTGCAGCCGGTAGTGCATTTCATAGAGTAGCTCTCCGCCACCGGTGGCTCGTACCGGAGTGCTTTCCTGATGTTCACCGGTGAGTGGATTGAGGGTGGCGTTGCCACGGGCACCGTGGTCATGGCCGGGTTCGGGCAGATCTTCCCAACGAATTTCAAAATTCTGCCAGCCGCGGTTGACCGGGGAGTAATGTGGCAGGTTGATTTGCCAGTGCGCGGCGTGGGGGGCTCGCTGTTCCAGCTGGTCCAGCGCCAGCGAGATCATGGCGTCACGGTCGCTGGTTGGCAGGGCCTCTACCAACGGTCGTTCCGGTTCCATCCAGCGGGTGATTTCAAAATGGAAATACCCTGCGGTGCCGGTCACAAAGATGAAGAACAACACCCAGCCTACGACCAGTCCGGTCCAGGTGTGCAGCCAGGCCATGCTTTGTCGGAAACCTTCTTTCATCGTGTATCGTGCCACCTGTTACCGTTATGAAACCTGTGTTTGGGCTTCCCGAAAACAAAAAAGCGCCCCGATCCAGGTCGGGGCGTTGCATGGGAAGGAGCTTGCCGGAGGGCTGGCGGCGTTTTTATATGCCCTCATGAATAAAGACGAACGAGAAAGGGAAAAGGTGAAACCCTTTCTCGTTCTTTTGATCACGGCGCAGGTGATCAGAAGTTGTAGCGCACATCCATGTTGATGGAGCGGCCAGGCTCCAGCAGGGTTTCCACGGTGGGGAACTCTTGCCCGTAGCTGGCGCGGTCGGTGTATTCCTCATCATTGATGTTATCGACAGAGAGACGCAGTGACAGGGCGTCGATGGGGCTGTAATCCACATAGACGTCCACGACGGTGTAGCTTTCCTGTTTTTCCCCCAGTCCTTCGGCTTCCAGCGCGTCATTTTCAAGCGCGATTTCCGCGTTCAGGCCCAAGGCCCATTGACTGTTGGGCCAGTACAGCTCGCCATTGAGGGCAATCTGTTCGCCGAGCGGGACAGTGAAGTAATTGCCGTCGTAGGAGGAAGCCACCTCATCATCTTTTTCCGATTCGATATCCGCATAGGTCACCGCGAAACGACCCAGTGACGCGCGGTAGCCCACGGTGGCGTCAAAGCCGTCAATGTCGAAGTCCGAGTACAGGTCAGGACCGCCACCCCAGGTCGGTACCCGGGCATCACGAATACCGGTTTCGAATTGGTTGGCGGAGGCAAAGAAACCGTTCCAGTTGGCCTTGAAGCCGACGGTGTGGTTGTGGGCCTTGACGGGCATCATGTCGCCGTAAACCCAGGCGCCATTGAGGATGAAGTTTTCCGCCAGTGCGGTGCCGCCCCAGACATCGGCGTAGCCGCCGTTGATGGCGAAGTGCTCGTTAAAGTGGAATTCGGCGAACACATTGGAGCTGGCGCCTTCGTCTTCGTGGCTGGATTCATCGGTGCCGATGAAGTCTTGCTGGTCATAGCGCAGGCCGTAGGACAGGTCCAGGCGCTGGAACAGCGTCTGGCGAAACTGGACGAAGGCGCCGGTGTTTTCTGCGCTCTCTTCCAGATCCGGGTCGCCGGCATATTTGAAAACGGCACTGTCATCGTAATAATCCAGGCCGGCAGTGATATCCACGAAGCCGGTGTGAAAGGTATTCTTTGCCGTGGCAGAGGTGCTTTCAGTGATGCCGGTGTAGACCACTGTAGTGGTTGGTGCCGCCAGAGGATTTTCAGTGGTTTTCAGCTCGGTTTCGTTGTTGGCTACTGTCACTTCCGGGTTCCACAGGCCGCTGCCGGTAAGCCGACTGTAGCCGAGCACGGAGTTCTTGCGGGTGAGATCATAATTGCGGGAATCCGGCACCGGTCGCCCGGCGGTCAGGCCGGAAAAGTTGGCTCGGTACGGGCGCTGGGAGTCATCGTTGACCTGTTCGTGGCTCAGTTCGATGCGCCCCATGTCGTCATTCTCATAGGCCAGTTTGGCCAGACCGCTGAGCAGGGCGGGTTCGGTGAAGTTCACCTCGTCGCCATTGCCATCTTCATAATTGTCCCCGTCCACTTTTTTCACGTAGCCCAGGGCTTCAAAGCCATTGCTGCGGCCAAAAAGGGAACCTGCGGTGGTCAGTGCGTCGCCGTTGGAGGCATACCGTCCATGCAGGAAACCACCCAGATCATCACCGGGGGCCAGCAGGTCGGCCACATCGACCGTCTCGAATTTCAGGGCACCCCCCAGTGCGCCCGGGCCATCATCGGCGGCGGCAACACCGGCGGATGCGCTCACAGACTTGAACAGGGAAGGGTCAATCAGGGTGGTGGCGTTGTGGTGGAATACCTTGTTGTTCTGGCGCGCACCATCCACGGTGACCAGCATGGCGGTTTCTTCCACGCCGCGAACATAGATTTTCTCGTTCACAGGAATGGAGCCGCCAACGGACACGGATGCTTCGTTCTTGAACAGGTCCTTGCTGTCCTGGGGCTGGAGTCGGGTGATGTCGGTGAAATCGTAATCCAGCGTATCTTGCGCACTGCGCTGACTGACGCTGACGGTGACCGGGTCAAGGGTGTTGCTGGCATTGCTGTCTGCGCCGCTCAAGGCAAAAGAGCCGTCAGGTTGGCGAGTGGCGGAAAGACCGGTGCCCGAGAGAATGCGCGTCAGGCCTTCTTCGGCATCATAGCTTCCCTGGAGACCGGGGCTCTGTCTGCCCGCTGCCAGCTGCAGGTCACCGGCGATGAGCACGCCAGACGCACTGGAGAATTGGGTGAGCACGGTGTTCAGCGGACCGGCCGGAATGTTGTATTGCTGTGCGCCAGCGGATTCTTCGGCATGGGCGGTCAGCGGCAGAGTCAGTGGCAGGCTCAGGCCCATGGCCAGGCTCAGTGTCAGGGCGCGCATGGCGCCATGGCTAGGTTGAAAACGTTTCACGTTATCTCCTCTTGTCAGTATGGGATGTTCCCGGCGCATCCTTGTGACGGGTTTTACTGACATATCGAACAAGGCGACTGAAAGCGGAAAACTTTTTTCAGGTTATTTGTGTTGTTGGGTCCGTGACGGGCATTTGCTTTAGCGCTGGCGTCAGTCAATGTAGGCGTTCAGGCGGAGATGGGCTCGCGGCCCTTTCCGCCCTACGGGGTTGCCGGCAGCGGTTCGATGCTGGTCCACCAGGGGAGAGGCTGGTGAATACGGATCGGCAGGGCGTTTTCCAGCATGCTCCAGGCTTGCTCGGGACGATCGAGAGGAAAGCCGCCGAAGACCCTCAGGTTCGCCACCCGGGGAGAGACCTGAATGTGGCCATGTTGATAGCGGCCCAGTTCCTCGATGAGATCCGACAATCGAATGTCCTCTGCGATGAAACGCTTTTTGTGCCAGGCCTGCTGCGTGTTGCGGATACTGGATATGGGCGCGATGGCATTGCGGGAGAAGTGTGCCTGCTGGAGTCGCTTTACCACAGCGCGTTGCTGGCCGAGGGTGGTGATTTCAACGGCCCCCTCGAATACCGACAGAAGCGTTTGCGCTTTGCCATGGCGAACGGAAAACCGTGTACCCAGCGGGCGCAGTTCGCCACCGGCGGTGAACACCACCATGGGGCGCGGGTCGTTCCCTGTCTCTATGAGGATTTCGCCGTGGAGTAACTGGATCTGGCGCTGTGGGCCATCCATGACGGTATTCACGGCGGAATCGGTATTCAGCCAGAGCCGGGTGCCATCCGCCAGGGTCCATTGGCGAATCTCTCCGGTGCCGGTGCGACATTGTGCCTGCCAGCTGGCCGCCAGCTGCGGCAGGGGAGTATGTCGCCAGCTGGTCCAGCCCAGTCCGAGGGTAACGGCAAGTGCGCCCAGTCCCTTGAGCACATGACGCCGTTGCTGGCGGCTCTGGCGAACCCGCTGGAGAGTGGCTTCCGTATGCTGTGGGTGATCGCCGGTGGCGGCACTGAACTGCTGCTCGATACGCTCCACCAACTGCCAGCCCCGGAGATGATCCGGGTGCTGGTTCAGCCAGTGTTGCCAGCGTTGATTGTCTTCCGGGGCGGCTTCGCCGGAGCGAAGCAGCGCAAACCAGTCGGCGGCATCGCAGAGCACCCGATGATCAATTGTGGCTTGCCCGGTCATGAGGAGCCACGCAGGTTGTCACTGGCGGGGGGGGCCGGGGTGTCGCCCTCCAGGCGTGCCTGCAGGCGCAGGCAGGCGAGCATGGCTTTGGACAGATAATTGCGCACCGTACGTTCGGTGACATTCAGCCGCTGGGCAATTTCGCGACCGGTGAGGCCGTGGACCATGGACTGCAGAAAGGCATCGGCAACGGGCTCGGGCAGGCGTTGCAGCATGGCATCCACTGCCATCAGAGCCTCCAGTGCGGCGGTCTGTTGCTCGGCGGAAGGGGTTTCCTGCTCCGGGTGGCTGGCCAGGGTGTCCAGCCACGCTTGCTCGATTTCACGGCGTCGCCACAGATCCACACACAGGCCCCGGGCCATTCGGCTAAGGTAGGCGCGGGCAGTGTGGTGGCTGAGATAACGGGGTTTGGTCAACAGCCGGATAAAGGCATCGTGGGCCAGGTCCGCGGCATCATCCGCATTGCCCAGCCGGCGGCGCAGCACCTGATGCAACCAGCCATGGTATTCGCTATATAGCGTTTCTACGGACAGGGAATCCCCTGTGGTTGCCCCGGACATGATCGCGCCCCCAGCGTCGTTGCCCAAATAATGAGCGGTCAAGTCTAAATGGGAATGGTTATTATTACAATGATCGTTTTGGTGGGTGCTTCTGTTCCGGCTTTACGGCTAACCACACAGGCCCTGGGCAATGTCGGGGTAACCGTACTGGCCCGTGCATCCCTGCTCTTCGAAATACCACCTTATGGCCACCGTTTTGTTACCCTGTCCCGGCGGGGGATCACCGTGAGCATAAGGGAGCGCAAGATGACTATTTTAATCCGGTCAGTCGCAGCAATGCTGCTCGTTCTGGCCGTCCAGGCGGAGGCCTATGATCAGATATTCAAGGTCAAAGAGGGCTTGATGATCCGTAATCCTTATTACGGTGACCAGGGCATTATCTCCATCCGGGTCTATGGGGATTACGTGAATGCCTATTCCAAGGATAAGTACGACAAGCAATACAACGACAAGCTGTTCACCATCACCCCAGGGGTGGCGCCCTACCGGGAATTCATCTTCGATATTTTGGAGAAAGGGCGCTTTGTGATCCTGCCTAATCAAACCGGCAAGATTGAAGACTTGCGTATTATCTACAAAGAAAAGAAATACAGCTTCCTTGAAGCGGTGCGTTATTTGAATGACAAAGATTTGTGTGGCCTCGCCATGGAATGCCCGTCCAGCGAAATGGCGGAAAAACAGGGTCGGCGGACCACGGCACCGGGCACCGAAGGGCCGCTGGAGCGGGCCAGTGCCAGGAAGGTGGATTACATGACCCGAGTGAATATCTTCTAGCTGTTGTATGCGGTTGCCTACCAGCCCGCAAAGTTACAAATTTCAACCCTGGGGGGAGTACAAAGAAACTCGACAAATGCCCAGCTTCAGTATTGATTGGGGGCTGGCCGGCGAAGACCTGCGCCAGGGGCCGCATACGACTGAAAAGAACAACAGGGAGAGCAGCATGGAATTTGATTATGTCATCGTTGGTGGCGGGTCTGCCGGGGCGGTGTTGGCGGCCCGGCTGAGTGAGGATCCTTCGGTTTCCGTATGTCTGCTGGAAGCAGGCGGAAAGGGGGACCACATCATGATCCGGGCGCCCGCCGGGGTGGTGGCCATGCTGCCTAACGGGCTGGTCAGTAACTGGGCCTTCGAAACCGAACCCCAGTCCGGTTTGAATGGTCGTCAGGGCTACCAGCCCCGCGGCAAGGCATTGGGCGGCTCCAGTGCCATTAATGCCATGCTCTATGTGCGCGGCCAGAAGGAAGACTATGACCTGTGGGCGGAGCAGGGTTGTGCTGGCTGGTCCTGGGATGAGGTATTGCCGTATTTCATCAAGTCCGAAAACAATGAAAATGGCCGTGATGCGTTTCATGGCGACGACGGCCCGCTCCATGTGAGCAATCAGAAGTCGCCTCGCCCGGTGACCCATGCCTTTGTGGAATCGGCCCGGCAGGCGGGGTATCCGGTGATTGAGGATTTCAATACTGGAGACAATGAAGGGGCCGGTATCTATCAGGTCACCCAGTTCCATGGTGAGCCGAAAAATGGCGAGCGCTGCTCCACGGCAGCGGGGTTTCTGCACCCGGTGATGGATCGCAGCAACCTGACGGTGATCACCGGCGCCCGTGCCACCAGGGTCGTGTTCGAGGGCAAGCGTGCCACCGGCGTGGCGTATCACCAGAAAGGCCATGATGCGGTAGCAGTAGCACGTCGTGAGGTGCTGTTGGCTGGCGGTGCTTTCGGCAGCCCCCAGCTGTTGCAGCTTTCCGGCGTGGGACGCCCGGAGGACATTACCCCCCATGGCATCGAGATGGTTCATGAACTGCCGGGGGTGGGGCATAACCTTCAGGATCATATCGATTTCATTTTGTCTTACCGCTCAAAAGATACCGATAACTTCGGTATCGGGGTCACGGCAAGCGTCAATCTGTTCAAGCATATTCTGCAGTGGCGCAAAGACGGCACAGGCATGATTGCTACGCCTTTTGCTGAAGGGGCGGCGTTCGTCAAGTCGGAGAGTGATGTGAGTCGGCCGGATCTGCAGCTGCACTTTGTCATTTCCGTGGTGGACGACCATGCCAGGAAACTGACCCTGGGCCATGGTTTCAGTTGTCATGTCTGTGTGTTGCGACCCCACTCCCGTGGCAGGGTGTTCCTGAAGAGCGGTGATCCGTTGGCGGCGCCGGGCATTGATCCCGGGTTCCTCAGTGATGAGCGCGACATGGAGACGCTGCTCAAGGGCGCGAAGATCACTCAGGGTATTCTGGAAGGTGAGCCTTTGGCCAAATACCGGGAAGAGCCCATGTTTGGCGCGCGTTTGGATTTCACGGATGAAGAGTGGAAAGATCACCTGCGTGCCCGATCTGATACCGTCTATCATCCGGTAGGGTCCTGCAAAATGGGACTGGATGACATGGCGGTGGTGGATCCGCAGTTGAAAGTCCGTGGCCTGGAAGGGCTACGGGTGGTGGATGCTTCGGTGATGCCTACACTGGTGAGCGGCAACACCAATGCCCCCACCATCATGATCGCGGAAAAGGCCGTTGATATGATCAAGGCGGATCAGCCCAAGAGCTGACCGCTGCTCAACAAGCATTGCATAACGAAGAAAGACTGATTTTGTACTTAGGAGAGAGAGCATGAATGGCACCATGATGTATGAGTCACTGACGGTTGGCTCGTTGCTGGACCACGCCAAGAACTACCACGCAGGCACGGACGTGGTGTCGGTGGAAACCAGTGGTGAGGTGGAAACCCTGACCTGGGGAAAGGTGTCGGAAAATGCCCGCCGACTGGCTGCGGTGCTGGACAAGCTGGGCGTCGCGCCCGGCAGCCGCTGTGGCACCATCGCCTGGAACAACCGCCGTCACCTGGAAATCTATTACGGGGTGGCTTCCAGCGGTCGTATTACCCATACCATCAACCCTCGTCTCCACCCGGAACAGCTGATCTACATTGTGGAGGATGCGGATGATCAGGTGCTGTTCTTCGACAGCACCTTCCTGCCGGCGGTGGCTGCGCTGAAGCCCAAGCTGAAGAGCGTGAAGCATTTTGTCCTGATGGGCGCGCGCGATGAGGAGGCTGCGGCGCAGCTGGACGGTCTGAAGTTCTACGATGAGTTGCTGAGTGAAGTGGAGCCGGTGGCCCATTGGCCGCAGATCGATGAAACCAGCCCGGCGGCCCTGTGTTACACCTCGGGCACCACCGGGAACCCCAAAGGGGTGCAATACACCCACCGTTCCACCGTGCTGCATTCCCTGGGCGGCAATCAGCCCGATGGACTGGCCATTTCCGCCCGCGATACGGTGTTGCCGGTGGTTCCCATGTTCCATGTGAATGCCTGGGGTGTGCCTTACGTCACGGCTGCCGTGGGTGCCAAGCTGGTGTTGCCGGGGCCGCATCTGGACGGTGACAGCCTGGTCAACCTGCTCAACGATCAGTCGGTGACACTGGCGCTGGGGGTGCCCACCATCTGGATGGGGCTGCTGGAAGCCATGGCCCGTTCCGGCAAGAAGCCGGAGAGCCTGAAGCGTACGGTTGTGGGCGGCTCCGCCTTGCCGCCGTCCATGATCAACCAGTTCCGCGACAAGTATGGTGTGGAACTGATTCATGCCTGGGGCATGACCGAAACCTCGCCGTTGGGCACCATGAATCAGCTGCTGCAGAAGCATGATCGCCTCAGTGATGAAGAGCAGGCGCTGTTGCGTCAGGGCCAGGGTCGTCCGCCCTATGGTGTGGCGCTGCGCATCGTTGACGAGGCGGGGCATCCTCTTCCCCACGATGGCAAAACCCAGGGTGACCTGCAGATCCGCGGCCACTGGATTGTGGAAAGCTATTTCGGCAAGGGGGAGTCCGCCCTGACCGCGGATGGCTGGTTTGATACCGGCGACGTGGCCACCGTGGATGAGGATGGCTACATGATCATCCGTGACCGCTCCAAGGACATCATCAAGTCCGGGGGCGAGTGGATTTCCACCGTAGAGCTGGAAAACATTGCCATTGCCCATCCGGGTATCGCCAATGCGGCGGCGATTGCGGCCCGCCATCCGAAGTGGGATGAACGCCCGATTCTCATCGCGGTGAAGAACGGGGAAGCGGACGTGACCGGCGACGAATTGCTGGCCTTCTACAAGGGCAAGGTGGCCAGCTGGCAGGTGCCAGACACGGTCATCTTTGTGGATGACCTGCCGCTGGGTGCCACCGGCAAGGTGATGAAAAACCAGCTCCGTGAAAAATATGGTGATGTGCTGTTGTCAGCCCAGACCGACAAGTAAGCCTGTCCGTACGACAGCCCGGTTGCTGCACTGATTGAGGCTGCCGTGTCCCGACCGCCACAGTCTCCCTGGGAGGGGGCTGTGGCAATTATGCCTGCAATGGGCAGTCCCCGCCTTGAATCTCCGTTCGGCACCTTTTCAACTGGACAGTTTGTTTCTCTCTGGCCCTTTTGTTTGTTTTATCGCGGTTTTGCGGGAAAAGCCCGATTCACGTCTCCCTCCCCCGTAGGCGCTTCGCTGGCGGCGAGATTGGGCAGGCGCTAAAAACAGATGTACCGCAGAGGACACCAGGACCATGGGGTGTATCCGTCGATAACCAAAAACAACGAATCAGCCAATGAGTCCCGGGACAGGGTCTGGATAATGGGATGTTTGGTATTCCCGCATGGGGATGGCATTGTGGAACCACAACAATAAGCAACAACGCTCTGGAGCATCTTATGGCGCGCAAATTGTCCATCATGGATTCTGGCTGGCTGATGATGGAAACCCGGGAAACCCCCATGCACGTGGGTGGGCTTGCCCTGTTCACGATGCCCGAGGATGCACCGGCAGATTACATGGAAAACATGTATCGCTATCTGATTGACGTGGACGGGATCTGCCGTCCGTTCAACCAGAAAATCCAGGCTCACTTGCCATTGCGTATGGACGCGGCGTGGGTGGAAGACGAAAACTTCGATATCGATTATCACGTGCGCCATTCGGCACTGCCGCGCCCGGGACGGGTGCGCGAATTGCTGGCGCTGGTCTCCCGCCTCCATGCCCAGCGACTCGATCCCAGCCGTCCGCTGTGGGAGTGCTATCTGATTGAAGGTATCGAAGGTAACCGGTTTGCGCTCTACACCAAGATGCATCATTCCATGGTGGATGGCATGGCAGGGATGCACCTGATGCAGTCACGCATGGCGAAAAGTGCCGACGATGCCATGCCCGCGCCCTGGTCCGGTGCCTGGGATGCCAACAAGCCGAAGCGCTCTCCGAGTGAGAAGGTGAAGGCTTCCGTGCGTCAGGGGCTGAGTAACGTCTCCAGGGGAACCGGTCAGCTGGTGGATCTGCTGCGCCAGCCCAAAGAGGGGAATGTGAAGACCATCTACCGGGCGCCGAAGACCCAGCTCAACCGTCGCGTCACCGGGGCTCGCCGGTTTGCGGCACAGTCCTGGTCTCTGCCGCGGATCAAAGCGGCGGCAAAGAAACACAATGGCACGGTGAATGATATCTTTCTGGCCATGTGCGGCGGCGCATTGCGTCGTTACCTGCTCAGTCAGGACAGCTTGCCGGAGGAAGCACTGGTAGCTCAGGTGCCGGTGGCCCTGCGCAGTGCCGATCAGGCGGAGGAGGGGGGCAATGCCATCACTACCGTACAGGTCAGTCTTGGTACACACCTGGATATTCCCGAAGCCCGGGTGGCAGCGATTCAGGATTCCATGAAGTCGGTGAAGTCCCGCCTTGGTGACATGCAGAAGGCAGAGATTGATGTCTATACCCTGCTCACTAATGTCCCTCTTTCCCTCGGGCAGATCACCGGGATCTCCGGGCGGATCAATCCCATGTTCAACCTGGTGATTTCCAATGTGCCAGGGCCGAAGCAAACGTTGTATCTGAACGGTGCCGAGATGCAGGCCACGTATCCGGTGTCCCTGGTACTGCACGGCTATGCCTTGAACATTACCGTGGTCAGCTACAAGGACAGCCTGGAGTTCGGGGTGATCGGTTGCCGGGATACCCTGCCGCACATCCAGCGTTTTCTTGATTATTTCGAGGAATCGCTCAGCGAACTGGAGTAATGGCCAACAGCAAACGTGCTCGACAGGCTTGCGGTAAACGCGAGCGCCTCCCTCTTGTCAGGGGGATGGGCACGGTTGCAGGGGCAATCAGGGCGTTGCATCACAAACAACATCCAGGCGCAGAGCCTCTCTGGCTCTGTGCTGAATGTAGTGGGTGGATGTTGCTACGGGCCGCCGTCCGTCAGCGATGCCGGGTCCAGTAACCGTTCCAGCTCCGCTTTGCTCAGGTCGGTATGCTGTTCCGCCACCTCGATGATGGGGCGGTTTTCCTGGTAGGCCAGTTTGGCAATCTCGGCGGCCTTCAGGTAACCAATGATGGGGTTTAGGGCGGTGACCAGAATCGGGTTGCGGGCCAGTGCCTCATTGAGCTTGTCTTCCCTTACCGTGAAAGTGGCGATGGCCTTGTCCGCCAGCAGGCGGCTCACGTTGCTCAGCAAGGTGAGGCTTTCCAGAAGATTCTTCGCCACCAGTGGCAGCATCACGTTCAGTTCAAAGTTTCCCGATTGGCCGGCCACGGTGAGGGTGGTGTCGTTGCCGATCACCTGGGCGGCGACCATGGCGGCGGCTTCCGGGATCACCGGGTTAACCTTGCCGGGCATGATGGAGGAGCCCGGTTGCAGTGCTTCCAGTTCTATTTCACCGAGCCCGGCCAATGGGCCGGAGTTCATCCAGCGCAGGTCATTGGCGATTTTCATGATCGTCACTGCGGTGGTTTTCAGCTGCCCGGAGAGTGCCACGGCGATGTCCTGGGAGCCGATGTGGGTAAAGAAATTCTCCGCCGGGGTGAACGTCATGCCGGTGTGGGTACTGAGGGCCAGGGTGAAAGCGGCAGCGAAATCGGGATGGGCATTGATACCGGTACCTACGGCCGTTCCGCCCTGGGCCAGACTCTGGATCGAGGGCTGCAGTTGTTTCAAGTGGGTGATGTTGCGGGCAATCTGGTCCGCCCAGGCATCCAGGCTCTGGCTCATGCGCACTGGCATGGCATCCATCAGGTGGGTGCGGCCGGTTTTCACATAGGCGGCCACCTCAGTGGCCTTGCGGCGAATCACTGATTCCAGGTGTTGCAGGGCAGGCAGCAATGCCTCGGCCAGGGCGAGGGAGGCGCTGATGTGGATGGTGGTGGGGATTACATCGTTACTGCTCTGGCCGCAATTGATGTGGTCGTTGGGACTCACCGGCTGGCCGTAATGACGGCTGGCCAGGGTAGCAAGCACCTCGTTGGCATTCATGTTGGAGCTGGTCCCGGAACCGGTCTGGAAGATGTCCACCGGGAAGTGCGTCATGAAATCCTCTTCCAACAAGGCATCTACGCTCTGGCAGATGGCCTCGCCCATCTCTGCCGGGATCTGTCCCAATTTGCTGTTGGCGGTGGCGGCGGCCCGCTTGGCCAGCAGCAGGGCACGGATAAAGGCGTGGGGGAGGGGCTGACCACTCACCGGGAAATTGTCGATGGCGCGTTGCGTCTGGGCACCATAGAGCGCGGAGCTGGGGACCTTGAGCTCGCCCATGCTGTCTTTTTCGGTGCGATAACGGGTCATGCTTTTCTCCCTGTCAGCGATCGTGTTGAAAGTGTAGCAGCTGGTTCTGGCGGCTGCTTGCCGGGGCCGTCCGGCAGGCAGCCTGGGCGCTAATGTGACTGAGCCGGCAGGACCTCCAGTAACTGCAGCTGCAAAGTACGGTTACGGCAGGGCCAGTGGATGGTGGCGCCCACGCTCAGCCCGAGCAGGGCGGCCCCGGCCGGGCTGAGGATAGAGATGGCGTCCGGGAAGTTGCCGGTTTCGCGGGGCAGCACCAGCACGCGCAAGTGTGCCTTTTCGCTGCCGGCTTCACGAAAGCGCACCCGGCTGCCCAGGCAGACCGTCCCCTCGGGCAACTGGTCCGGGGCCACAATATGGGCGCGTTCCAGTTCGCGGTAGAGGTGCTCGATTTCATCGCTGTCTTCCTGCTGGCGATCCAGCAGGGCATAGAGTCGCTCACGGTCCAGGGTGGTGACCGTAATGGGCGGTAAATTGGCCATTTTGTTCTCCTGAAGTATCGGGGGTAGTCGTGCCGGGGGCGCCGAACGTCCGGCGCAGGCACGGCCGTTCGGCGTCAGGAGAGAAAGGCAGGAGTGCTCGCAACCACGCCGTTTTCAGGGGTGATTGTCTGGAACAAGGGGGACGGGCTCACCGGGACGGGAGCAAAGGCGTCAGTCATGGGATGAGCGTAACAGAACGGTAAACGTTGTCCAGATGGCTCATGCCGAACCGCGTTCTGTCATGGTGCACATTCATGGCCCGGCGTAGGTTACGAGGCTTTCAGGCGCTACCGTTCAGGAGAACGCACCGTGGGCAAGAAGCTTTCCATTTTTGATGCCGGCTTTCTGATGATGGAAACCCGGGAAACCCCCATGCATATCGGCATGCTGCAACTCTATGGCCTGCCGGAGGGCGCTCCGGATGATTATCTTGAGCAGATCTACCGTCGCATGGTGGATGTGGAAGGCATTTGTCGTCCGTTCAACCAGAAACTGCACTCGCGGGTGCCGGGCAGGGTGGATGCCTCCTGGATCACCGATGAGAACTTTGATATCGACTACCACGTGCGCCATTCGGCACTGCCCCGTCCGGGCCGGGTGCGCGAGTTGCTGGCACTGGTATCGCGCCTGCATGCCCAGCGCCTCGATCCCCGTCGCCCGTTGTGGGAGTGCTATCTCATTGAGGGGCTGGAAGGAAACCGCTTCGCCGTCTACAACAAGATGCACCACGCCATGATGGACGGTGCCGGTGGTATGAATCTGTTGCAATCGCGCATGTCCACCAACCCGGGGGATTCCCTGCCTCCCCCCTGGTCTTCCGAGTGGAACACCCGCCTTCCCCGCAAGCGCAAGAAGAAAAAGCCCGCGCCGGTGGGACTGATCAAGTCGCTGCGCAATGTGCAGCGTGGCACCAGCCAGTTTGTGGACCTGATGCGTCAGCCCAAGGAAAGCAACATCAAGACCATCTATCAGGCGCCGAAAACGGTGTTTAACCATCGGGTGACCGGTGCCCGCCGTTTTGCTGCCCAGTCCTGGTCACTGGATCGTATCAAGAAGGTGGCAGAGCAGCACGATGGCACCGTAAACGATATCTTTCTGGCCATGTGCGGCGGCGCCATGCGTCGCTATCTGTTGTCGCTGGACAAGCTGCCCCACGATCCTCTGGTGGCCCAGGTGCCGGTGGCGCTGCGTTCCATGGAAGAAGCCGGTGAAGGAGGCAATGCCATCACTACGGTACAGGTCAGCCTGGGTACCCATCTGCATGAACCCACAGAGCGACTGGAGGCCATCAAGGATTCCATGAATGGGGTGAAGGGGCGCTTGAAGTCCATGGAAAAAGCGGAGATCGATATTTTCACCATGATCTCCAACCTGCCGTTATCGGTGGGCCAGATGACCGGCATTTCCGGGCGTATGAACCCGCTGTTCAACCTGGTGATTTCCAATGTGCCGGGGCCGAAGGAGCCCTTGTACATGGGCGATGCCAAGATGCTGGCCTCGTATCCGGTGTCGCTGGTGATGCACGGTTATGCGCTCAACATCACTGTGTTCAGCTACTGTGACAGCCTTGAGTTCGGCATCATCGCTTGCCGGGAAACCCTGCCCCGGATTCAGCGCATGCTGGATTATCTGGAAGAGTCGCTGGTGGAGCTGGAAGGGAAGTAGATCGGCAACTCCGGGCCAGACGCCGGTCGTCTGGCCCGGTGTTCGGCTTATGCCTGGCGTTTGCGGTGACCATCGCGCATGTGGTTGACCGCTTCACCGGCCAGGGTCTTGCCTTCCAGTTGATAGGCGCGGGCAAACCCTTTTACGTAGCGACCTTCCCGCGGGATCAGGCGGAACAGCTTGAAATCCCCCAGGGTGCTCAGGTTGAGAATGCGCTCGCCCAGACGCTGGTGAAGCGTCTCTACACCGGTCTTCCATTCCGGGCTGTCCTCCTGCAGCTTTTCGGCATCCATCAAATAGTTCACCCGCTTGCGGGCAAACAGTTCTTCTGCGCTGTCTTCATCTTCCACGATCAGCACAGAGGCCTGCGGGTTGGCTTGCAGATTGCGCGCATGCACGGCAATTTCGCTGATCAACACATAGAGGCACTCGTCGCCGATGGCGAAGGGCGCATAGGACGCAAAGGGCGCGCCGTCGTCGCGGATGCTGGCCAGTTGCAAGCTGCGCCGGCTGTGGATGAAGTCGACCACTTCCTGGTTGATCTTGCGGGTAAAACGTTCACTGCTCATTGGTCGGCTCCGGTGTTGGGCAGGCTGAGGGTGTCACGAATGCTCAGGTAGGTTTTCAGTTGCTTCTCCAGCAGTTGGCCATTGCCGTCGCGGCCGAGAAACACTTTGAAAATGTTGTCGCCCTGCTTGTCCTGAAAGCAGAACGCATGGCTGTCACGGCCACGGTGCTGGCGGCTCTGCAAATAGATATGGCCGATGGCCTCCAGGCGGATATGGCCGTGGAAGCCGGGAACCGGACCATCCAGATTGAAATACCCTTCCCCTTCCTTGCCGGCGGGGAAGGGGCCCTTGAATTCGAACACACAGCTGCCGTGCAGCACGATGGTGGTGGTGTTGTCCCAGGTGGCGAGCAGCTGCATCAAGGCTTTGGCGTCACTGCCTGGCAACGAAGGTTGTGGCTGGGTCTTGAGCGTCTCCAGGCGCTATCAGAATTGATAGCGCAATGAGGAAATGATCGCGCGGCCGGGGTTGTCCAGTTCGGACCAGGCCACCCGGTAGCTGCGGTCGGTGATGTTGTTAACGGTCACATCGGCACGGATGGCCGGCCAGGCTTTCGGGGTCCAGCTGGCATACAAGTCGGTGACGGTGTAGCCGTCGTAGGTGGTGTTGCCGGTGTTGGTGGCGTAATCGGTTAGGTCCTGTTCACGGGCGTGGATCATGCGAACACCGGCGGTGAACTGGTTATCCCAAAAGCCGTAGAACAGGTCGGCGTTCAGGGTGTCTGCCGGGATATTGGTCAGGTCTTCACCGGTATCTTCGTCTTCACCGCGGGTCTGGCCATAGCCGAGTCGAACACCGAGCGCCTCAAGACGGTATTCTGCTTCCAGCTCGAAGCCTTCCAGGGTGGCCTTGTCCACGTTGACCCAGTAGGTGTTGCCCGGGTCCATGGCCGGTGGGGGGAAGAACACGGGCGGGGTCACGATTTGTTCAATGAAGTTGTCCACCTTGTTCTGGAAGATGGCCGCCTTGACGGTGAGGTTGTCGCCCCCGGCCAGCTCGCTCCAGTCCATGCGCACCAGCAATTCGTTGTTGGCGGCCTGTTCCGGATCCAGATCCGGGTTGGAAACGAAGGTGTTGCAGAACCCCGGGCCCATGCAGAAATGGGTACCGGTGCTGTACAACTCTTCGGCGCTCGGGGCCCGGAAGGCCTGGTCGTGACGAAGGGTGACACGGGCCCACTCGGCCGCTTGCCAGCTCAGCGCCGCAGAAGGGGAGACGGCGCTGTCACTGCGGTCTTCGTTGAGGTTGTCGGCCTCGGTGGCGAAGTCGTCATAGCGCACGCCGAGCTCCAGATCCAGCGAGCCGGTGAGTGGATAGGTACCCTGGGCAAAGACGCCCCAGACATCGGTGGTGGCGTCCGGCGGGGTGGGCCGGTTGCTGCCGCCCCGCTCTGCACTGAATTGTTCCTGATAGCCGTCCACCCCCATCAGCAACTCCAGTTTGCCGAGCATGGCGGTGTGGTTCAGGTTGATGCCGTACAGGTCCAGCTGGGTGCTGTCCGGGCGGCCATCACTTTCGCGGGTTTCATCCATCTCCACGCCATTCCAGTAGAACATGGCCTGGCTGTTGGTGCCGTCACCGTTGCCCAGGTGGCGGTAGTCGATGGCCGCATTGCGGGTGGTCTGGTCGCGCTGGATCAGGAAGTTGCTTGTGCCATTGGCGGGGGCGCTGCCGTTGGAAGGCACGCCGCCGGAGAAGTCCGCTTGCCGCGCGGTAAAGGCAATGTTCTGGTTATCGGCCAGATGCCAGACCAACTTGCCCATTCCACCCTCTTCGCGGCTGGCTGAATTGGCCAGTTCCTGATCGTGGGACACTTCCATGTCGTCACTCTCGCGGTTGTAACCACTGAACAGCCAATCCAGATGCCTGGTGGTGCCTGCCACGGCGGCGCTGCCGCGTTTGTCATTGTTGTTGTCGTTGTAGGTGCCTTTCAGGAAACCGCCGACGCTGGCATCGGGCTGGATCAGGTCGGTGGGATCCACGGTGTTGAATGAGGCGACACCGCCGACCGCGCCAGAGCCCCACAGGTTGCTGGCCGGGCCACGAATTACCTCTGCAGAGCGAATCAGCTCGGGCTCGATGAAGTAACTGGGGCGGTGGCCGGATTCAAAGACCTGTCGTGCACCGTCCACCAGTTGCAGTACCCGGGCGCCTTCCAGGCCACGGATATTGATATGTTGATTTTCAGAACGGGGGCCACCCACGGTGGTGACATTGGGGATGTCCTTGACCAGCTCCGGCGCGGAGCTGGCCTGACGGCTCTCGATGCTTTCCGCGCTGACGGTGGCCACGGAGCGGGTGGCCTCTTTTTCCGTTTTGTTGTCACGGGTTGCGGTGACAGTGATCGGGGCCAGTTCGGCCAGCACTATCGGTTCTTCTGCAGAGGTGTCAGCCAGAGCCGGGCTGGCTGACAGGGCGATTGCCAGGGACAGGGCACGTTTGCGCAAAAACATGTGGGTTTCCTCACAAGCCAAAAAAGAGAGCGAATTTGCCTGGCGTGCGAGGGGCTGGCTGGGCAGTAATCAGAATTGGGGCGCAAGCATAGGCATTTGAATATGATATGTAAGCAGTAATCATTCTCATTGACGTTTATGGCTCAGACTGCCAGTATTTGCGCCACATTACGGGGGACGGGTACGTCTCCTCAGGGCGGTTGTGCTCGGAAATGCAACCTGAGAAAGGGGAGTTGTGGTGCGAATTCTTGAAATGATCGCAGGCTTGTCGATCAGTGTGGTCCTGGCTGTGCAGGTGCAGGCGGCTGAGCCCAAACGACTGATCAGTGCGGATGCAGGTGCCACCAACATGATTGTCGCGCTGGGGCTGGAGGATTCCCTAGTGGCGGTGGACGTGACCAGCCCGGCGTCTGGCGAGCTGGCTGAGTTGCCGCGCATTGGCTACCACCGCAACCTGTCTGCCGAGGGCTTGTTGAGCCTTTCACCGACTCATCTGGTGGGTACCGATCACATGGGCCCCGACACCACCTTGAATGTGCTGGAAGACGCCGGGGTTGAGCTGATTCGCTTGCCGGCGGCCTATTCCTTGCCTGCGCTGAAAAGCAATCTGCAGGCGATGGCAGAGGCGCTGGGTCGAGAGGCGCAGGCTCAGGGTCTGCTGGACCGTTTTGCTGCCCGGACCGCTGCGCTGCAGGCCCATTCCCTGAAGGGCAATAAGGTCGCGTTCATTCTCGGTGCGCGGGGTGGGTTTCGTCTCGCGGGCGCGGGCAGTAATGCCGGGCAGGCGATGATTGAGCTACTGGGAGCGGATAACGTGGCGGATTTTGAGAACTATCGTTCGGTCTCCACGGAGTCCCTGCTGGCCATGGAGCCGGATGTGATTTTGGTGGCTGGTGAGATGAGCACTGATCCAGCGGCGGCGCTATTGGAGAAGCAGCCCCTGTTGTCGCATACCCCAGCCGGTAAGGCGGGGCAAATCTACACGGTGGATGGTGCCACCCTGGTGGCGGGCTTGAGCCTGGCGGCGCTGGATGAGGCGGAGCGCGTCGCTAACGCAGTGCAGTCTTCCAGGCCGTCTGGCTACTAGGGCTTTGTCATGATGAATCGATTGCCGGCGGCCCCTGCGGCGGTGTTGCTGTGCGCCCTGCTGATGGTTGGAGTGGTGTTGTCCCTGACCCAGGGGGCGGTGTCCATGCCTGCCTCCGGCAGCTTGACCGCTATTTGGGATGCGCTGTTCAGTAGTGATCGCTCCGGGTTACTCCGCCACGAAAAAGTCATTGTGCTGGAGCTTCGCTTGCCGCGCTTGTTGCTGGCCATGCTGGTCGGCGCCATTCTGGCCCAATGCGGTGCGGTGATGCAGGGTCTGTTCCGTAATCCGCTGGCCGACCCGGGGATTATCGGGGTGTCCTCCGGGGCGGCGGTGGGCGCAGTGTTGGCGATCGTGTTGTTACCGGTCGCATGGCTGGTCTGGGCGGTACCGTCTGCGGCGTTTGTCACCGGGCTGCTGACCACCTTGCTGGTGTATTCGCTGGCACGTTCCTCGGCGGGTACGTCTGTGGTCATGTTGCTGCTGGCGGGGGTGGCGGTGGCCGCGTTCGCTGGCGCGGGGATCGGCTTTCTCAGTTACTTCACCGATGACGCCCGGTTGCGAGAGCTCAGTGTCTGGCAAATGGGGTCGCTGAATGGGGCCAATCACCAGCAGGTGTTGCTGGCGTTGGTAGCGTTTGCGGTATTGGCGATCTGGTTTCAGCGCCGGGCCGGGCCGCTCAATGCCTTTTTGTTGGGGGAATCCGAGGCGCGCCATCTGGGGGTGCCCGTGGAGCGCATGAAACTGGAGTTGATTGTGCTGGCAGCGCTGGGGGTGGGCGTCGCGGTGGCGTGCAGCGGCATTATCGGCTTTGTGGGGCTGGTGGTGCCGCACCTGGTGCGCTTGTCCTGTGGCCCGGATCACCGCCGCCTGTTGCCGCTGTCGGCGCTGACCGGAGCAATGTTGTTGATGCTTTCGGACCTGGCCGCGCGCACCCTGGCCAGCCCGGCAGAATTACCCGTGGGCTTGCTCACGGCCCTGCTGGGTGCGCCGTTCTTTCTGATCCTGCTGCTTCAGCAGCGCAAGCAATGGAGTCTGTCCGGTGCTTGAGATTAGTGATCTGCTTGTTGAAGCCGGTGGTCGGCGTTTGCTGCAACTGGACAATCTGCGTCTGCCCGCGGGGCAGTTTGTGGCATTGCTGGGGCCCAATGGCGCGGGGAAGTCTTCATTGCTCAAGGCCATTAGTGGCGAGGTGACTTGCCGTGGAGAGTTGCTTTTCCACGGTCAATCACTGCGGCACTGGAACAGCCTGCAGCGGGCCCGACATGTTGCAGTGCTACCCCAGGCCAGCAGCCTGACGTTCCCGTTCAGTGTCCGTGAAGTGGTTGAGATGGGATTGATGCCGTTGTCCATGTCGCGCCAGGCCGGCGCCGATGTGGTGCGGGCCGCCATGATTGATACGGATTGCTTGCACCTGGCCGCGCGCAGTTTTCCCGGTTTGTCCGGTGGTGAAAAACAGCGGGTGCACCTGGCCCGAGTACTGGTGCAGCTGGTGCAGGCAGAAAAAACGCCGCTGCTGCTGCTGGATGAACCCGTGTCTGCCCAGGATCTGGGGCAGCAACACAACATTTTGCGGCTGGCGGTGCGGCTGGCCCAGCAGCGAGGCATTACCGTACTGGCGGTATTGCACGACCTGAATCAGGTGCTGCGTTATGGCATGCGCTGTCTGGTGCTGGCGGAAGGGGAGCTGGTAGCGGATGGTGCGCCGCAACAGACCCTCACGCCCGAGCGAATTGAAGACGTATGGGGCTATCGTCCCGAGCGTTACCTGTCGGAAGAGCATTTTGCGTTGCTCTGAAAATGCTAAAGTGCGTTCCAGACCTGTTACTGGAGCGATGCGTGAACTCCCGAGACATTCCCGATGCAATTGAATCCCTGGCCCTGCGACTGACCCGCCAGCGTCTGATGGTGGTGACGGCAGAGTCCTGCACCGGCGGCGGTATCGCCCAGGCCATGACGGCCCTGCCTGGCTCGTCCGCCTGGTTCGAGCGCGGCATGGTGTCCTATTCCAATGAAGCGAAGCAGGACCTGCTGGGTGTACAGGCGCAGACACTGGACAGCCATGGGGCGGTCAGTCAAGCAACCGCACTGGAAATGGCCCGCGGTGCCATCGAGCATTCCCGCGGTCATATCAGTGTGGCGGTGACCGGCGTGGCCGGGCCGGATGGAGGCACCCCGGACAAACCGGTGGGCACGGTGTGGATCGCCTGGGCGCAGAAGCAGGGCCCTGCCGAGGCGCAGTGCTTTCACTTTGCCGGCGATCGCCATGCCGTTCGTCAGCAGACCATTCTGGCCGCCATCGAGGGCTTGAATGCGCGCCTGCAGTAGTCACAATTGCCCGATCAGACAAACAGGGTTGCAAAGCACAGGAATACCTGTTCATAATACTGTCCATATTGTCAGTGCTGACTGAAAGGCCAGTTTTGACGACACAGATACCGGCGATGCAATGACTGTCACGCCGACACAGGAGAGGGGTCACAATGAGCGATAAATCCAAGGCGTTGTCCGCCGCACTGTCCCAGATTGAACGTCAGTTTGGTAAAGGTTCCGTGATGCGCATGGGCGACCAGAAGCGCGAGCGGATCCCGGCCATTTCCACCGGCTCCCTGGGGCTGGATATCGCACTGGGTATTGGCGGTTTGCCGAAAGGCCGTATCGTGGAAATCTACGGTCCGGAATCCTCCGGTAAGACCACCCTGACCCTGAGCGTGATCGCCGAAGCCCAGAAGAAAGGCGCCACCTGTGCCTTCGTGGATGCGGAGCACGCGCTGGACCCGGATTACGCCGAGAAGCTGGGTGTGAACGTTGATGACCTTATCGTGTCCCAGCCGGATACCGGTGAGCAGGCACTGGAAATCACCGACATGCTGGTGCGCTCCGGTGCCGTGGATGTGGTGATTGTGGATTCCGTGGCGGCGTTGGTGCCCAAGGCGGAAATCGAAGGTGAAATGGGCGACGCCCACGTTGGTCTGCAGGCCCGTCTGATGAGCCAGGCGCTGCGCAAGATTACCGGTAACGTGAAGAATGCCAACACCCTGGTGGTGTTCATCAACCAGATCCGCATGAAGATCGGGGTGATGTTCGGTAACCCGGAAACGACCACCGGGGGTAATGCCCTCAAGTTCTACTCCTCCGTGCGCCTGGACATTCGACGCATTGGTGCCGTGAAGCAGGGCGACGAAGTCACCGGTAATGAAACCCGTGTGAAAGTGGTGAAGAATAAGGTCTCCCCGCCGTTCCGTCAGGCTGAGTTCCAGATTCTTTACGGCCAGGGCATCAACCAGCTGGGTGAAGTGCTGGATCTGGGTGTACAGCAGGGCCTGGTTGACAAGTCCGGTGCCTGGTACGCCTACAAGGGTGACAAGATTGGCCAGGGCAAACAGAACGCCTGTGATTACCTGCGTGAGAATCCGGCCATTGCCCAGGAGATCGAGAAGGAAATCCGTGCTCGTCTGCTGGCTGTTCCGGGCGACGCTCCGGCTGAGGCCGAAGAGGAAGCCGAACTGGGCGATGAATAAACCGCTTACCGAATCCGAGTTGCGTCAGCGGGCGGTCAGCCTGCTGGCGCGCCGGGATCATGCCCGCCGCGAGCTGGAAACCAAGCTGCGCAGCAAGGTGGGGGAGCATCCGGCATTGGCGTCGGTGATCCAGTGGTGCGAGGAACAGGGTTTCATCGATGACCGGCGCTTTGCCGGTTTTTTTGTGCGTTCGCGCATCGAACGAGGCCATGGCCCGCTGCGTATCCGCCAGGAGATGCAGCTGAAAGGCGTGGATCGGGAGCTGATTGAAGCGGCTATCCGTGACGCCGGTGAAGATAGTGGCATCGACTGGTTTGCCCTGGCCCGGGATGCTCGCGCCCGCCGTTTCCGTAGCTATCCGCAGGATCAGAAAGAAAAAGCCAGACAACTGCGCTTTCTGCAAAGCCGCGGTTTCGATGCGGAACAAAGTTTCGCCGCTCTGGATGTGCGGGAAGAAGAATAACCGCTCTTTTCTGATTCATTGCGGATTAGCGGGAAGGTGCTGCTACCAAGGCCTTCCAGCAGGAGCGTCGGTTATTCGCTTCGCTCACCCCTGCGGGGCTGCCTTGCCAGGCGTTCCTTCGCTGCGCTCGGTGGCGGCGCGATTCAAGCGCTTAACTTGCCTTGGGTCAAATCCATGTCTGGTGGGAGATTCAGCTTGCTGAACGAAGGCTCTGGTGGCATGCCCAGGTCTACCGCAGCATTCGTTCAGCAAGCTGAACTTCCCACACAAGTAGCAAAGCCTGTTTTACCACAGAGGTCGCAGAGATCACCGAGTTAAAACAGGGGGTATCTGCTGGGGAACCCGTATCCCTTAACTGATGGCTGAAGTGGAAGGTTGTTGAAACCACGGAGGCATTATTCGCGTGCAGGCACGCTCCCACAGGTAAGTCTTGAGCATTTCGAAGTGACGACCTGCTCAGGTTTTGATGATTCCGTCAGGCGTCAGGCATCCAGCGTCCCCAATCAGAACTCTTCCTCAGACAGCCGCTGCATCTCTTTCATGCGACCGTTGAGTTTGCTGTACAGGGCAAAATCTTTCTCGGCATCGTTGAGGGCATACTGCATTTGCTGCAGGGCCTTGCTGTCGTTACCCCGCAGGAACTGGCTTTCAGCCCGGGCGTGGAGGGCGCGTACCCGGTCGCCGCTGTTGCCATAGGCATCGGCGGCAAGGTCCCAGATATAGGGGTCGGTGGGACGACGGTTCAGCAGTGACTTTAGCACCGGCATGGCACGCGTCGGTTGCTGGCTGCGTAGATAGGCGCGGCTGAGCAGGATGGACGCTGCATAGTCATCCGGGGAAACCTTGAGCACCCGCTGAGCTTCGCGGATGGCGGTGTCGTACTGCTCTTCGTCCAGCGCAATTTCGGCCAGTCCCAGACGGAACCAGAGTTCATCCGGGTAGATGTTGGCCAGTTGTTCCATCAGTGAGCGTGCCTGGTCGTAGTGGTTGGCGCGCAGGTGGCTGAGGGCCAGACCGTAACGGGCTGCTTGCAGGGCAAGGGCGCTGCGTTCGTTGCTATAGCGTTCGAAGTAGTCGATGGCCTGGTCGTCGCCCTGGATGAAGGCGGCGCGTAACCTTGCCTGGACCAGCAGATACTGGGGAGAGATGGACAGTGGTGGAGAGGGCAGATTGCGTGCTCGGGCACGGCTGTCGGCGATACGGCTTTCGGTGACCGGGTGAGTCAGCAGGAACTCCGGCGGATCACCGGAAAACTGTTGCTGGTTGTGCATCCGTTCGAAAAAACGAGGCATGGCGTCGGGGTCCATGCCGGCAGCGGCCAGTGTTTGCATGCCGACCCGGTCCGCTTCCCGTTCGTTCTGTCGTGAATAGGCCAGCTGGCTGTGAATGGCGGCGGCCTGTGTGGCCGCCATGCCGGCCATACCGGCTTCACCGTCGCCGGCAATGGCCACCGCGAGGCTGGCCAGCATGGCAGCCAGCACTGCGGTGTTGACCTTCTTGGAGTCCAGATAACGGCGCGCAAAATGGCGCTGGCTCACGTGCGCGATTTCGTGTGCCACCACGCCGCCCACTTCGGCTTCCCCGTGAGCATTGAGGAACAGCCCGGCATTGAGGCCGATGACGCCACCGGGTACGGCAAACGCGTTGATTTGCCGGCTGTTGATGACCACGATATCCAGGTCGGGTTCTTTCAGGTCACTGAAAGACGCCAGCCTGTAGACCAGACTTTCCACGTATTCCTGCACCAGCGGATCCGACATGATGGAGGTCTGGCCGCGCAGCTGCCGCAACCATGCCCGTCCCAGCCGGTACTCCTGATCTGCAGACATCAGTGCGGCGGTGGGATCGCCCAGCACCGGGAGGTCATCATTGGCGCTGGCCGGGTACACGGCCAGGCAGCACAGCAGCAGAAACACGCGTTGTAGCAACTTCAATCAGGACTCCATATCGGATGGGCAGGCATGTGACTATAATGCCGTCAGGCAGATAAACAATGAAACCCTGTGCATGACTGATCCGTTAATTGACCTTCACATCGATGCTTCAGAGCTGCAATGTCCCATGCCGCTTCTCAAGACCCGTCAGGCTCTCAGACACCTGAATGCCGGGCAGGTTCTCGAAGTGGTCGCCACGGATGCATCGTCGGCGCAGGATATCCCTGCCTATTTGAGACAATCCTGTCACCAACTGGTTCGCTGTGATGAACAACCCGGGCGCTGGAGATTCCTGATTCGCCGCGGAGAAAGGGAGAGCTGATGGTACGAATTCTGAAGCACTGGGTGGATCAGTACTTCTCTGACGAAGAAGCCGTGTACCTGCTGGTGGTGCTGGTTTCCGTGGGCCTGGTCATCGCCTTTCTGGGGGGGATGCTCGCCCCGGTGCTGGCGGCCATGGTCATCGCTTATCTGATGCAGGGGCTGGTGTCGGCGCTGGAGCGCCGTGGCCTGCGTCGCATGATGGCGGTGAGTCTGGTGTTTACCCTGTTTCTCGGGGTGCTGATTGCCACCCTGGTGGTGCTGTTGCCGCTGGTCTGGAAGCAGACGGTCCTGTTGGTCCGTGACCAGCTGCCCCATGTGCTCAAGAATGGAGAGGCCTGGCTGCGGGAACTGCCCAACCGGTATCCGGAGATTGTTTCCATTGAGCAGATCGATTCCATCGTTGCCGTGATCCAGCGGGAGGTGGCGGTGGTGGGGCAGGGTGTGCTGACCCTGTCACTGTCTTCCATTCCCAACCTGGTGGAAGTCATGGTGTTTCTGGTGTTGCTGCCGCTGCTGGTGTTCTTCTTTCTCAAGGACAAGGACGCCCTGGTGGGCTGGCTGATGCGTTTTTTGCCGGACCGGCGGCGGGTGCTGTCCCATGTCTGGCAGGAAATGGACGGGCAGATCGCCAACTATGTACGCGGCAAGGCCATCGAGATTCTGCTGGTCGGCAGCGCCACTTTTGTGGCCTTCATCCTGTTCGGGCTCAACTATGCGGTACTGCTCAGTGTGCTGGTGGGCTTGTCCGTGGTGGTGCCCTATATTGGCGCCACCGTGGTGACCCTGCCCGTGGCGGCTGTAGCCTATGTCCAGTTTGGTTGGGGCGGGGATTTTGCCCTGGTGATGGTGGTGTACGGGATTATCCAGTTTATTGACGGCAATCTGCTGGTGCCGCTGCTGTTCTCGGAAGCGGTCAATCTGCACCCGGTGGCGATCATTACCGCCATCCTGCTGTTTGGTGGCATGTGGGGGTTGTGGGGGGTATTTTTTGCCATCCCGCTGGCGACCCTGATCAAGGCGGTGATTAACGCCTGGCCCAGTCAGGGCGATTATTCCTCCGGGAACACGGAAGACGCAGCCGCAGAATGATGCATGAAAAGGGGCGGATCAAGCGCCCCTTTCTTGTTCCACCGCAAGCGTATTCGGGCGGCGCGATTCGAACACCGGCAGACGTGAGCTACCACTGAGGCTCGCTAGATGCCCAGAGCGTCCAGCTCGGCGAGCAGGTCTTCGTGGTGGGTCTTGGTCTTGAACTTGTCCATGACCTTCACCAACTTGCCATCCTTGCCGACGATGAAGCTGGTGCGGATCAGACCCATGAATTCCTTGCCCATGAACTTCTTCATGCCCCAGCAGCCATATTTTTCTGCCACTGCATGATCTTCATCGGACAGCAGGCTGAAGTTCAGGTCGTGCTTTTCGATGAACTTGGGCAGGCGTGCTACCGGGTCCGGGCTGATGCCAAACACCACCACGCCACGCTTCTCCAGCTCCGCTTTGGTGTCCCGGATGCCGCAGGCCTGGGTGGTACAGCCCGGGGTCAATGCCTTGGGGTAGAAAAAGATTACCACCGGATGCTTGCCCTTGAACTGTTTCAGCTCAACGGTGTTGCCGTCCTGATCCTGCAGTTTGAAGTTGGGTGCCAGATTACCAATCTTGGGGTGTGCCATGTCTTAGTCCAGTTCCCTGTCTTTGGGTTAGTGTCTTGCGTGTTGCCTGAAGCGTGATGCGTGTAGCGGTTCTTACCGCTTCGGGCTCATGGTGGCATCCAGGTTGCGTGCCTCACAGAAATCCAGGAAGGCATCGCGCAGCTGGGCAACGGATTGTTCCGCGCTCATGCTCAGTACCAGGTGAAGGCTGAACATGGGGGTGCCAGTGTGAGGGGCAGCATAGGTGCCGGTGTGCAGGTCATCAATATTGATGCTGCGGGACGAAAAGAAATTGGCGATCTCATGAACAATCCCAGGGTTGTCCATGGCGACCACCTCCACCTCATAGGGCAGGGAGGCCGGGCGCTGATCCCTCCGCTGGGTGCGTTTGAGGGTGATCAGCAGGTCCAGTTCCTGGCTGAGCGTCGCCTGGTCTGCTTCCAGCTGCGCCAGCGTACCCTCGCTGCCCGAGACCAGCATCAACACCGCAAATTCGCCGCCCAGCACCGTCATGCGGGAATCCAGAATGTTACCCTGGCGCTCAAGGACGGCGCGGGAAAGGGATTCAACGATGCCGGGGCGGTCCGACCCCAGCGCAGAAATAACGATCAACTGTTCCATATGACGCTCCCTGAGATCCGCGTTTCAGAGGCTTCCGAAGAGGCCGTTCTGGCTATTATTGGAATGAGTAGCAACAAGAGTGTAGTGCGGGGAGCAGGATTGTGCACGGCGGGAATCGGGGACACCGCATGTCGCCTTTATGCGGCACATCTGGCGTCCAGCCCTGTCGGAGTTTACCATAGCGCCCTTCACCATTTCGGCAGGGTCCGGTACCCGTGGGCACCGGTTTTGCGGCCAACAGGAGACAGGCATGATTCGCGGCAGCATTGTAGCGCTGGTTACCCCCATGCGAGAGGACGGTTCCGTCGACTGGGAACATCTTCGCTCGCTGGTGAACTGGCATGTGGATCAGGGTACCCACGCCATCGTGGCGGTGGGCACGACGGGTGAATCCGCAACCCTCGGTTTCGAAGAACACGACAGTGTGATTCGCGAAGTGGTTGCCATCGCCAAGGGCCGTATTCCGGTGATCGCCGGTACCGGTGCCAACAATACCGAAGAAGCCATTCGCCTGACCCGTGACGCCAAGCGTGACGGTGCTGATGCCTGCCTGCTGGTGACGCCTTATTACAACAAGCCGCCCCAGGAAGGCCTGTATCAGCATTACCTGGCGGTTGCCCGTGCCGTGGATATCCCGCAGATCCTCTACAATGTACCGGGAAGGACGGCCTGCGACATGTTGCCGGAAACCGTGGAGCGACTGAGCAAGGTGCCCAACATCATCGGTATCAAGGAAGCCACCGGCAACCTGGAGCGGGCCCGCGAGATCCGCGAGCGTTGTGGTGGCGATTTCATGCTCTACTCCGGCGACGACGCCACCGCTTGCGAATTCATCCTTGCCGGCGGCCATGGCGACATTTCCGTGACGGCCAACGTGGCCCCCGCCAAGATGGCGGCCATGTGTGAAGCCGCGCTGGAGGGTGATGCCGACAAGGCGCGGGCACTGAATGCGGAACTTGAACCCCTGCACCGTGATCTGTTTATTGAAGCGAATCCGATTCCGGTGAAATGGGCATTGTATGAAATGGGCCTGATTGATGCGGGTATCCGGCTGCCGCTGGTGTCGCTGTCCGAAGTGGCCCAGCCCCGGTTGCGCGATTCCCTGCGTCAGTGCGGGCTTCTGGAGGCTAAATGAAGCAAGTGGAAACGACCCCTTTGCGTCGCTTTTCGATCCTGAGGGGGCGTTTGCCGGGTAGTCTGGCGGTGCTGGCGGTGATCAGCGGCTGTAGCTGGCTGCCCAACAGCAGTCTTGAGTATCGGGATGCGGCGGTCACCGACCCGATTCAGGTGCCGGAAGGCGGAGTGTTCATCGGCGAGCAGGCGCTGTACGACGTGCCCCGCCAGGATGACCGCCTGATCGGCAAAGGGCCCGATGAAGACAAGTACGAGCCACCCACACCGCCGGAACTGGTGGTGTTGGGCAATGTGCCTGAGGATGATGAGGATTTACCCGCACCGTCGGGAGAGTCCGCCAGAGCGATTCTGGCCCGTGACGGCAATGGCTACCCGATTCTGATGATGTCCACACGCTATGCGTGGGCCTGGGAATATATTGGCGATGCCCTGAAAGACACGGACCTGAAAGTGTCGGACCGGGACCGCGAAATCGGGGTGTTTTACCTTCGGGTGCCCTCGCGCTATGAACTTGGTGCCCGTGAGGCCCAGCTGAAGCTCAGCCATACCACCAACGGGATCCAGGTGGCGGTACTGAATGAGAAAGGCACGGCGCTGGTTGAGAAAGCGCCGGGACAGGCCATCCTTGAACGTATCTATGAAGAGCTGGAATAGGCTTTGATGCGTCTGGCTTCGCTGGGCAGCGGCAGCAAGGGCAATGCCACCCTGATCCAGGCCGATGACACCCTGGTGTTGGTGGATTGCGGTTTTACCGTCAAGGAAACCCTGGCCCGACTGGCCCGGCATGGACTGCCCGCCGATAGCCTGAGCGCCATTCTGGTTACCCACGAACATGGTGATCATGTGCGCGGTGCTGGCGCTTTGGCCCGTAAGACCGGCTGCCCGGTTTACAGTACCTTTGGCACGGCCTGTGCAGTCAGGGACAAGCCAGCCGGGTTCCGCAATGCGGACTGGCAAGAGGTTCGTCCAGGGCGAGCTTTTCAGGTAGGTGCGCTGGAGATCCTGCCTGTGCTGGTGCCGCATGATGCCCGTGAACCCTGCCAGTACCGCTTTTCCTGGCAGGGGCGCACCGTGGGCGTGCTGACCGACCTGGGGTCGATCACCCCCCACGTGGTGGATGCCTACAGCGACTGTGATGCACTGGTGTTGGAATGCAACCATGACCGCCAGATGCTGGAGGGCGGCCCTTATCCGTTGTCGTTGAAACGCCGGGTGGGTGGTATGTTAGGGCACCTGAGCAATGATCAGGCGGCGGCGCTGTTGCGCCAAACCAACGTGGACCGCCTGCAACACCTTGTACTGTCTCACCTGAGTGAGCAGAACAATACGACCTTGCTGGCGCAAGACGCCATCGAGCAGGTGATCACCTGCGGTCGTGAACGCATTGGTGTGGCCAGTCAGACCGAAGGGTTTGACTGGCTGCAGATACATTAGGGAGTTTCCGGACAGGCCCCTCAGGGCGCTGGCGGCAGGCTTCCATAACTCTGGTGATAGGTCTTTTCATGGAAAAACGCGAAGAGTTGTATGCTGGCAAAGCCAAGTCTGTGTACACCACTGATGATGCCGACAGTCTGGTAATGGTGTTCCGTGACGACACCTCGGCCTTTGATGGCAAGAAGAAGGAAGCCCTGGCGCGCAAGGGTGCGGTGAACAACCAGTTCAACGCCGCCATCATGGAAAAGCTGAAGGCGGCCGGTATTCCCTGTCACTTTGAAAAGATGCTGTCTCCCACCGAATCGCTGGTGAAAAAACTCGAGATGATTCCGGTGGAGTGTGTGGTGCGGAACATTTCCGCCGGCTCAATCTGTCGTCGCCTTGGCGTGGAAGAGGGCCTGGATTTGACGCCCCCCACGTTTGAATTCTTCCTCAAGAACGATGACCTGGGCGACCCCATGGTTAACGACTACCACATCCGCAGCTTTGGCTGGGCCACGGACGAGCAAGTGGCTGAAATGAAGGCGCTGACCTTCAAGGTCAACGATGTGCTCAAGCAGCTGTTCCTGGATGGCGGCATGCTGCTGGTGGATTACAAACTGGAATTTGGCGTGTTTAATGGGGAAGTGCTGCTGGGCGATGAATTCAGCCCGGATGGCTGCCGCCTGTGGGACAAGGAAACCCGCGAAAAGCTGGACAAGGACCGCTTCCGCCAGGGGCTGGGCGGCGTGGTTGAAGCCTACGAAGAAGTGGGCCGTCGTCTGGGGATGACGTTCGAGTATTAAGTTTTACTGCCGGCCCCGGGGCCGGCAGCCCCAATAATAATAAGGAGACTCCCATGAAAGCCATGATTCGTCTGACCGCCGTTGCACTGCTGACAGCGGTATTGAGCGGCTGCTTCCTGACCAAAATTGTTACTACGCCGATGCGCCTGGTAGGCGCGGCCGGTTCGGTGGTGGGGGCTGCCTTGTCCATTATTCCCGTGGCCGGCAATGCGGCCGATGAGGCCCTGGAAAAAGTGGATGGCGCCATTGATACCAGCGCCGACAGCATCGACAAGATCCCGCTGTAACTGCCGCCGAGCCATAAATGCTGGCGCCAAGGTGCTTGTAATACGCCGGGGGCTGTGAAGAATAATGTTTGCGCCCTTCCCGGACGCCTGACATAAAAACAAAAAACCGGAGTTTGCCATGCGTCGCTGGCTTGTTTCGCTACTGGCCCTGTTGCCGTTTACCGCCCAGGCGGATGATGCCCTGATTGGTCTGGGTTATCTCAATGGCCTTGTTGGTATCAATCTGGAGTGGGCGACCACCCAGAACAGTTTTTTCGCCCTCCCTGCCTACTATGTAGATTCCTCTGGCCTGGATACCGATGAATTCCGCTGGGTGGCGGGCTGGCGCCACAAGATGGAGCGCGGGATGATGGACGAAAACGGCTTCTATACCGGGCTGCTGGCCGGTGACCTGGGGGGCGAGCGACATTACGAGCGTCTCGGGGTCGGTTTTGAAATTGGGCATCAATGGGTGAAACCCTACTCCCGCTGGACCGTCAGTGCCGCCATCGGTGCGGTGGAGGCGCTGGAGTGCGCCGACTACAAGGCGGCTATCCGCTGCGACAGCGAAGAAGAACAGGACCAGTATGATCTGGATGTTGAGCCGGTGGTGGTGCTGGGCGTGAGCTACAGCTTCCGGTTGGGCAGGTAAGCCCTGTCCTGTGTTTCGAAAGGGGGCGCTTTCCTGCGCAATCCCGTCCTATTCCTTCCTGATTCCCCCTCTTGCGCCGCTTCTTGAGCGGTCTTGAGGGGCTACAGTCTTGTTGTGCCCCCTTTCTGGGCACCACTTTTGCACAAGTCTGTAAACACCTTCTCATCTCCATTCTAGCGATCTGCTCTAACTCATTGATTTGTGGCTTTTGTTTCTTAACTTATTGATTTGTAATGGCTTTAACCTTGTGGCCATTTTTTCATCATTTTAATGCCATCTTAGGGAAAGCCTGTGCTGGCGACGGTTCCTGACAGTCTATGCACAGAGTTATCCACAGATATTGTGAGTAACTTTTGTGGGTCACTTTTAAGGGCGACTTGAGGGAGGAGGAGGCTCGGGGCCTCTGAATAACGTCTTGCGTACTCAGCGTGACTTGAAGCGTGCAGCTGTTGTGTCTTGTCTCGAAGGGAAGGGTGGTTTCCTTTTCAAGAGGCAAGGCGCAGCTAGCGCCGCAGCATGGGCAAGGGGCGCCAGGGCTGGCTGAGTAGCTGCTGGCCACCGAGTTTGAGCAGCAGGGCGTGGAAGCCGGCGTTGGGAAACGCTGCACGGATACGGCGAATGCGGGCGGCTGGCAGTCCGAAACGGAGCAAGCCCAGGCTCACATCAATCCAGTCTGCGCGGCGAAACATTTCGGCCAGATTAAGGTTGTCCCGGCTGAAGCGGGTGACCTTGTGGTGGTTAAGGATCATGGCCTTGACGGTGGGCTGCCAGCTTTCCAGATGCTGCTCTTCCAGATAATGGCAGGCCAGTCTGGCGGAGGGGTCGAGATAATCAAAGGTGCCGGCCAGCCAGATACCCGCGTCATGGAAAAACCCCGCAATAGCCACTTGGTCCAGCTCTTCTTCGCTGAGCGGCCGTTGTGAGGCAACCAGATTAAGAACCCGATAAATATGATTGCGGTAGGGCGTCTGATCTTTGCCAAACCGCTCGGAGTGCAGGTCGAACAGCGCGTCAATGCGTGGGTGTCGCTGAATCAGGTCAGGGGTCATGAGGTATCCATTCCGGTTATCCGGTCATAGTGGCGTGGCCCCGGGGGGAAATCCAGTACCGGCTTGCGGATCTTCCACCGGGTTGGCAAAACCAGCCAACCGCAGGCCGGGCAAACAGGAAGGTGGAATTTGTTGTCTGCGGTCAATGGGGCTTGGTGCCCAACAGCACTTGTACTATAGTCGGACAATAATTTCAGAATTGTTCAACAAGCACCCGGGGGTTCGGTGAGTTTCAAAGCCAAGGAAAGCCTTTCCGAGCAGATCGCCCAGCACCTGGCGGATCAGATCATCCGTGGGGACATGCTGGCCGGCGATCGTATTCAGGAATTGCGGGTTGCCGGTGAGCTGGAAGTCAGCCGGGGGTCCGTGCGCGAAGCACTGCTGATTCTGCAGCGCCGCCAGCTGATCGATATACTGCCGCGCCGCGGTGCGGTAGTAAAAGAGATGTCAGAGTCCCATGTGCGCAGCCTCTATGAGGTGATGCAGATTCTGCTTGGGCTGGTCATCCGCAAGGCCATCAAGGTCGTGCGCGAGGAAGACCTGGATGCGTTTATCGAGCTGGTCCACGGTCTGCAGGTCGCAGCGGAAGACCGTAATCTGGATGATTTCTTCGTTCTCAGCTTTCGTTTCCTGGAGCATGCCTACCCGTATGCACGGAATCCGTTTGTGGAGGACATCCTCATCAACATGCAGCCGGCTATGCAGCGCGCGTATTTCATGGCCCTGCATCTTGAAGGGGATGAGGTGAAGGAATGCCTGTCGTTCTTCAAGGCGCTGGTGGAAACCATCTTCCGTCGCGATGTGCGTTCGGCCCTGGAGATCATCCGCGAGTTCGCCGAGCACCAGTCTGATCTGGTGGAAGAATCCATCACCCGTGCCCGTCAGATCGAGACTGCCTGGGGTTCCAGACGGAAAAAGTCATAAAGCCCGGGGCAGGGGGTTGCCCTGACCCGGCAAGCTGCATAGAATTGCCACCCTCTTCAGGACGTTACGACGCACTGAAAGCCATACAACCGTAGCTCAGTTGGTTAGAGCACCACCTTGACATGGTGGGGGTCGGTGGTTCGAATCCACTCGGTTGTACCAAATTCCAGTATCACGGCATCCCATGCCGTCCCAAGAGCCCTGTTAATCAGGGCTTTTTTGGTTATAGTGCGTTTCATGCGGGTTCATTTCATATCACCGCATACCCCCAAAACGGGGGGTATATCCGGGGGTATATCCCGATACCCCTTGCTTGATACCCCCACCGGGAGAGAGCGCACTCATGCCCCTTACATCCACAGCCGTCAGCCAGGCAAAGCCCAAAGCCAAACAGTTCAAGCTGTCTGACAGCCATGGGCTCTACCTTCAAGTGATGCCCAACGGCTCAAAGTACTGGCGATATAAGTACCGCTTTGCCGGCAAAGAGAAGGTGTTGGCCCTTGGCGTGTTCCCCGCGGTCTCCCTGAAAGATGCGCGGAGTGCCCGAGATGAGGCACGGCTCACCCTGGAGAAGGGGGTGGATCCGGGGGCAGTTCGCAAGGTGGAGAAACTGACTCGGCACATTGCCGCGGCTGAGAGCTTTGAAGCGATTGGCCGAGAGTGGTTCGAGAAGACCAATGCGAAGTGGTCTGCTGGCCATGCCGACCGGACAAAACGTCTGCTGGAAAAGAACCTCTATCCCTATATCGGCTCCAGGCCAATCAAGGACATTGAAGCTCCTGAGGTGCTGGCGGTCGTGCGCAGAATTGAGGCCCGTGGCTCCAACTATATGGCTCACCGTGCCAAGCAGGTGGCAGGGCTGGTTTTCCAGTATGCGATTGCTACAGGGCGAGCACAGGCAAACCCAACCCTTGGCCTGACTAACGCGATGGTGCCTCGACGCCAGAAACATCATGCCGCTATCACTGACCCTGCTGAGGTAGGGAAGCTGATGGTGGCCATCGATGCCTTCCAGGGCACGCCGGTTGTGAATGCTGCCCTTCAACTATCAGCGTTGCTGTTCCAGCGCCCTGGGGAGATTCGGGGTATGGAGTGGTCCGAAATCAAATGGGACCAGTCCCGATGGGAGATCCCTGCGGAGAAGATGAAGATGGGTATGCCTCATGTTGTGCCCCTCAGCCGGCAGGCCATGGCCATTCTGGAGGAGCTTCATCTGCTGACCGGCCGTGGCCGCTATGTCTTCCCCAGTGCCCGGGGCGCCAGCCGCAGCATGTCTGAGAACACGGTCCGCACGGCCCTCCGCACCATGGGTTATGACAACGACACCATGACGGCTCACGGCTTCAGAGCTATGGCTAGGACAATTCTGGATGAGGTGCTGGGCTGCCGGGTGGACTGGATTGAGCACCAGCTGGCCCACCAGGTGAAGGATTCGAACGGCCGGGCCTACAACCGGACAGCACATGTCGAGGGCAGGGCCCAGATGATGCAGCAGTGGGCTGACTATCTGGACCAGCTCAGGAAAGAAGCGAAATCAGAGAATGTGGTGAATATCCGGAAGGCTTGAGCCGCCGGTACCGAGTTTCGCCAGCCTAGGGTAGCTCCTGAACGGCCAGTAACCCCACTGGCCTGGCTGGCGGATTTATTGGGGTGTCATAGGGGTATGACATGGATGCAGTCGTTGATAAGGGGCCTGTTTTCTATGATGGAGATAGGCTCTTTTTGAGAAGAGACATCGTCACAAAAGTCATTCAACAAAATGGACTTTCACAGAACTACGAAGATGAAGATGGCAATAAGAAAGTTAGAGGCGTGGAGCCATATGTCTATGTGGACGGCATCGTTGAGCTTTATGGAATAGGGGATCTCGAGAACCAAAGCAGCACAAAGGTGTATGCAAGCGGCCTATTCCTTTACTCAAACATCACAAGCTGGTTTGGGAAGTCTGCATTTGATAAAAACTGGGTTCAGCTGGTGGTAAAGCCCCATCTGAGTGGGCGTCTATCTCTACCCCCATCTCTAAAGGACTCCTACTTTCCGGAGGCCTATATGCCTGCGACAACGATCCCATATGCTGAAGACTGTGCATATTTTGATACTTCAGAGCTTCTCTACTTTGCAACCGAGTGGCTGGGCTTCCCATCGAGTGTTCTCGTGGAGAGGGTTGAAGCAGAGGTTGGCCCATATTTGGCTGATGAAACCAATAAGGCAGCGCCTCAGAGCGATGGCGCTTTGCATCCAAAGGAAAGGAAAACACTTGAGGCTCTTGTGGCTGCCATGGATGCTTTACTCGTTGATGCAGGCGTTCTTGATCCAAAGCCATTTACCTCTGGGCAGCAGCTTGAGGCACAGATGAGCGCAATTGGAATACCAAATCCGCCGAAAGCTAAGACTCTTGGAGAAAAGATAAAAGCCATCCGAAGCAAAGTGGAAAATTCCAAATAGAACGCTGGAGACACAAACGGAATCGAAGTGTGCGAATTTACTAAAAGTGTGACATAGCCTTTAGAGCGTCCCAGTAAAGACGAGGCGCTACCAATGCACACCAACCTTCCAGAAACCGGCTACCTTCGATTGCCCCAGATTGTGGGGCAGTCTCCCATAACTGAAGAGCAAGCAGCTCAAAACCGCAAAGCAGGGAAACGCCCTGTACAGCCCCGTGCGGGCATTCCCCCAATCATTCCCGTTAGCCGCACTACCTGGTGGAGAGGCGTCAAAGAAGGACGCTTTCCGGCAGGCGTGAAGCTCTCCGGCGGTATCACCGTCTGGCGAGTGGAAGATATACGGGAGTACCTGCAGAAAAGCGGTGAGGTGTCGGCATGAGCGAGAAGCGATTGACGCCGCTTTGCCCTCGACAGCAGCGACTCCTCAAGGCTTTGTTGGGCGGAGAGGTGACCCGTGAGCAGGCAGACCGGATTGCCAAGGCCTCCAACGGCCCGGCAGTGGTCGGGGCTCTCCGAGAAAGGGGGCTCGATATTCCCTGTGAGCGGAGGGAGAAGCTGGATGATGATGGCAAGAAAATCCGCCCAGGCATCTACAGCCTAGAGTCAAAATCCATCCCCTTGGCAAAGCAGCTGCTGGCGGGGGTGGTAAGATGAGTGGGCTTGCAGCAATTCAGACTCAGGGTTATTGTGCGTCTGTCGCAGCAAAATCTGCGGCCGAGTTTGGCGACTCGAACTATCCAAGGCGCACAAGCGCCCACCCTGTAGCAGGCGCTTTTTTTGTGCCCGCTATACAGAGTTATGGTGGCTGTGCGTGGGAGGCCTTCGGGCCTGCCGGTGCCCTTGGATGCCGGTTCGCCAACCTGCGCACAGTCACCTCCATCTTTTTGGCGAGAGATGTTGGTGGCTCCACAATCCAAGGAGCTACAAGCATGAATCACGTCCGTATTGCGTCCGCAACCCGCGCACGCGCCCACCGCAAAATGGCCATTTCGGCCCTCAAATCAGATTCCAGTCTTGCCACCCGCCTCAAGCGGTACCGACACCACTCCGCCAAGGCTCGCCGCCTGGAAGGGGGTGCAGCATGAATCAGCACAATAACCCCGCAGAACTGGTCGAGGTGCTGCGCAATATCCTCGATGAAATCGGCACTATGGCCAATGCCCTGAATTCTGGGTTGGTGGATCTCAACTGCAATCCTGAAGATGCTGCCCGTGGCTATGCCTACATGTATTCCACGCTGGCTGAGCGCATTGGTTGGCTGGCTGATTTGGGGCTGACTCACGTCTTGGGCAGTCCGGACATCTGTGGCGATGCTGAGGATTGGTTTATGTCCCCGGCATATCACGATGCCAAGGCCAAGCTGGTAGGCAAGGGGGGCAAATCATGAACGTCCCAACCACACGTGCCGAAATTGAAGGCGAGAGCCTCATTGGTTCAGCAACCGCCCTTCGCACCATCTCCGAGTTGATACAGGAAAACGGTGTCCGGGAAAGCTGCGAGGGCATGCAGCCGTTTCTGGATCTGGGCGCTTATGAAGGGCTGGCCTGTGCTGTCTCCATCATTGCCGAAAAGCTGCAGGAGCAGGGCGAATTCTTCAAGCAAGACGCCATCGTTGCGGTCCGGGTCCCGTTGCAGGAGAAGCGTCATGGATAAGCGTATCCCATCATTTGGCGAGCTCCTGAAGGATCTGGATGGCATTGCACCGATATACAGTCCTGATGGTGGAAAACTCACCCTCACCAGTGAGCAATCTGAGCAGCTACGTCGCATCGCCCAGGCCAGTGAAGAAACAGGCGATGCCCTAGAGCTTGGTATGCGAGTGGTCGGCAAGCTGATGGCCGCCAGTGCCACCAGTGAGCTGCCCATGGATGCTGACGAGATACAGGCCTTGGGCTGGTTCATCCGTGAGGTGAGTGACGTGGTTCATTGCCTCAAGAATGTGGGCCTGGGCGCTGAGTATCGGCTGCAGGCGGACCGTAAGGGGGTGGCAGCATGAACATCCTCGACCAAGTATCACAAGCCAGCTACGCCTTCCGTTCTGCCCGGGACACTCTGCAGCAGCTGATAGGCCGGCCCACCGAGAACTGGGCAAGCGGTTATGCCCGCGGGGTGCTGATGGCCCTGTGGGAGCAAGACGTAATTTCCGAAGAGCAGCGTGATGCAGCCGGTAAAGAGTTGGATGCCATGCAGGGGGTACGTCGACATGGATAGCCAATACTCCTACAGCGATGCCGTTGCTGACTTCCGTTCCGAGATACTGGCGGTGCTGGGTAGCGCCCCTGACCACATTGTCCCTGATGGGGAGCCTCACCGGTTCAGGGTTGAGGGTGACAAGCGGAGTAAGCGCTCAGGCTGGTACATCATGCATCTGGATGGTGTCCCTGCTGGCAGCTTCGGGAACTGGAAGACCGGCCAGAAAGAGACGTGGTCTAAAGTAGACCGAAATAGACTGACTGCCCGGGAGCAGGCCGAGATTCAGCGGCACTTCCGGGAGCAACAGGCCAAGGCTGCCCGCAAGCGGCAGGAAGCCCAGGACGAAGCGGCCGAGAAGGTCCGCAAGCTCTGGGAATGGGCAAAGCCTGCCGATCCCATGCACCCCTATCTCCAGAACAAGCAGATGCCGCCTATGCAGCTCCGGCAGCATGGTGAGGTGCTGCTTGCTCCTCTGACTGATGGCCACCGAATGGTGAACCTGCAGCGCATCTTCCCTGATGGCTCCAAGCGCTTTTACCCGGGGGGCCGGGTATCGGGCTGCTGGAGCCCTATCGAGGGCGAGAAGGGGCCGCTCTACATCTGCGAGGGCTGGGCCACCGGGGCGACCATCAACAAGCTCACAGGCCGTTTGGTGGTGTGTGCGATGAATGCCGGGAACCTGACGCATGTCGCCAAGGCCATGCGGGCTCGGTATCCAGACCGGTACCTGGTGATTGCTGGCGACAACGACCGGTTCACCGATGGAAACCCCGGCAAGGCTGCAGCCATTGATGCAGCTAGGGCAGTGGGTGGCGAGTGGATGGTTCCTGACTTTCCGGAAGGGGAGAAGGGGACCGACTACAACGACCACTACCTGCTGGAGCTGGAGGGAAAGCTATGAGCGAGACCGCGCAAACCCTGACCCCATCCGGGAATGTGGAATCCCACAGCCCGCTGACATCCGAGCAGCAGGCGGCAGTAGAGCATGCCCTGAGCATGGTGAAGGATGACCCGGGCGCCATGTTTGAGCCGGCAGTATTGGAAGCCTTGAAGGCCCTCAGGGACGTCCCGGCCCAATTCGTGCGTATTCGCCTGGAGGTGAAGCGGGCCGGCACTGTGCCGATGACTGAGTTCGACAAGCTCACCGCGGTAAAAGGCGATGGTGATTCTGAGGAAGGCGACATCTTCCCTGAGGTCGATCCATGGCCGGAGCAAGTCGACGGCGCCCAGTTGCTGGAGGATCTGGAAGAGCAGTTTTCCCTGTTCGTGGTGGCCGAGCGTGAAACGCTCCGTGCTGCTTCTCTGTGGGCTTTGTTCACCTGGTGCCATGACAGTGCTGCTATCTCCCCAATCGCGCATATCAGCGCCCCTGAGAAGCGTTGTGGGAAAACGGTGCTGCTGTCCTGCCTGCAGAGAACGGTGTCCCGGCCCTTGCCGGTCTCCAGCATCTCAAGCTCGGCCCTGTTCCGCTCGGTGGAGAAGTGGCAGCCATGCCTGCTGGTGGATGAGGCGGACAGTTTCATGGGAGACAACGAGGATCTGCGCGGCATCATCAACTGTGGATTCAACCGGGATTCTGCCCATGTGATTCGCTGTGCTGGCGATGACCACGAGCCGACCCGCTTTACGGTGTTTGCTCCAAAGGTGTTGTGCGGTATCGGCAAGCTGGCTGACACCATCATGGACCGGGCGATTCCTCTCCGCTTGCGTCGGAAGAACCCAGGGGAGAAGTCTCAGCGCCTACGACATAGCGACCCAGAGTCATGGGATAACCTGCGGCGTCGGATGGCCCGCTGGAGCATGGATAACGAGCAGCGTGTTTTCCTGTCGCGTCCTGCAGACATCGATGGCCTTAACGACCGTGCCCAGGATGCATGGGAGCCGCTACAGCAGATAGCAACTATTGCTGGTGGTGACTGGCCGGACAAAACCAGACATGCGGCTATTGCGCTCCATGGTGTGGAAGAGGAGTCCCATTCCATTGGGGTAGAGCTCCTGTGTGACATCAAGGTGGTCTTTGAAACCGAGAAGGCTGACAAGCTATTCAGTGCAGATCTGCTGAATGGCCTGCATGCCGATGAAGAGGCCCCTTGGTACACCTGGAACAAAGGCAAGCCAATGACCTTGAGGCAGCTCGGTAAGCGCCTTGGTGAGTACAGCATCAAGTCCGGAACTATTCGGATTGGCTATCGGACGGCCAAAGGTTACCGACGCGACCAGTTCACGGATGCCTTCAATCGATACCTTCCCAGTAGCCCCCCTTCTGTAAGCGTCACACCGTCACAACCCAGTAAAGACGCGGGGTCTGGCGATTTTCCAAGCGTCACACAGGGTGAAGGTGTGACGGATAAAAAAACGCTGAAACCCAGTGGTGACGCGGAGTGTGACGGTGTGACGCTTGGAACTCCCCCTGAGGAGCAGGAAAGCGAATGGGAGGCCTTCTGATGGCTGCTATCGACTACCTGACAGACCAAGGGCTGACGGTTCAGGTTGTGGGTGACCGGCTGATGGTTGCCCCATCTGGAAGGCTCACACCGGATCTGCGGCGGTGGATTAAGGAGCACCGGACTGAGCTCATGGATGAAGCCAGGCTGTACCGGTGCTGGCGGATCTACCGGGGTGGCAAACCGATTGGAACGATGGTCGGGGCACCCATCACCTACGCCACCGCGCTGGACCATGCCCGCTTTCGTTGGGGCGATGCTGAAGTGCATCCGGTGAGGGAGAGTCGAAGTGAATGACGTCCGAGAAGCAGTCCTCAAGGAACTGGCGGAAATGGGGGAAACTCCCTGCCTGGGCGGCCGGGTTTCAGAGAAGGCGGCAGCCAAACTTCTCATGTACACCCCTGAATACTTCCGCCAGAAAGCGGCTGACGGGCTATCACCGATCCCGTGGAAGCGTCACGGCAACAGGAGGTACTACCGCCTGGAAGACATCATCGAATACCTGAGTGAGGATGACGGGGTCTGAGGCCCCGTTCTTTACCGAACACACCCGCAGAAACTCGCAGAAGAACACATAACTTCTCTGGTGACCCCTAACCACCCCGGGGTGATAGTGAATCCAAGAACATTCACCGGAGACAGCCCTGTGAGCAACCTCACCAAGTCCGAGAAACGCTTCGTTAACCAGCTGGCGCATGCTCATGCCCAGATCTATGAAATCCATGCCCGCGGCAACATGAAAACCCGTCTGCTTCAGCTGAAAGCGGAGGGGGTGACTGGTGAGCAAGCCTTCGAAGAACTGCAGAAAATGGCACCACAGATGCGGTCCCCGGTGACCGAATTTTCGGAGCAGTAACGCACACGTATGCGCGGACCTGAAGATTTTCTGACAGTCATTACGCGCGAGAACAAATCTACAGGAGCAACAGCATGATTGAGGTAGAGCACCCGACTTTGGGAGTCCTCGAATTCCCTGACGGAACTAGCCAGGAAACGATTAAGGCAGCGATCCAGAAAGCCGAGCAGAAACAGCCGGGTAAGTTCGACCTGTCCACCGCCCGGCCGGTTGCGCAGGAGGGCAATCAGACCATGAATGTGGAGCTGCCTAATGGGCGACTGATTGAGGGTGTCCCGGTAGGGACGTCCAAGGAAGCCATCAAGCAGAAAGCTATCGCGGCCGGCATTGCTACAGAGCAGGACTTCAGCGGCCAGAGTGGCGGTTTTGACCTCTCCAAGGCAAGGCCAGCCTATCCTGAGGCAGACGGCGCTGGTGCCGGTCAGGGGGGGCTGCAGAGATTGAAACAAGCGGAAAACGCACTTGTGAAAGCCGATGCAGCAGGGGATGTAGAAGGCGCTCGGACCTTGGCTGCTGAGGTGCGGCGCCTCCGTGCAGAGCTGCAAACCACTGGTGATGGTCTCCCGCTGACCGACAGCCAGCGCCAGGCTGTAGAGCGTATCCAGGCAAGCCCGGATAAAGGCGGGTTCGTGAACTTCGTTACCGGCAATGACCGGACTGTTCCAGGCATTGAGGAAATCGATGCAGACCAAGTGTTTGGCGACCCATGGGACGACCATCCTTCAGAGAACTTCAAGGTGTCCGCGGGCACCCTGTTGACCTTTGATGATGAGGCCAAGAAGAACATTTGGTCCGAGCAGCTTCAGTCAGCAGGGATCGAGCACCGGTGGGCTCAGGACCCGTTTGGGAATGCGGCACTGGTTTACAAGGATCCTAATGATGGGACAGAAAAGATTGGATACCTGAACAAGGCCGGCTGGAGCATGAGCGATGCGGCTACCACAGCCGCCCAGATTGGCGCTTACGCTGGTGCGGGTAAGGCAGCAAGGGCTGTGCCATGGGTAGGGCAGAAAATCGCTCAGGCGGGTGCTGTGGGGCGTGCAGGTATGGCTGGTGGTGGAGCTGCCACCCAATCTCTGGCATCAGATGCAGGGGCCAATACGGTTGGTGCTGACATCCCTGGCGAACAGATGGCCAGAAATGCTCTGGTAGCAGGCGCTGCCGGTACTGTGCTTAATCCGATTGGCGAGTTGGCCGGGGCTGGCTTGCAGCGTGGTGCCCATGCGGTCGGGCAGTTGTTCAAACGCATGACAACGGGTGGGGAGCAGGCAGTTGCAGCCACCAAAGAGCTAGTCATGCAGAATGCCGGCGACTATCGAGCCATGTTTGAAAATGCCACCCCCGATTTCTGGGCCCGGGTGCACCAACAAGCGCAATCTGCGACCACTCCTGAAGAGGCGTTTCAGAGTGCCGTGTCCCAAGCTTTCCGTGAGCAGATCCCGGGCTTTACTCCACTGCGACCGCATGTGACTGGTCAGCCTTCTGACTTCGCTGAACTGGATAAGGTGAGCCGGGGCGGGTATGGCGGTCAGCCTCAGGACGAGTTGCGGGTAATCCAGAAGGATAACGAGACGGCACTGGCAGAGCGTGCCCGCACCATCCGGGAAGAAATCACCGGGCAGGGACTAGATAACGTAGGCGATGCCGGTACTCAAGTGCGGCAAGGGTTGCGCGATGCCTATGACGTCTCCAAGGCCAAGGTGAACGAGGCTTATGACATTGCTGGCCGGCAACAGGGGCAATTCCGGGCTGCGGGTGTGGAGAGCCTGCCTGGGCGTTTGAATCAGGCGCTTGAGTCTGGAAGCCATAAGCTGCCTGGCCGTGACCTGATGAAAGAAAACTACCCAGCCACCACGGAGATGCTGGGCGCCGTGGAAACCCTCCGGGGTGGTGATGTGCCCATCCAGCAATACGAGCAAATGCGCCGGTACCTGCAAGGGCAGTGGCGTGGCGCAAAGAGTAGCGACCGGGCGGCAGCGGCCAGCATCCTTCGGGAGTTTGATACCTGGGCGGATGACATGCTGGACCAGGCTATGTATGCCGGCGATGAAGCCGCTATGGAATCCCTCAAGGGCGCAAGGGCCGCCAACCGTGAGCACATGGCTAAGTTCGGCAAAAATGACACCTTTGCAGATGGCCGGAAGATCTCCGACCGGGCGGGGAAGGTGGTGAACGACATCATTCACGATGACCTGTCACCGGTGGCTGTCATCAATTACATGGCGGGTTCCTCGAAGATGGGGCAGACCAAGGACGCCATGGCGGTGCTGGGGCGGCTGCATAAAGCTGTAGGCGTGGATTCTCCTGCGTGGTCAGCACTTCAGGAGGCTGGACTGCTGAGATTGTTCTACGACGATGCCGGCCGCCTGAGGAATACTGGGCAGGTACTCAAGCGCTGGGACCAGATGTATCAGGGTGATGGCAGGGCCTGGGCAATGCGTCTGTATGGGCCATCGAGCATGAACCAGCTGGACCAGCTTATGAAGCTCATGCGTCGCACCCAGCGGGATAGCCGCGACTATGTGCCCTCCGGGCCTGCCATCGACAAGCTAACTGACACTATTACTCAAATGGCCGGAAGGCTTGGGATCTCCGCCAAGCACCCTCTGGTAGGTGGTTTCGTGGCTGATGTAGTGGATGGGCTGAGGAAGTCAGGAGCAGACCGCCGGATGGCGAGGGAAGGGCAGGAGGCCATTCATGCTCCTGTGTTGCGCTACATGCCGGAGGTGAACTTCTCCAGGGCGATTGGTACAGGGATGGCCGGTACCGGGTCGGCTGGTGCCAGATCGTCTACAGCCAACTGAGGGGGAGCCACATTAGCTTGCTGACAGCTAGGACAAGGAAGATCCCGCCAATCAGCGGCATGAAGATGTAGCCCACGATGGCCACGGGCCAGGACAGCATATCCGCCCACCACTTCACTATCTTGTGCTCATCAGTGCCCGGCTCGGCCTTCGACAGGACGAGCTGGGCCAGTATCCAGGCAATAAAAATCAGCACCATCAGCATGGTGAGAAAGCCTGCGAGCCAGAGGTAGGGGGAGATTTCCATTATGGCAGTCTACCGTACTCGGTAATGGACACTCGAGCCGATGTATTTGATTTTTGCCCATCGAGCCTCGCTCGCTTTGAGGTCAGGGACATATACAGAGAATGATGTGCTGTTCCCCGGAGAAATCCGGTTAATGCTAAATTCTCTGGATGAGCCGTTCACAGTCAGTCGAAACTCCGCGCTGTTATGGGCGATAGACTGGGCATTAATGATTCTGCCTTTAAACTTGATGCCTGTGAGGTGCTCCTCTTGCTCGGCATCGACCAACATGAACCCTTCATCAATGTCTTGAACATTCGGGGTCGTGAAATCAACGGTTTCATCATATTTTTGGATAGCGTAATTGACGCGAACATCTCTCGTGCTGGCGTCAAGCTCTGCTAATTCTTGAGAAAGGTGCTCATATTCATACTGCAACTTCTGCATCTCGAGCTTTACAGCTTCCAGCTTTTTGCCCAAGTCCGGTTGCTTTTCTGGTGCGTTGCTCAAGATATAGAAAATAAGCAGTATCGAGACTGAGCTGATAGCAATAGCCAGTTTGCTCAAGTTTTTAGAATCCATCACTTCTTCCCCTGAATACCCAATCCGTGGCGTGACTATTGTCTCTGAACGCGGTAGCTTTATGAAGCTGCGAGCATATATCAGTGCAAAATCAAATGTGCGTTTTGCGCATTAAGGAGGTGCATCTTGAACATATGTTTGAATGTCCGGGGGGTGTCTGCTGAGGATGAGAGTGCAGCGTATTAGCTGCCAAAAGGCTACCAGAGCCCCTCGGTCACTGTTGCGGAGAATCCCCACAAGCTAACGCTAGAAGTTGCGCCCTTTGGGTTACATGCTTTGATGCCGTGCCGGGGCAGGCCTCAATAAACCACACCGGACTCAGCAAAATAGGGTGCTACTGATTGTGAGTAGCCAAGTAGACAGCAACGTAGCAAAAGCCCTAGGCCCTGCTTAATCAAAGCGGGGCCATTTATTTTTAAAGGGAATAGAACAGGGTTGAGTCCTGTGCTGTAAGGGAGTTTTGTTTTGCCGATTACAATCCATCCAAGACCTGGGCAAATTCTAAAATGTGACTTCAGTGAGGGCTTCAAGGAGCCTGAGATTGTAAAAAGACGGCCTGTGCTCGTTTTGGCTTCATACGACACACGTCCCGGGCTCGTCACAGTGGCCTGCCTCAGCACACAGGAGCCTGACCCGCCACGGGATTACCATATGGAGATGCAGAAAGGCATGCTCCCACAGCTGGGGGAATTCCAGAAAGATACCACCTGGCTGAAGGGGGACATGGTCTACACTGTAGGTTTTCATAGGCTTGACCGTATCCGATTGGGGAAAAGAGACCCTTTGACTGGGAAAAGGGTGTATTTCACGCAGCGGTTGAGCCGGGATACTATGAAATCCGTGTACACTTGTGTTCTGCATGGGCTCAAGATTGGCCATATTGGCCATCACCTATAAAAACCGCCTATCGGACTAATGCCTTTAAGGTGTTGAAATCGGTCTGGGCTGGTCTTAGTATCACCACCGTTCCCGCTCTGCTTAGGCATCGGGCATGCGAGACTGCACTAAGGTCCGTCCCGTGCAGCCGGCTTGGCCACCGGCGATGACAAGCTTGGCCAAAGCCGCGATTGGCCCCAATTCCATTGGGGCCCTGTCACCTAACATTAAAAAGCCCGCCTAGCGCGGGCTTTTTTGTATCTGCTGTTTTGCTCTAGAACAGCTAGCCTATTCTGAATAGACCTGTCGCGGTCGAGCGCAGCAACATTTTCGCTAGCGAACCCTTCATTCCTCGCAGACGTAGTGCTCCTACCAGAGTTCGACCGCTATTCCCCATTAAGGTTCAATTTGAGAAGATTTTAAGGGTCTGTTTCAGAGTTTGTAGAGGGATGTGGGATGAAATTGCATTGGCCGTTGATTGCAGTGGTTGCTTTGCTGGGTGTTGGGCTAAGTAGCGTCTGTAGTGCCGCTATAGGCAAGCTACTGGATCGAGGGGAGTTGGTTGACGAGTGGCACTGTAAGGATCCGATTGATTATCCAGCTCCTGTGTTGGTAAGGGCTCTTGTATATGAGAAGGGCTATTTCAATGGTGATGTAATTGCAGCTGGAGTTACCAATCCTGCTGTTTATTCTGTCCAAGGGTTTCAAATGCGCTGGGACTTTGGGTCGGATGGGGATGGTGGGGCGCCATACTCTCTGGTTCTTCAGCCAAATGGTGATGCTAGTTACTACGATTTTACTGGTGTGCCTAAGGGAGAGAAGGTTTCAGCCAGCCAGAGGTATAAATGCAAGAAGGTAAAGTGAGGCCATAATGTGCGGTCGAATGGACATCGATGAGGGCCCAGTTCGGGAGTGGGTGAAGGACACGCTGAACATTGAACTGGACCTGCACACCAACCACGACCTGCGGCCTACCCAGACCGTTGCCGTCATCGGCGGTGACCGACACCAGACAAACACCACTTGGGGTCTCCAGCCCGCCTGGGCCAAGAAGCTCCTCATCAATGCCCAGGGCGAGACCGTAGCCGAGAAGAAGACCTTCAAGCAGGCCTTTGCTGAGCGCCGCTGTGTGGTGCCGTGCTCCGGCTGGTACGAATGGCGGGACGAAGGCGGGAGCCGCAAGCAGAAGTACCGCTTCGCCGCGGCTGACGGCAACCCGCTCCTGATGGGCGGGATCCTGTTCCCGGGGGAGGAGGGCACCAGGTTGGTTACCCTGACCATCCACCCGAATCAGGAATGCGCTCCGTACCATAATCGCATGCCACAGTTTGTGGCTCCGGAACATCTGGACCAGTGGCTATCCGGATCCGTGGAGGAGGTGCTGCAGCTGGTGGCCCCGTTGGCAGATGGATCTGTCGGGATTGGCCTTCGCTAGTAGACTGTGGCTTTCTTGTGGTATGGAGGGAACGGCATATTTTCGCGCCTCTCTACCGCTTCTTCGAGGCTCATGTCGATTGCCTGCAGGGCTTGCTCGTCATATATCCTTCCAACCCCCATAGTTAATTTGGCGTGATTGAATTTCTCCATTGACGGGCTGAGTACCAATTCACTGTCTGAGTACTCAATGAGGGCAACTAGAGCTTCAGCTGCTTCCAAATATAGCGCCCTCATTCCTTGTGCTATGCTTGACCAGCCTGAGTCTCGCCAGTTTATCTGCGATGACAGAACATAATCGTTTATGCCTTCTATGTTGGATTCAGTCCTGCCAGAAAGAATGTTTAATACGCTCTTGTAACTGAGATGGATGCTACGGTCGTCAATCCTCACCAAAGCGGTTTTTTGTAGACCATCATGAAAGTTTGAGATGCATTTTTCGAATGCTGGCTCCAGCTGAAGCCTGAGATTATTTCTGGATTGAATCAAAAGGCTGTTGTCGTGGAGTTCATTGGCTTGCTGCATCGCTTCTTTGGATTGAGCCAGCTCTTCTCGAGTGGCTGCCAGCTCTTGAGTTTGGTAGTACAGCGAGACTATCAGTAGGAAGATGGTCAGGAAGCCCAGTAGAGGGTTAGCCAGCCCACCAACGAAGTCCCCGAACATGCCCCATTCAGCTGGGCCTCCTATAGCGTGCTCACTAAATTGCTTGGCGTATGCCCCGAACACCCCGGCGAGTATCACTATCGCTGCGATGCCGACAGCCCACAGAATCCCCTTGCCCATGAATCCCTCTCTTCCTTGATACGTACGATTATTTTGGTGGGTATCCTACACCGGGATAGGCGAGGGCTTACAGACCGAGGGCTGGTGGCCTGAGACCATGGCTTTACCCGTCGCCGGCCAGGTTCTCTCCAGTCATGGCAGGCCAGCGACTGATAGTCAGCGAATATGCGGCGGGTGTCTCCGAGCAAACAGCTCATTTTGACCTTGGCAATTCTGAATCGCCTGCAGCCTACCATCTGAGGGTTTCGAGACAGCTACGCGCATGTATACGCGCGCGAGGGCTACCGACCGGAGTTGAGCACCCTATCTGCCAGAGCGTTACCGGTCATGCGCTGGTAGGCGGTCCAGTCCACAAACCATAGGCGCCCAATCTGAGCCCCGGGCAGCACATCGCGCTTCAGTTGATCCCTGATTGTCTGGCCCGTGAGCGGGGTTCCGTTCTCTCCCCATACCCGGCGCTGAAATTCCCTGATTTTGATGAGTTCGGTCTTTCTCATGTCCATTTCCCCTTGTTATGTGGCAGATAGCTATACCACAGGGACATGGTTACCGCTGTGTTTTGCGACCAATACGCGCGCGAGGCCGGCTGGCGGGAAGATTTATCTGACATCACTACGCGCGTAGAGGGTGCGCACTCAACTGCGCACTTCGCACCTAGGTTCGCACCCCTTACGCGCGTTAATGCTGGGGTTGGTGCTGCTGGCCTACCCTAAGGTTTCCATAAGGTTTGCTGGAATCGGGAGGAGGGAGGGGGGCGAGCCTGCAGCTGGGCCTGAATGTTGACAAATGCTGACATCGGGAAGGGCTGGAACCTGAAAAAACCTGAAACGTCGATCCGTGGCTTGGCTGGTGTATACGCTTCGTCTACTGGTCAAAACTTGACATGGCCCGATGATTTTATCCGGGTCATTACGCGCGAGGATCTGCCGGCCAGTTTGAAAAGGAATCAAAATTAATCAAAGCGGCCTGGGTGCCGCTACCCCAGAAAATCAAAGGTTGGGTGAAGGTTTTCTTGAGGTCACTGCGCGCGTAGAGAATGTTGAACCATGGAATCCAGGTGGGCAGGGCTGCCGAACACTAAGGTTTGAGGGCGCCTTGCTTGGAAATGCTGACTCCGGCCCGTAGTGGCCAGGCAGTGTACGATGCATCGTACAAACTGACCATGAGGGGGAGGGCCGGCCAAAGTGCCCTCCGAGCCGGCCCTTGAAACGACTGGGCCGGCGGTTATGAGGCGCCCCACAAAGCGAGCCGATAAACGGTCCAGCCGGCCAATTCTGGGGGTATAAATGGGGGTATAAGTTTGACATAAGGGCTGTAATGTCAAATAAAAACAATGGGTTGTTGGTGGTATTCGTGTCCACTCGGTTGTACCAAATTTCAAAAGGGCCTGTCGCATTGCGACAGGCCCTTTTTTTGGTTCATAGCGGGGCCTGTTGAGCACCCGTATCCGCAAGCGCTGCCCGACTGTCGCTGTGGGAGCTTGATTGCAGGCGAAGGGGTTTAGGTCGATTGCGGGAAAAGCTTCGCTTGCAAGCAAGTTATTCGCTTCGCTCACCCTTCGGGCCGCACTCCGTGCGTTACTTCGCTACGCTACGTTCCCACATCAAGATCGAAATCGCCTTCAGCTAACCCTGGCTAGGCCCCTTTCCCGAAATTCTGCGATGAACCTTTTTTTGAGCCGCTCTGCGCCTGCATCACGCAACCGCTGCACCTGGAACGCGAAGGCGGTGAAGACTCCGCAATGGATTCGGTGGTGGTTTCGAGTTACGAGAAGCGGGTTTCGAAAAGCAAAACCCGGAATGCCCCTGTTGTTCAGGCTTTCGCAACTCGTGCCTCGTAATGTGCTTCTGCGGGCGTCCTGGATTGCCGCGGACGGACGCAGGCTTTCGCGTTAGACTCTCTCTATTTTCCCGATACGTTGCGTCACCATGTCTGCACCGGATTTCCTCGGCTCTCCAGCTGCACGCCTTGTGCTCTATCTGCCTCACCGCCCGGAAGGGCTGGAGAACTTTTGCCATGCGCCATCGGCCCAGGCCATTGTTGCGGCCAACTCCAACCACTGGCGCAAGATCATCAATCTGCTGGCCAAGGTGGCAAGCCCGGTTGAAGACGCGTGGCGGGTGTTTCGTGATGATGATCTGTTTGCGCATACGGCGCTGTGTTTCTCGCCCTTTCTTCAGCCAGGGGAGTGCTGGCACTGGATTGCCGGACAGGCCAACCTGGCGCGTTTTGGTGCGCTTGCCGGTCAGCCGGAGGCGTTGGCTGGCGATGGGGAGATTGCGGTGGATGGGGAGCGCATGCTGCTGCTGTCCCCGTACCCGGATTATCGGCAGCTAAGCAATGCGCGGGTGTCACGGATGCGCAGTGTGCTGGCTCAATCCGGGTTTTATGCCCGGGAGGCCTGCTGATGCGCCCTTATCGTCTCGGCTGCCCCCAGTGGCAACATCCCAGCTGGAATGACCGGCTGCCAGAGGGTGGCAGCGCTCTGGCCCGTTACAGTCGGGTGTTTGATTGCGTGGAGGGCAACACCACCTTCTATGCCACTCCAAGCCAGCAACAGAGTGAACAGTGGCGCGCCCAGGTGCCTGATGACTTTCGCTTCCAGTTCAAGTTTCCCAGGGCGATTACCCATGACTGCTTGCTGCAGGATGTGGCAGGGCAGGTGGATGCCTTTCTGGAAGTCATGGCGCCGCTCCGTGAAGTGATGGGCCCTTTTCTGCTGCAATTGCCTGCGGCATTCGGCCCCGAGCAACTGGATAACCTGTGGTCCTTCCTGGATGGGTTGCCACAACCGTTGGACTGCGCGGTGGAGGTGCGTAATTTAGCGTTCTTTTCCAAGGGGGAGAGTGAGCGGTTACTGAACCAGGGGCTGCGGGCGCGCAACACGGCGAGGGTCTGCTTCGACAGTCGCCCCCTGTTCAGTGTGCTGGCACGGGATGAGGTCACCGCCGATGCCCAGCGCAAGAAACCACAGGTACCGGTGCATGTGCTGCCTGTGGACGCAGACCCGGTGATCCGCTTCATCGGCCATCCCGATTTGCAGGCCAATCCGGCGTTTCTGCAGCCCTGGGTTGCGCGAGTGGCGCAATGGGTTTCACAGGGGTGGTCCCCTTACATGTACATTCACATGCCGGATAACGGCGATGCCCTGGCGCTGGCGGAACTGTGGCACGGGATGTTGCAGGAGGTGATGCCGGAGCTAGAACCGTTGCCATTGGGCAGGCAGGTGGATCAGCCGGGATTGTTCTAGAGAAGAGTTGAAAGTTTAAAGTTTAAAGTTGAAACGCGAGACCGGGGTGGTGCCGGGTTTATGTCAGTGGCTCCGCGCTCAAAGGTCGAGCGCGGGCACGGCGTCAAATACATGATCACCTTAACCGCGCTTTTTAACTTTCAACTTTCAACTTTCAACTTTCAACTTTCAACTTTGAACTGCTTTAGTTCAGGGCGATGCGGGTTTCATCGCGACGGCGGCTGTTTTCCGCCCACACCAGCAGGTCGTAGTAGCGGCGGATGTGGCGGACATAGACCACTGCCTGACCGCCCCGGGCGTTACCGTATTTGAGCTGGCTGGCATAGGCCGGCTTGGCCAGCATGGGCAGACGCTGCTTCACATCCTGCCAATTGTCCGGGTTGCCGCCCTGGCGTTGGGTCAGGATTCGGGCATCTTCCAGGTGACCAAAACCTACATTGTATGAGGCAAGCGCCATCCAGGTGCGGCTGGGCTCGGGGATGCGGTCCGGAATTTTGGCATGTACGCGACGCAGATAGGCGGCGCCGGCGGTGATGCTCTGGGTCGGGTCGGTACGATCGCTGATACCCATCTGACGAGCGGTGTCGTTGGTGAGCATCATCAGGCCCTTCACCCCGGTGGGGGAGATGGCGCCCGGATCCCACAGGGATTCCTGATAGGCTACAGCGGCCAGCAGACGCCAGTCGAAGCCACTGTCCTCACCGGCCTGGCGGAACAGTTCCTCGTAACGGGGCAGGCGTTGCTCCAGATGACGCATGAAACTGCGGGCGGCATACAGGTTGAAGTGTTCCACATGCCCGTAGAAGCGGTCTTCCAGCTTGGCCGTGGTGCCGTCGGCTTTCACCTGGGTCAGGTAACGTTGAGCGGCCAGGTACAGGCTCTGGTCATCCTTGGGGTTGAGGGCCCAGGCAAGCGGCAGGTCTGTGGCCAGGGTGTAGTCGGCAATCAGGTCCGGCCACAGGGCGCGCTGCAATGAATAGGTGTTGGAATGAATCAGGCTGTAATCCACCTCACCATCTTCCACCAGTGCCAGTAACTGCTCCGGGGTGGCGTCTTCCACTTCGATGAACTCCAGTGCCGGATTTTCCAGCTGAGCCTGAATCAGTAGTTCGGCGTGGCTGGAACCGGCCGGCACGGCAACAACATGGCCCACCAGTTGATCCACATCGGTGATGCGGGGGCTGTCCAGACGGCGTACCACCAGGGAGTCGACCTGCTGATACGGGGTAGTGAACTGCAGACCTTCGCTGCGTTCCGGGGTGTTGACCAGGCCTGCCGCGGCAATGTCGGCAGTGCCCTTGCGAATGGCGTAGCGAATATAGGAGAGATCGCTGGATTCCAGCACCTTGAGCTTCACACCAAGGCTGTCGGCAAAGCCCTTGGCCAGTTCGTATTCCATGCCGGTGTGACCATGCTGGTCTTCGTAATAGGTCGTATTGGACGGACGAGTCATCACCACCAGCTCGCCACGGGCCATCACCCGCTCCATGGCGGAAGGCGTGGGGCGCATAGCCAGCATCAGGCCAATCACGCTGAACAGGGCCAGCGAGGCCAGGAGATGCTTACTGTGTCGGAAGAACACCGTCATCCTTGGGGCTACCTCTGTCAGGTTATCCAGACAGGCCGATACTGCCTTACGTCGACCGGGTTGCTATTTCAGCAACTAATACGTCTCGTCCTATATGTGATCTATATCACGAAAGACGGTGCGCACTCTATCATTGGCAAGCCCCTGATATGTAACCATTTGTCGGACAATAGCTGGTTTTTTGCACAAATTTTAAAAGTCACGAATAGAGCATTATTTTGCTTATCAGGCGTGCGGCGTAGGAAATAGCCCTTTTTCTGAGGTGTGTCGTATGACCGGCATGTGACCGGCCCAAATCGTTTAAATAACCCCCACTGAAGGCTGCGATGGGCGGTCAAATCCCGTATCATTGCGGCCCTGAATTGGGCAGCCCCCAACCCCCCACTGGTTAATCAGATAAGGCGCACTATGCTGATCCTCTCCGGAAGCCCGGCCCTGTCCGCATTTCGTAAGGAAAAACTGCTGGAATCCCTGCCCGGGATTTCTGCCATTTCAGCCCATTATGTTCACTTTGTGGCTCTTCATGAATCCCTGAACGCTGCCCAACAGCAGGTGCTGGAGGGATTGCTGGAGTATGGGCCGTCACTGGAAGAGGACGAGGTTGAGGGGCAGCGTTTTGTAGTGGTGCCGCGCCCAGGCACGATTTCGCCCTGGTCGTCCAAGGCTACCGATATTTGCCACAATGCGGGCTTGACCCAGGTTGAGCGTGTGGAACGTGGCATCGAATATCGTCTGGCGGGTGAGGGCGACCGCGCTGCGCTGTCGGCGGCGCTTCATGACCGCATGGTGGAAGTGGTGCTGGCGGAACTGGCCGACGCCGAAGCCCTGTTTGCCCATCACGCGCCCCGTGAATTGTCCACGGTGGATGTGATGGGGGGCGGTCGCGCCGCGCTTGAAGCCGCCAACGGCGAGCTGGGACTGGCGCTGGCGGCCGATGAAATCGATTACCTGGTGGAGCAATTCACTGCGCTGGGGCGTAACCCGGCGGATGCCGAGCTGATGATGTTCGCCCAGGCCAATTCCGAGCACTGTCGACACAAGATCTTCAATGCAGATTGGACCATTGACGGTGAAGAACAGGACCTGAGCCTGTTCGGCATGATCCGCAACACCTACAAGCACGCGCCGGAAGGCGTGCTCAGTGCCTATAAAGACAACGCCTCCGTGGTGGCAGGCCCTGTGGCCGATCGCTTCTTTCCGGCGCCGGGCTCTGCCCGCTATGAATTCGTCAACGAGCCTGTTCACCTGTTGATGAAAGTGGAAACCCACAACCATCCCACGGCAATCGCGCCGCACCCAGGGGCAGCAACCGGTTCCGGTGGTGAAATCCGCGATGAAGGCGCCACCGGTCGGGGTTCCAAACCCAAGGCTGGAATGACCGGCTTCTCGGTGTCCGACCTGAATATTCCTGGTTACGGGCAGCCCTGGGAAACCGGCTATGGCAAACCTGGCCGTATTGCCTCAGCGTTGGATATCATGATTGAAGGCCCCATTGGCGGTGCAGCATTCAACAATGAATTCGGTCGCCCCAACCTGTGCGGCTACTTCCGGACCCTGGAAATCCAGGCGCCGGGTGTGAACGGTGATGAAATGCGCGGCTACCACAAGCCGATCATGATCGCCGGGGGCATGGGTAACATTCGTGATGGCCATGTGGAAAAGGATCCCATCAAGGAAGGCGCGCGGATCATTGTGCTCGGTGGCCCGGCCATGCTGATTGGTCTCGGTGGTGGGGCGGCCAGTTCCATGGCTTCCGGCCAGTCCGATGAAGCCCTGGATTTTGCCTCTGTGCAGCGGGACAACCCGGAAATCGAACGGCGGGTGCAGGAAGTGATCGACCGCTGCTGGGCCATGGGTGACAACAACCCCATTGTTTCCATTCACGATGTGGGTGCGGGGGGGCTGTCCAATGCACTGCCCGAGCTGGTCCACGACCATGACATGGGCGCAAAGCTGGAGCTGCGCCGTATCCCCAGCTCCGAGCCCGGCATGAGCCCGGTGGAAATCTGGTGCAACGAAGCCCAGGAGAGGTATGTGCTGGCGGTGATGCCCGAGGATGTGGATACCTTTGACGCCATCTGCAAGCGAGAGCGCACCCCCTACGCGGTGCTGGGTGAGGCGACCAGCGAAGAGCATCTTACCGTCAGCGACGAGCACTTCGGCAAGCCGCCGGTGGATCTGCCCATGGACCTGCTGTTCGGCAAGCCGCCGAAAATGCAGCGCAGCTTTGAGCGCGAAGACTTCCAGCGCCAGACGTTCACCACCGATGGCATTGACCTGAAAGAAGCCGGTGAGCGTGTCCTGCGCCTGCCCACCGTGGCTTCCAAGAGCTTCCTGATCACCATTGGTGACCGCTCCATTACCGGTCTTGTTCATCGAGACCAGATGGTCGGTCCCTGGCAGGTGCCCGTGGCTGACTGTGCAGTGACCGCTACCGGCTTTAATCAGCGTAGCGGTGAAGCCATGGCCATGGGGGAGCGTACCCCGGTGGCACTGGTGGATGCACCGGCCTCCGGCCGTATGGCCGTGGCGGAATCCATTACCAATATTGCCGGTGCCCACATTGGTGATTTGGGGCAGATCCGCCTGTCCGCCAACTGGATGGCCGCGGCGGGCCACCCGGGCGAAGACCAGGCCCTGTTCGACACCGTGAAGACGGTCGGTATGGAACTGTGTCCGCAGCTGGGTATTGCTATTCCGGTGGGCAAGGACTCCCTGTCCATGCGCACGGTGTGGAAAGACAAGGGGATCGACAAGAGTGTCACTGCACCCTTGTCACTGATCATTTCCGCCTTCTCCACCGTTACCGATATTGATCTGACCGTCACCCCGGAGCTGAAGACCGATGTGGCCAGTGAGTTGCTGCTGCTGGATCTGGGCCGTGGCCAGAACCGTCTTGCCGGTTCTGCGCTGGCCCAGGTGTACGGCAAGGTGGGAGACGTGGCGCCGGACCTGGACGATGCCAAGGACCTGATTGCCTTCTTTGAGGTGACCCAGCAACTGCTGGCCGAGCGCAAACTGCTGGCCTACCACGATCGTTCCGACGGTGGCTTGTTTGCTACTCTCACCGAGATGGCCTTCGCGGGTCGTACCGGGCTGGACATCAGTCTGGATAACATTGCCGGTGATACCCCGGAAGCGGTGGCGGCTCTGTTCGCTGAGGAATTGGGTGGGGTGATCCAGGTGGCTGAAGAGCATGTTGATGAAGTGCTCAAGCGCTACGATCAGGCCGGCCTCAAGCAGTGTGTGTCTCGCCTTGGCCGTGTGGATGCGGACGATGTGGTTCGCGTACGGCTTGGCGGTGGCATCCTGCTGGAAACCCCGCGCCGTGATCTGCAGCGCATCTGGGCGGAAACCAGCTATCAGATTCAGGCCCTGCGTGATAACCCGGATTGCGCCCGTCAGGAATTCGACGCCATTCCAGTGAGCAATGGCCCGGGCTTGAACGTGCGCCTGACTTTTGACATGACGGAAAACCCGGCGGCGCCGATGATCAACACCGGTGTGCGTCCGCAGATGGCGATCCTGCGCGAGCAGGGCGTCAACGGCCAGACCGAAATGGCCGCCGCGTTTGATCGTGTGGGTTTCGATGCTATCGATGTACACATGAGCGATCTGCTGGAAGGGCGGGTCAAGCTGGAAGACTTCAAAGGCCTGGTGGCCTGCGGCGGGTTCTCCTACGGTGACGTATTGGGTGCCGGCGGCGGCTGGGCCAAGACCGTGCTGTACAACGAATCCCTGCGCGATGCGTTCAACCGTTTCTTCTTCCGTGAAGATACCTTTGCCCTGGGCGTGTGTAACGGTTGTCAGATGCTGTCGCACCTGAAGGACCTGATTCCCGGCGCCGAGCACTGGCCGCGCTTCGTGCGCAACCTGTCCGAGCAGTTCGAGGCTCGTACCTCGCTGGTGGAGATCCAGCATTCCCCGTCCATCCTTTTGCAGGATATGGCCGGCACCCGTATTCCCATTGCCGTGGCCCACGGTGAAGGGCGGGTGGAGTTGGCGGATGATGCACTCAACCGCAACATCGAGCAGCAACTGGTGGCCCTGCGTTACGTCAATGGTCTGGGTAATCCCACCGAACAGTACCCGGCCAACCCCAATGGTTCGCCCCAGGGGGTGACGGGCTTCACCACCACCGACGGCCGGGTGACCATCATGATGCCGCATCCGGAAAGGGTGTTCCGCGTGTTGCAGAACAGCTGGATCCCGGATGACTGGCGCGGCCATGAGAATGGCCCCTGGCTGCGCATGTTTGCCAATGCACGGAAGTGGGTGGGGTAAAAAGCAGTTAACAGTGAACAGTTAATAGTTAACAGCTGAACAAAAAGGCGGGAATGGCTTGGCTATTTCCGCCTTTTTTGTGGCACTTATTGATCTTGTCGGGAGCGGCACGGGTGTTCAGAATCAAACGGTTGTTTGAATGCGTTTTCGCTGTTCACTATTAACTGTTAACTATTCACTGGTGTTCCTGTGTCCGAAAAAAAACCGGAAAAAACCTACGGTCCGTTCGAGCTTCGCACTGCCTATGCCACCGAGCCGGTGCCGGATGATTTTGTTCAGCGTCGTCGTATTGGTGAGGCCATTCGTAGCCTCTCCGAGCGGCTGATCCGGGTGGAAGCGGATGAGGCCACGTTGACGGACTGGGCAGACCAGCTTGAGGCATTGGTGGCAACAGTGGGGGAGCCTGAGCGGCGGGACAGCCGTCAGGCCAATCGCAAGTTGTTCACCGGTGCCGCGACGATTGGCGATCTCTACCACATGATGGACTACGACCCGGTGGGTGGCGGGGCCAACCCCATCGCGCCGCAGATCGACTGGCTCAAGGAAAGCCAGGACGGGGTGGAAGGCAAACTGTGGCTGGGACAGCAGTATCAGGGCCCGCCTGGGCGGGTGCATGGTGGTGTGGTGTCCTGGATTCTGGATGCGGTGCTGTCCCGGGCCATGCATGCCTCGTTCCGTCTTGGCGTCACCGGCACCCTGAATATCCGCTACATGGCGGGCTCTCCCATTGAAGAGACCCTCCACTGTCGCGCTCATATTGTGCGTCAGGAAGGCCGCAAGATCTTTATTGAGGGTGGCATCTGGCACGGTGAAACCCAGACCGTTCACGCGGAAGGGGTGTGGCTGACTCCCAAGAGCCTGGGCTGACCATGAGCGATTCCCGATACCATTTTCGTGATATTCGCGTGGCCGAAACCCCGGAGCCGGGTGAGCGCGCGGTCCTGCATCGCCAGCTGGGCAGGGCGCTGGCAGCACTGAATGAACAGGTACTGCGGCTGGATGCGTCGGAAGAATCCCTGCGCGGTTATATCGAACAGGTCCAGAGCCTGAGCGGGGCCTTGGCCGAGCACGGTCAGCGTGATTATGCCACCACGCTGCGACGGCTTCTGGATGGTGAGGGCTCGGTGGATGATGTCACTGACCTGGTGGATTTTGAAATCCTCACCGGCAAGGCCTCGCCGATATCCCCGCCACTGGAACTGTGGCTGGAGGAAGACCGGGTGCGCGGCAAGGCCACCTTTGGCCCGGCGTTTCAGGGGCCACCTGGGCGTTTGCATGGCGGTGTGATTGGCCTGGCGCTGGATATTGTGCTGGCCAAGACACAGGACTTTGTCGAGCAGATCGGTGTCACCGGTACCCTGAAGATTCGCTATCTGGCGGGCACACCGCTGGGGAAACCGGTAGAGTTTGAAGCTCGACCAGTGCGTATTGAGGGTCGCAAGCTGATCTGTGAGGGATCGGTGTGGGTGGATGGTCAGCAGACCGTGGCCGCGGAAGGGATCTGGATTTCCAGCCGCGGTGACTATCGTCTCAAGCCTGAATACGCTGACCTGGAAGCTGCTATCCGCGTATAAGGAGTCATCATGAGGGAGCTGACCTACAAGCTGTGTTTTTATGTGCCGGAAACCCATGTAGAGCAGGTCAAGCGGGCGGTGTTTGACGCCGGAGCCGGACATATCGGCAACTACGACTGTTGTGCCTTTCAGGTCCGCGGTGAAGGCCAGTTTCGCCCGCTTGATGACAGTCTGCCGTTCCTTGGAGAGCAGGGAGAGGTCGAAGTCGTGGCCGAGTACCGGGTGGAAACTATCGTCACCGAGTCCCTCCTGCACGCCGCCATCAGTGCCCTGCGCCTGGCGCACCCCTACGAAGAACCTGCCATCGATCTGTTCCGGCTGGAGCCGTTGCCTGCATAGCTACCGGTTATATAAGGTGCGCTACGAAGCCGCTGTAGGAGCCTGCCTGCAGGCGATCCGAGCCTAAGCGAGGTAAGGATTCCAGAAGCGAGTTTCGAAGGGCAAAACCAGAAGCATGGAAAGCGGTTTGGGGTTTGATCTTCGAGATGGGTTTCTGGAATCCTTACCTCGCTTAGGCTCGGATCGCTCAGGCGAGCTGAGCTCCTACGGTGGGGTATAGCGAGGGTTTTACCGATGCAAAAAGGCCCGCCCGGGTACCGGGCGGGCCTTTTTGCATCAGGCATCAGGCATCAGGCATCAGGCATCAGGCATCAGGCATCAGGCATCAGGCATCAGGCATCAGGCATCAGGCATCAGGCATCAGGCATCCACCCGCTGTCCATCAATCTTCGCTGGGGCGTCGTTGCAAGGGGGCGATATCCTGGCAGCGTACCGGGAAGGTGCCGTTCTGCAGATCATCGATATAAAAACGCAGAGTCCGGCCGATGGTGGGAAAGGCCAGCTCATCCCAGGGGATCTCGTCCAGGCTGAACAGGCCTGCATCGCAGCTTTCCTCGCCGACACCGTATTTGCCGTCTTCGATCCGGCCAAGGAAGAACACGTACACCTGGTTGATGTGCGGCAGATTAAAAACCGTGTACAGATCGCCAATGGCTACGGTGGCACAGGCCTCTTCCCAGGTCTCCCGGGCTGCACCCTCCTGCAGGGTCTCTCCGTTCTCCATGTAGCCAGCGGGAAGGGTCCAATACCCCTTGCGAGGTTCGATGTCGCGCTTGCAAAGCAGTACCTTGCCATCCCACACAGGCACCGCCCCGACCACGATTTTGGGGTTTTGGTAGTGTATTGTCTGACAATTTTTGCACCAATATCGTGGCCGGTTGTCACCCTCCGGAATGGTGAATTGAAGGTCTGAATGGCCACAATGGCTGCAAAAACGCATGAAATCTCACTTATCTTGCCGGCTGTGCAGGGGCTGATTCTACAGGAGTTTCCCCGGATACCCTATCCGGGGTATGGGCAATCTGCCTGCCTCGGTGTATAAAAAATTATGGCTATTCCGTGAGCAATGTCTCAATTTTGCAATTGTTAAAAATAGCCATAAGGATTAATGCGAGCCCGTTGGGGTTAGTCCTAGACTAGTCGTCCGGGCTGAGTAGCCAGTCATCTGACCGCACGGTCAGGTTAACAAAGGGAAGGAAATTCCTGATCGCAATTCATTGCAGACGGGAAAGGGGACTCGGAAATGGATGTTTCGATGGCGCAGGGAACGCGTGACGAAAGTAAAACCTATCTTGTTGTTTCTCATTGCAACAATCTGGCGATTCGCCTGCTGGCGAAATCGATAGAGAACCAGCGTGGCGTGGCCTGTACGGCGATTACCCGTGATGATTTGTTCTGCGACCAGATTCAGGACGATCTCGTACTGATCAATGTGCTGGACTTCTCATCTGCAGAGATCGAGCGGTTACTGGGACGCGTCCAGGAAAAGATGCCCATGTGTCGGGTAATACTGGTGAACGCAGATCGGAAGGATAATATATTTTTCCTTTTGAACTGGCCGGTTGTTAAAGGTGTTATCTATCAGCAGGATAATGACACTCTGATCTCCAAGGCCATTGATGTGGTGTGCAAGGGGCGTAGCTGGTTCCCTCGTAACTACATGGATTACCTGGTTCGCCACCGCAAAACGCCTACCCGATGCGGACATGTGTTCGAAAGCCTGACCAGCCGTGAGCGTCAGATGCTGGATCACGTGGTGCGTGGCATGAGCAACAACGAAATCGCCGATGCGCTGTGTTTGAGTACTCACACAGTGAAAGCTCATTTGCAAAGTCTCTATCGCAAGGTGGGCGTGAAGAACCGCGTTGGTGTGATGCGCTGGGTACATGAAAACCATCTGGAAGAAGAAGATCGCTGATGAAACTTCAGCGACACTTCCTTCTGGTGGTGTGGCTTGGGTTGACGCTCTCTGCGAATTCGGTAGTCGCTTCAGGCCTTGAGTCAGAGTTGGGCGTTGTGGTCGACAAGACGATTACGCCGATTGGCAAGCGTTTTCATCAACAGTTCGCCTATCAGAGACATTATCTTTACCCGGACACTCCCTTCACGGTCAGCATTCATGAACAGCCTTCTGCACGAAGCGGGAGCATCATCACCATTGAAGGAGCGGACACCCAGTTGGCCCGCTTTATTTTGTCTTTTGCATCCAACTGGGAAGATGCCCGTGTTCAGGCATTGGTGCAGTCAGTTGAGAATCAGGTCAGGCGTCTCAAGCTGCTGAATACCCTCGTTGATAATCCAGACCTGGCCAAGGACGGCTACTAATGAAACGTATTTTTGCCAGCGCCATGCTGGCGTTATCCCTGCCTGCTGCCGCAGTGGCCAGTGAGCTTGTCTACCAGCCGGTGAATCCCAATTTCGGTGGTAACCCACTGAACGGGTCTCACTTGCTGGGCAGTGCGCAGGCACAGAATGACTTCAAGGACCCCAATGCGTCTTCTTCAAGTTTTGAGCGGCCATCAGAGTTGGATCGGCTGACGTCATCGCTTCAGTCCCGATTGCTGAGTCAGTTGCTTGCCGATGTGGGTGACGGAAATGAGGGCAGCATTGTGACTGACGACTTTGCTATCAATATTCTGGATGACCAGGGAGTGTTGTCCATTCTCATTGAGGACATCAATACCGGGGAAGTGACCCAAATTGAAGTGGATGGCCTGGTGCCGGACACTTTTTAGAATCAGGGAAGATTATGGCTACGTTAAAAATAAAAGGCGCGTTAGTGCTTGCCTGCGCGCTTTCATTATCTGCTTGTGTGACTCCTCCTCTGGACCCTGAAGCGCCCGCACTGGTTGAAAAATCTCAAGTTGCCCAGGACCTGGAAAAACTGCCGGCGCCCAAGGGCCGGATCATGGCTTCCGTTTACAGCTTTCGCGATTTGACAGGGCAGTATCGTCCTGCGCCAGCATCATCCTTTTCCACAGCGGTGACACAAGGTGCTGCGGCATTTCTGATTGATGCGTTGAATCGCTCGGGGTGGTTTCTGACGCTGGAGCGTGAGGGACTGCAGGATCTACTCACTGAACGAAAAATTGCTCGTGCAGTTGTTGAGAAAAAGCAAAAACAGGGCGCAGCGATAGCCGACGTCCCGGATCTGTTCTCCTCGGATATTCTCTTTCAGGGCGGGATTGTTGCCTACGAGACCAATATCAAGACAGGAGGGCTGGGCGCGCGTTATCTGGGTGTGGGCGCGTCCGAGCAGTATCGCACCGACCAGGTGACGGTGAACCTGAGAGCCGTGGATGTCCGTACCGGCAGAATCATCAATACGGTTTCTACCCAGAAAACGATCTATAGCAAGGAGCTCCAGGTCGGTGTCTATAAGTACATCGATTTCAAGGAGCTGCTGGAGAGTGAGGCCGGAGTGACCACCAATGAGCCGGTTCAGCAATGCGTCAAGCTGGCGGTTGAGGCAGCAGTTGCGCATCTTATCGTCAAGGGTGTGCTGGACGGAAACTGGCAGCTCAAGAACCCGGATGATATGCGTAGTGACATTATTGAGCAGTACGCTGTGTCATTCCGACAGCAGTAACAAGTTTGCGCTTGGCGGCTGTGCCTGCCGGGCGCAGCACCAATGCATCATGCTTTCCCGGTGACCCCGGCGATGCATGGTGGTGCGCCGCAGGGCGGGCACTCCTGACAGTCATAAGCGAGATGCAAAGACGCTCTGAGGCCTATTGTGGCGGAAATACTTTTGATATCTCGGCAATAATCTGATTGTCGCTGTCACGAATCATCCCGGTCACTTCCACGTTGTCTTGTGGCGAGGTATTAACCTTGATGTTTCCCAGTGTCTGGGTTGTAGCGTCCATCACGCCCTTACCTGATTGACTGGTACGACTGCTCCCGGCAGGACCTTTCTTGTTGACGCTGATTTCATAGCGGAAAGCTTTTCCTTGGGTCGGGCATTGCAGTGCTAGCTGATACCGTGACAAAGCGTGCTCCGCGGTGTGAATGACGTCAAGCTGACAGTGATCTGTTGCAGCTTCTGTGGGCATGGGCGAGACTCCTGCAATGAATACGATGGCCAGAAACAAGGACCGTGTTCCGGAGCGCTGTTGCTGAGATCGCTTAAAACTGATGTACCGATGCATTGTTATCAACCCCGAATTGCAATATGCGCCCCTCATTTGCCCCTGATGATTGGATGATCCAGGCATTATTGCCTGGCAGGGAAGGGGCGGTGGATCGTTGTTCAATAATTGCGGTCTGATCGTCGCCGGTCTGGCGGATTTTTCCCCAGTTGTCAGGTCCATCCTGCTCAAGGGTGGCGCTCAGTTCGTCACCACCGTTTTGTTCGATGAATGCCGTATTGCCTGCGCCCTCACTGTTGCGCTGCTGAATGTGGGCCTGGCTGTTGTTGGCATGCTGCTGGCTGATGTTTCCAAGCGAGTGATCACTTTCCTGTTGGGAAACACTGGCGCTGCTTTGCAGGCTGTTGTGCTGGTCAATGAAAGCCGTGCTATCGGCTACTGACTCTTGGCTAATATGCGCTTGCGTGACGCCGCTGTTCGATTGCGATATTCGGCTTTCCGACGCGTCGCTGTGTTGCTGGTATATCTCGGCATCGAGGGTGTCTGAGGCCGCCTGATTGATGGAAGCGGTATCCTCTTTGCCATTACTCTGGTGGATCTCTGCCTCGCCGGACAGCAGTTCCTCCTGTTTGATGGTGGCAAGGTTTGCCTGTGAGAAATGGGTTTGATTGACGATAGAGGATGTTGAGTGAACATCCTGCTGGCGAACCTCTACCTGGTTATGGTCACCCTCTGTCAGGGCTTGTATGTGGCTTTTTTTTGCATTCTGTTGCGATGCCTGGGCGTCGTTATGCGTCCCTTTCTGAACCAGTGTGACGCTATTATCTGCAGTGCTGTGGCCTGACAGGGTAAGCAACACGATTGCGGTAAAGACAAAGACTGATTGTTGCATGATATCCGCCCCCGTCTATCCCTGGTGTGATTGTTGCGTCCTGCGACAATGGGCACCGGTGCCGCTGAAAATCCTGGTTTGCGTGGCGTCTGGAAATTGCGTTATCGAATATTCCGATTTTGTAACAGCTGATAGTGGAGCGGAATTAGCCGGAATTACTGAATTTCAGGGGTAACCGCCCAGTGTGCGCCTGTTGGGCAGGTCCGGGCGTCCACAAGCTGGTTGTTGGTCTCCATGTATTCGGCGCCTTCTTAAACAAAAAACCGGGGCCTGAGCCCCGGTCCTGTTTGCAACAATCAGTTCTGGTCGATCAGGGCGTTGTTACCGCCGCCGCCAGCCTGATAGATGGATGCCATATCCATGGTTGAAGATTGCAGGATGGTTGCAACATTTTCGTTGCCCAGGGCGCCAACCCCGCTCTGCTCAATGTAGGCCCAGTTGTCCGGGCCGCTCTGGTTGATTGTGGCAATGCCGTATTCCGCCGGTGCGGTTTGTTCTACTTCGGCATAGTTATCAACGTCGGTCTGGTCAATGTCGATAACGCCGTTACCACCATGGGAATGGGCCTGGGCGTAGTTGCCGGAGGCTGATTGATCAACGGTCGCCACGTTGTCGGAACCGGATTGATCGACCTCGGCTTCGTTGCCATTGCCGGTCTGGGTCACGGTGGCAGAATTGCGGTCACCGAGGCCCTGGTCCACATTGGCAATGTGGTTGTCACCGCTCTGGTCAACGGTGGCATCGCTCAGCCAGGAGCCTTGCTGGTCGATATCTGCCATGTTGCCGCTGTCGGTCTGTGTAATCATGGCCGTAGAGCCGCCTGAGAAGTTCTGGGTGATGCTGGCATCGTTGCCGGAACCGCTTTGATCAACCACTGCATCGGATCCGAGAGAGATGTTGGTCTGGCTGACCGTGGCGTTGTGGTTGAGTCCGGTTTGATCCACATCGGCGGTGGCAAAGCTGGAGAGTGACTGATCAACAGTGGCAGTCAGCCCGCCGCCCAGTGTCTGGTCGATAGTTGCAACATTATCCACTCCGGCAGATTGGGTAATGCTGGCGCTGGAGAAGGCGTCAACCAACTGGTTGATGGTGGCAGAGGCATTGCCGGTCGCGGTCTGGGTGATTTCGGCGCTGGCGAACGTGGCTGCACCCTGGTTGATAGTGGCATCAGACCCGAAAGAGTCAGTCTGTGAAATAGTGGCATCGACAAATGCGTCCAGGCCTTGATTCACCGTGGCGGTGTTGAAGGCGCCGCCATCCTGGGTGACTGTGGCGGTAGCGGAAAGCGTGCCGTTCTGGTTCACTTCGGCGTCAGAGCCAAAGGAGCCACCCACTTGGCTGATGGAGGCAGAAGAGTTGAAGGTGTTGCCTTCTGCATCATCCTGACTGATCGTGGCGTTATTGGCACTGCCTTCTTGCAGAACGCTGCCAACCACGGAAGCACTGGAGTTCTGGGTGATGCTTGCCGTGTTGTCATTACCGGTGGTGTCCACCGATGCGGTTTGCGGGCTGCTGCTGTTGGTTTGCAGCACATCCGCTGTATTGTCATCGCCAACCTGGGATACGGTGGCGTCATTCAGATCGGTATTGGACTGTGTGGTTGTCGCGCTGTTGCCGTTACCTGTCTGGCTGGTGGTTGCGGTGTTGTCAGCGGCATAGGCACCGCTGACCAGGGCCAGCGTGATGGCGGCAGCCAATGGTTTGATTACGTTCATATCCCTTCTCCTCATTTTTCGGTATGCATCCTGCGACCCGAGGTAAAATGCTTGTTGTCTTGAATCGCACAAATTCAGTGTGATACAGGTCATGAATTTTAAGTATTGGTCCCAAAGCCCAATTTAAAATTTTATTTTTAATACGCTCAGATGAGAAAGAAGAAGGGTTTCGGGGCTGTTGGTATAGGAAGGATTTGCAGATCAGGATGTGATGGCTAAACGTTGTCTACTTGCCGGTGGCATCGGCATTAGTGCGCCTCTGAACAACTCCTTGCATGCTCAGTCTTTCAGGCTGGTTCGCCCCTCTTCGGCCAAGTTTAAGAGGGGGCACTTTTGAAGACATGCTGGTTGCCTTTATAGATTCATACCTTCAAAACAAGGCAACAACGATTGTGGATCAGCCTGAAAGACCCGGGAGCCCCCGTTCGGGCATAAAGGCGCGGCCTGAAGCCACTGCTGTCCCACAGATTGACTTAGCGAAGCCCGAAACCTGCCAGGCTGGCAAGCCGGCGGGTTTCGCTGTTTAGGGGAACAGGATTTAACCGCCGCATTGTGACTCTCGCAGATGCCCGTCTCGTGGGAGCCTGCTTGCAGGCGAATGTGGGTGCGGCAAGAGCTATTCGCTTGCAAGCATACCCTGACGAGCACTGAGAGCTCCCACAAGAGAAAGCGCCTCCGCTTTCTCAGGACTTTTATGAAACTGTGGCACAGCAGTGGGCCTGAAGCGCACATCTGCTGAGCCTTGCCTCTTGGAAAGGGAGCCACCCTGACCATCGAGGCAAGGCTCAGCAGCTGTGCGCTTCAGGCCACGCTGAATATGCAAGGAGTTATTCAGAGGCTCCTTAACCGATACGGTGCTCGCCAGATGGGAGCAATCAGGGTTGTTTTTCCCCTCAGATTAGACCGGATACTTGAAGCTGAGCCCTTGGGTTGCGCTTCGACAGTGATTCCCCTGGTTGTCTGAAGGTCGGCTGGCGGGATGTGGATATTCAGGTTTTGCGGTGAGAGAGGTGTGGATTCTGGTTGGCGGCTTGGCGTGGATGATGCAGTTTAATAGCGAAGCACGCCCTAAAATAAAACCGGGGCCTTGCGGCCCCGGAGTGAACTATGCCTTACGAAGAAGGATTAGTTCTGGTTGATCAGGGCGTTGTTGCCGCCACCGCCAGCCTGGAAGATGGACGCGGTGTCCATGGTTGAAGACTGCAGGATGGTGGCAACATTTTCGTTACCGAATGCGCCAACACCGCTTTGCTCGATGTAGGCCCAGTTGTCGGCGCCGCTTTGGTTGATGGTCGCAATGCCGTACTCGGCAGGTGCGGTTTGCTCAACCTGTGCGAAGTTGCCATCAGCAGACTGGTCGATATCGATGATGCCGTTGCCGCCATGAGAGTGCGCCTGGGCATAGTTGCCGGAAGCAGATTGGTCAACCGTGGCCAGGTTGTCGGAGCCGGATTGGTCCACTTCAGCTTCGTTACCGTTGCCAGTTTGGGTAACGGTGGCAGAGTTGCGGTCGCCAAGGCCTTGATCAACGTTGGCAATGTGGTTGTCGCCACTCTGATCGACAGTGGCGTCACTTTGCCAGGAGCCTTGCTGATCGATATCGGCCATGTTGCCGTTGTCGGTCTGGGTGATCATGGCAGAGGACAGACCTGAGAAGTTCTGGGTGATAGTGGCGTCATTACCATTGCCGCTTTGATCAACGACAGCATCAGAGGCAAAGGAAATGTTGGTCTGGCTGACGGTAGCGGTGTGGCTGAGGCCGGTTTGATCCACATCTGCAGTGGCGAAGCTGGACAGAGACTGGTCCACGGTTGCGGACAGGTCGCCGCCAACCACCTGGTCGATGGTGGCAACGTTATCAATGCCGGCAGATTGGGTGATGGATGCGGTGGAGAAGGTGTCAACCAGCTGGTTGATGCTGGCAGAGGCATTGCCTGTGTCAGTCTGTGTAATTTCAGCGCTGGCAAAGGATGCTGCACCCTGGGTGATGGCGGCATCGGACCCGAAAGAATTGGTCTGGGTGATGGTGGCATCAACAAAAGCGTCCAGTCCCTGGGTCACGGTGGCGGTGTTGCCCGCGCCGCCATCCTGGGTCACGGTGGCGTCAGCATCGATGGTGCCGGTCTGGGTGACAGTGGCATCATTGTCAAATGAGCCGCCAATCTGGTTGATGGAGGCGGAAGAGCTGAAGGTGTTGCCTTCCGCATCGTCCTGGTTGATCTCAGCGGTGTTTTGATCACCGGCTTGCAGGATGGAGCCGCTCACTGAGGCGCTGGAGTTCTGGGAGATGCTGGCATCGTTATCGTTACCAGTGGTATCCACAGAAGCGGTTTGGGTGTCGCTGCTGTTGGTTTGCAGCACATCCGCGTTGTTGTTGTCGCCCACCTGGGAAACGGTGGCATCGTTGAAATCGGTGTTGCTTTGAGTGGTGGTTGCAGTGTTGCCGCTGCCAGTCTGGCTGGTAGTGGCGGTGTCACCTACGGCCCAGCTTGCGCTGGAAATGGCGGCCAGAACTGCAACAGCCAGGGGCTTCATTACGTTCATGGGTGTTTCTCCTCATCGTGTCTTAGGCAAAATAAAAGTGGTGCAATTTATCTAGTCCCATTGCTGAATGGAGACATACATTCCGGCCCCGAACTGGGACACCGAAACTCCTTGGGCGGTGCCACGCTGTGAAATTTCAGCGTAGTTGCCAATCCCGTATTGAGCGATTTCGGCCACGTTGTACTGGCCAAGTTGTTCGATGGAGGCAGTGTTAAAGCTGCCATTCTGATCGATGGTGACGATGTTCCCGAACCCGTACTGGGCGACGACTGCAAGGTTTTCCCAGCCGAGCTGGGTGATGTCGGCTTGTTGGCCTGTGCCTTGCTGGATGAGATCGGCCTGGTTGCCATAGCCTCTCTGGGAGAGGCGGGCGTCGTGGCTGGATCCAGCCTGGGAGACGGTGGCAGCGTTATTGCCACGCTGATAGACAGCCGCGAACAGATCGGCGCCGGTTTGGGAAATGTCTGCACGGTTATGGAGAGGGATTTCGTCGAAAAGCGAAAGGTCGGTGGCCATGGCGGAGACTGACATCGTCAAAAGTGCCATGAAAAGGGCTCTGCGGCCTTGATGATTAAGTACCCTGGTATTCATAAATCCTTCCCTCAAATGTCTTCCATGACATTTTTCTTCCTCGCCCAGTGAGTCTTGCTCGATTCCTGGCTGGTGGATATTGCTCTCGGGTGCCGAATTTGTGACGTGGTTCTAGTTCTGTGGTGTAAGCAATATCTCCCCAGGCCTTGTTGCAGCGGGGTGTTTGATGTCGTGTAGATGTTGGAAAAGCTATTTTTCACGGGTTTTACGTTTAAATCGTGGGATAGCCTTGCGGTGTAGGAAATTAGCTACGGCCGTAGTGCTGGACAGGCTCTGCATGTATACCTTTCTTTCACGCTGGATTGCTTGAAGGCTTGCCGCAGCGGCTGATGCTGTTCAAACTACCGTTTGAATCCATGGGTCCGGAGAGTGGTGTGCTCGACTTGCTCAGGCAGCGTTTGCCTGGTTACCAACGCACTGAGTTGCCGCTGGCGCTGCCAGAGGCGGCGGTGTTGATGCCGCTGGTGGACACCCCGGAGCCCCGGGTGATCCTCACAGTCCGCTCCAGCTCCATGCCCACCCATGCCGGTGAAGTGGCTTTTCCGGGTGGCAAGCGGGATCCGGAGGACAAGAGCTTGCTGATGACGGCCCTGCGGGAAACGGAAGAAGAAGTGGGCCTGAGTCGCGAGTACGTAGATGTATTGGGGCAGTTGTCCCCCATTGCGTCACGCTATGGCATGAAGGTCACACCCTTTGTGGGGATTGTGCACCCCGATGCACAGCTGCAGGCGGAGCCAGGGGAAATCGAGACCATCTTTCAGGTGCCCCTGACGTTCTTTCTGGAAGAGCGCCCGGAACTGTCCAGCCCCATCGATTTCTTCGGCCGGCGTTTTCGCATTCCCAGCTACTACTATGAAGACAAGCGGATATGGGGGCTGACGGCCTTCATGATTCTGGATTTGATCAATCACGTATACGATGCCGGTATCGAATTTGATGTGTCTCACTGGCCGGCAGACAGGGAACAATAAGCATGATTTACAAAATTGGCAGCCGCCAGCTGGAACAGCGTGGCAGTGGGCACTGGATTGCCGAGAATGCCACCGTCATCGGTTCGGTGGTGATGGAAAGCAACACCAGTATCTGGTTCAACGCCGTGCTGCGCGCGGATAATGATCTGATTGAAATTGGCGAGAATACCAATATTCAGGATGGTGCCGTGCTGCACGTGGATCCCGGTGTGCCCATGAAGATCGGTCGGGATGTCACCGTGGGGCACAAGGTGATGCTGCATGGCTGTACCATCGGTGACAACAGTCTGATTGGTATCAATGCGGTGGTGCTGAACAAGGCGGTGGTTGGCAAGAACTGTATTATCGGTGCCAATTCGCTGGTCCCGGAGGGTATGAAGATCCCGGATAATTCCCTGGTGATGGGGTCGCCCGCGAAGGTGGTCAAGGAAATTACCGAGGGGCACAAGGCCATGCTGACCATGAGCAGCATGCACTACGTGGCCCATGCCAAGGAATTCCGTGAGAACCTGGAAGTGGACGAACGATTCGATCATGACTGACCGTCAGCGAGTGTCTCCTTGCGTGTCCATTTGCGCGCTGGATGAGGATGACATCTGTGTGGGGTGTTTTCGCTCTGGCGGCGAGATATCCATCTGGGGGCTGTTGACCGATGAGGAGAAAGACGAGGTCTTTCGCCGCATCGAGCAACGCATGAACGGGGAGCCTGCTCCCTGCGTGGTGAGAAGCAAGAAGGCAAGCGAATGAGCAATGGAACCCCTACCCAGAGTGGCGGCAAGCCGGTTGTCGGGCTGGCCCTGGGCAGTGGATCGGCCCGCGGCTGGGCGCATATCGGTGTTATTCAGGCGCTGGAAGAAATGGGTATCGAGCCCCAGGTGATTGCCGGCACCTCGGTTGGCGCCATTGTTGGTGGCGCCTATGTGACAGGAACGCTTAATCAGTTTGCCGAATGGGTCAAGAATCTCACCGTCAAGGATGTGGTGGGGCTGCTGGACATCAGCTTTTCCGGTGGCGTGGTAAAAGGAGAGAAGCTGTTCGGGTTTTTCCGTGAACACCATGAAAACCCCGAGATCGAGCATCTGGAGAAAAAGCTGGTTACGGTAGCGACCGACATGACCACCGGCCGTGAAATCTGGATTACCAAGGGCCCCATGCTGGATGCCGCACGGGCGTCCTGTGCGTTGCCTGGCCTGTTTTCCCCGTTCAACCTGCAGGGGCGCTGGATGCTGGACGGTGGTCTGGTGAACCCGGTGCCGGTGTCAGCCGCCCGAGCCATGGGCGCGGACATCGTGATTGCGGTGAACCTCAACGCACAATTGGTTGGCGGGCACCTGGCCCGGGACACCCGTAGCCAGGTGGAAGGGGAAGAGGGCTCGGAAGAAGAGCGCAGCATCTGGCACAAGGTGATGAATTACTTTTCTACCGAAGACGGCGAAGACCCCGGGTTCTTTGATGTGGTGGCGTCCAGCATCAACATCATGCAGGACCGCATCACCCGCTCGCGGATGGCCGGCGACCCGCCGGAAGTGACCCTGGTGCCGTTACTGGAAGACTTCGCCCTGATGGACTTTCACCGCGCCAAGGAAGCCATCGAAGAAGGCCGGGCGTTGGTGAAACGGCATGAGGCGGATATTCGGGGGTGGGTGGGGAATGCAGTTAACAGTTAACAGTGAATAGTTAACAGCCGCGTCCACCGCCTTTGATTTTCAAGCCGTGATGCTCGCGCCCAAAGTGGGGCGCGGGCAGAGACTCCCAACAGAAAACAAACATTTCGCACGCGAACTGTTCACTATTCACTGTTAACTGTTCATTGCCTTCCTCATTCTGGCCGCCTTCACCATATTGTCCTTCACTTGCAGGATTTCGATCTGGTAATCGAGGATCTGGACCGAGATGTTGGCGTCGGGGATGTCCTGGAGGTACTCCAGGATCAGGCCGTTGAGGGTTTTGGGGCCGTCGGTGGGCAGGTCCCATTGCAGGGTGCGGTTGATGTCCCGCAGGGTGGTGGAGCCGTCGATGACGTAGGTGTCATCTTCCTGGGGATGAATGTCCTGGCTGGTGGCGGCCAGGTCGGTGGTGAATTCACCCACGATCTCTTCAAGAATATCCTCCAGGGTGACCAGGCCGAGCACATCGCCGTATTCATCCACCACGATGCCGATACGTCGCTTGGCATTCTGGAAGTTGATCAACTGCTGATGCAGGGTGGTGGCCTCAGGCACAAAGTAGGGCTCGACGGTGTACTGCATCAGTTCCGCCTTGTTGATCTCTTCCTTAAGTAGCAACCGGCTCAGTTTGCGCAGATGCAGCAGGCCGATCATGTTGTTCGGGTCACCGTTGTAGACCGGCAGGCGGGTATGCTGACTGGCCCGCAGGGTGGTGAGGATGTCATGCATGTCATCCTCCAGATCGATGCCCACCATCTCGTTGCGCGGCACCATGATGTCTTCCACCGTGACTGTCTCCAGATCAAGGATATTGAGCAGCATCTTCTGGTGGTTTTCTGGTATCAGGCCGCCGGCCTCATTCACCACGGTACGCAATTCCTCGGGGCTGAGGTGGTCGTCGCCCTGCTCATTGGCGTTGATGCCTGCCAGGCGCAGGAGGATGTTGCTGACGCCGTTGACCAGCCAGACCAGCGGCGCCAGCAGAGTCTGCAATGGCTTGAGGGCGACGCTGGCCGGGAAGGCCACGCGCTCTGGGCGCATGGCTGCAAAGGTCTTGGGGGTAATCTCGGCAAACACCAGCATGATGATGGTGATCACCACGGGTGCAACCGCAGCGCCACTGTCACCCAGCCAGCGAATGGCCAGAATGGCGGCCACGGTGGCGGCAAAATTGTTGACGAAGTTGTTGCCGATCAGGATGACCGACAGCAGCCGGTCGGTGCGCTTGAGCAGTCCCTCCACCCGGGCAGCCGCCTTGTGCCCCTGGCGGGCCAGATGACGCAGCCGGTAGCGGTTGATGGCCACCATGCCGGTTTCGCTGCTGGAGAAAAAGGCTGAGCCAAGAACCAGAAAGACCAGGGCGCCAATCAGCCACCCGTCAGAGAAGGTATCCAAGAGAAGAGTCGTTTATCCGCCAGTTGGGTGGATATTGTTCGGGGTGGGGGTGAGGGGTGTCAAGGAGGCGGGGATCAGTTAATAGTTAATAATGAATAATTAATAGCTGCGCGAGCAGCGATTGTCTTGATGCAACGCATGGAGCCGCGCCCAAACTCTGGGCGCGGCTCCATGCGTTTCAAAACATGAAAACCCGTCTCGAGGCGTTATTCATTATTCACTATTCATTATTAATTGCGGTGCAGGATGAACTCCAGCACCAGCTGACTCCCAAAGAAGCCCACCAGCAACACCCCAAAGCCGCTCAGGGTGAAGCGGATGGCGGTGCGGCCGCGCCAGCCGCGCAGGTAGCGGCCGGCCAGCAGAGTGGCGAAGACCACCCAGGCGATGATTGTGAGTACGGTCTTGTGGACCAGGTGCTGGGCGAACAGGTTGTCCACGTAAAAGAAGCCGGAGGCAATGGCGATGGTCAACAGGATTTCGCCCACCCAGATGGCCTCGAACAACATGGTTTCCATCACTTGAACCGGTGGAAACAGCCGCATGATGCCACGAATATGGCCTTCCCTCAGCTGGTGGTCCTGGATGCGCACCATCACTGACTGGGCGGCAGCAATGGCCAGTACCGAATAAGCGAGAATGGAGAACAGCACATGAGCCCCCAACCCGTGGGCCATGGGCTGGATGTTGCCTTCCTGGGTGGCCAGCACCATGCAGGGAAGGGTCAGGGCGGCAAAGGGGTAGGCGATGGCGTTGATCCATTCAAACGGCCGGTGCAGGCAGGACACCAGCACGGCCAGCACGCAGGTGGCGCCGACCATGGAGGCCACGGCAAACAGGCCCAGGTGCAGGCCATTGGGGGTGACCATGACGCTCCACAGGCTGATGCCATGGGCAACCAGTGCCAGCGAGCCGGGCAGCAGGATGGATTGCCGGGATGGCTGGGTTTGCCCTCTGAACTGGGAAAATACAATCAGGCTGGCAACGGTATAGAGCACAAAGGCTGCAATACCGCTGATCACGGTAAGCGTCATGGGTGTTGATATCCATCCAGTAGCCCGAAGACGAAATTGCCGGGCAATCCGAAGAAGTCTGGCATAGGGTCAAGTTGACTATCAACAATCATTCTCATTTTGCGGGCGGGTTTGGCCTGGCCCCATGACGTTGGGCGTCAATGAGGGCTATAATCGCGCCCCTGTCACTGCCACAGCGTGAGCTGTGGGCAGACAAGAGGATTTGGAGGTAACACCATGTTCGAGAATCTCACCGACCGGTTGGGATCGTCGCTTAAAAACCTGGCAGGTCAGGGGTCACTGACCGAAGACAATATTCGCGACACCCTGCGTGAAGTACGCAAGGCGCTGCTGGAGGCCGACGTGGCCTTGCCGGTGGTGAAAGAGTTTGTCGAGCAGGTCAAGGAAAAAGCGCTGGGGCAGGAAGTGCTGCAGAGCCTGAACCCGGGCCAGGCGTTCGTGAAGATCGTCAACGATGAGTTGGTCCACACCATGGGCGACGCCAACGACGCCCTGGATCTGGCAGCCAAGCCGCCGGCGATTATCCTGATGGCAGGCCTGCAGGGTGCGGGTAAGACCACCTCCGTGGCCAAGCTGGCCCGTTTCCTTCAGGAGCGTGAGAAAAAGAAGGTCATGGTGGTGTCGGCAGACGTGTATCGTCCCGCCGCGATCGAGCAGCTCAAGACCCTGGCAGGGGAGGTGGAGACCAACTTCTTCCCGTCCACCGGCGATCAGGATCCGGTAGACATTGCCAATGGGGCTCTGGATGAGGCGCGCCGTCGTTACATGGACGTGCTGATCGTCGATACCGCAGGCCGTCTCCATGTCGATGAAGACATGATGACCGAAATCAAGCGCCTGCACGGGGCCATCAGCCCGGTGGAAACCCTTTTCGTGGTGGATGCCATGACCGGTCAGGATGCGGCCAATACTGCGCAGGCCTTTAATGAGGCGCTGCCGCTGACCGGTGTGATCCTGACCAAGGCTGACGGTGACTCCCGCGGGGGGGCGGCCCTGTCTGTTCGCCAGCTTACCGGCAAGCCCATCAAGTTCATCGGTATGGGCGAGAAGACGGACGCCCTGGAACCGTTCCACCCGGATCGTATTGCCAGCCGGATTCTCGGCATGGGCGACGTGTTGTCCCTGGTGGAAGAAGCCGAGCGCAAGCTGGACAAGAAGAAAGCCGAAAAAATCGCCAAGAAGTTCAAGAAAGGCAAGGCGATGGACTTCGAGGATCTCAAGGACCAGTTCCAGCAAATGCGCAACATGGGCGGCATGACTGGCTTGCTCGACAAGTTGCCCGGTATGGGCGGCATGATGCAGGCGGCGCAGGATCCGGCGGCCATGAAACAGATGAAGCACATGGAGGCGCTGATTGACTCCATGACCGTCAAGGAGCGTCGCAACCCGGACATCATCAAGGGCTCCCGCAAGAAGCGGATTGCCATGGGCGCCGGGCTGGAGATTCAGGATCTGAACCGCCTGATGAAGCAGCAGAAGATGATGGCCAAGATGATGAAGAAGATGCGCAGCAAGGGCGGCATGAAGAACATGATGCGCGGCCTGGAAGGCATGATGGGGGGCAACGGTGGTCCCGGTGGCAGCGGCGGGCCGGGCGGCGGCATGCCCCCCGGTGGCATGGGCGGTGGTATGCCGCCGATGTGATTTGGCGCTTCACGCGCCACGCAACATGCAACACGCGGGCAGGGCAGGTTAAAACCTCTCTGCCCGCGCTGCGTTTTTGGGGGGGTGATAAGACCTTATTCAAAAGCACTTTCACCACAGAGCTCACAGAGAAAGAGCAGCGGTTCTGTAGGAGCTTGCCTGCAAGCGATCCGAGCCTTGGCGAGGTAAGGATTCCAGAAGCGAGTTTCGAAAATCCAAAACCGGTAGCCGGGCGCGAGGCCTGGATCTTTGCCTTTCGAAACTCATTTTCTCGCCCAGGCACGGATCGCGGTCGAACGACCGCTCCTACAGCTACCCCGAAGCTTTTGCTGGCTAAATGCTTGTTGCCTGAGTTGTCTGCCTGTATAATCCGCGCCCTTCGCGGCCTTTCCCTGTTTTCTATGGATTCGGGGGCTGGCTTTCAAGCGGATACGATGGCTCGCCATGCCCTCCTCGGCAGGCGGCCGGGAAACCGGATTGATAAAAGGTAGATAGACCATGGTAATTATTCGTCTCGCCCGCGGCGGTTCCAAGAAGCGCCCGTTCTACAGCATCGTTGTTGCCGATAGCCGTAACGCCCGTGATGGCCGTTTCATCGAGCAGCTGGGTTACTACAACCCCATCGCCCGTGGCGGTGAAATCCCTCTCAAGCTGAACCTGGAAAGCCTGGACGCCTGGGTTGCCAAGGGTGCTCAGCTGTCTGACCGCGTCAAGACCCTGGCCAAGCAGGCACGTAAGGAAGCCTGATGACCAGCGGAGGGCAACAGTCCTCTGAGCTGGAGGTGGTCGGTCGCATCCTGGGGGTGCACGGCGTACAGGGGTGGGTAAAGGTCTTTTCCCATACCGACCCCCGCGAAAACCTCCAGCACTACCAGCCCTGGCACCTGAAACAAGGTCGCCAGTGGAAGCCGGTCAAAGTCACCGGCTTCCGTCCCCAGGGCAAGGGGCTGATCGCACGTCTGGAAGGTATTACCGACCGGAACATGGCAGCAGCCCTGGTAGGGCAGGATATCGGGGTACCCCGTGACCTGCTGCCGCAGTCTGGCGGCGGTGAGTTTTACTGGCGCGACCTGATCGGTCTGCGGGTCTTCGAAAGTGGAGGCGCAGATCTGGGCAAGGTGGCGAAAATGCTGGAAACCGGTGCCAACGACGTGCTCGTGGTGCGTGGTGACAGCAACAGCCTGGATCGCCGCGAGCGGCTGATTCCCTGGCTTCCGGATGATGTGGTCACCGAGGTGAATCTGGCCGAAGGCCATTTGACCGTTGACTGGGACCCGGATTTTTAACATGTCGAAGGACTCGACGCCGTACACCGTGACTCTGGTGACCCTGTTTCCGGAGATGGCGAAGGCGATCACCGATTTCGGCGTGACGCGACGGGCCGTGGAACATGGCCAGTTGCAGGTGGATACCGTGAATCCGCGGGATTTCACCGAAGATCGTCACCGCACCGTGGACGATCGCCCCTTTGGTGGCGGCCCAGGCATGGTGATGAAGGTGGATCCGCTGGCGAAAGCCCTGCAATCCGCCCGTGCTGCCAACCCGGCAGCCTCTGTGATTTATCTGTCCCCCCAGGGACAGCCGCTGACCCAGGCGAAAGTCGAGGCGTTGGCACAGCAGCCCGGCCTGGTATTACTGGCAGGGCGCTATGAAGGCGTAGACGAGCGGTTGCTCGAGGCCGAAGTGGATGAGCAGATCTCCATCGGTGACTACGTGCTCAGTGGCGGTGAACTGCCGGCACTGGTGCTGATCGATGCGGTCAGCCGATTGATTCCCGGAGTGCTGGGTCACCAGGATTCCGCCGAGCAGGACTCGTTTTCAGGCGAATTCGAAGACCTGCTGGATTGTCCGCACTACACCCGCCCGGAGGTGTACAACGGACAGGCAGTGCCGCCGGTACTGCTGAGTGGCAATCACGCGTTGATTCGCCGCTGGCGCCTTAAACAGGCGTTGGGACGGACCTGGCAACAGCGTCCTGACCTGCTGGAACGCCGCCGGGCGCGGGGTTTGAGCAAAGAAGAGCAACAGCTGCTGGACGAATTCATCGCCGAGCAGTCGTCGCATACAGCAAAATCGAACGAATAGGAGCATTGCCATGAGCGGCAAGAACCTGATCATCCAGGGCATCGAAGAAGCCCAGCTGAAAGCCGACCTGCCGGAATTCGGCGCCGGCGACACCGTTACCGTTCAGGTAAAGGTGAAAGAAGGTAACCGTGAGCGTCTGCAGGCGTTCCAGGGTGTTGTTATCGCCCGTCGTAACCGCGGCCTGAACTCTGCGTTCACCGTGCGCAAGATCTCCCACGGTGTGGGCGTTGAGCGTGTATTCCAGCTGCACAGCCCGCTGATCGATTCCATCGAAGTGAATCGTCGTGGTGATGTGAGCCGCGCCAAGCTCTACTACCTGCGCGATCGCTCTGGTAAGTCTGCCCGGATCAAGGAAAAGATTCGGTAAGACCGGCAACACCGGGTCTGCCGAGGGCGAATGTTGGTTCAGCCTTTGCTGTAGGGCATGCGGAACCAACCTCTGGACGGGTAGACCACAAGCTCCAACAAAAAAGCCGCTTCCTTTCGGGAAGCGGCTTTTTTGTTGGCCGCTCTGCGGCTGCAACACGCAACCCCTGGAATGCCCCCGTGCTTCTGCATTTCTACGAAGCCGCTGTAGATACCCTGTTCAAGCGCAAGCATTTTTCGCATGGCAATCACTAAAAAGCAGTGATGAATCGAACGGGGTGTCCGTCTTAACGCAGGCCCACAGGCCAGTCAGATACTTACGCATTACCGCCACCTGGGCCTGCAGCTTGGTTTTCCCGCGGGCGACCAGGGCCTCATAAAATGCCTTGGCATTCGGGTCAAAGCGCACGGCGGACATGGCAGGCATATACAGCGCTGAGCGTATGTACACGTTGCCCGCTTTACTGATCCTTGAGGCCTGATGAACGCTGCTTCCAGACTGGTACAGACGTATATCCAGGCCCGCATGACGGCTTACCTGAGCGGATTTCAGATGATCCGGCAAGACGCACAGCTCAGCCAGCAACGCGAGGGCCGTTGCCTCCGCAATGCCCTTGGCTGCGCAGAAGTGCTTATACAAGCGCTTGAGCTCAGGTGATTCTCCCAGAAGCTCCACCGCAGCCCGCTTCAGCCGATCAATGCGTCGATCCAGCATCTCAATCGCTTCCTGCTCATCTTCAACGAGCAGCGTGGGCGTAGACTGGGTGGCCTTCATGGCATGGAGGCGGTTCTTTGCCTGTGTCCGGCTACCGGTCAGGCGGTTGATCTGCCTTCCGAGGCTTCGAAGGGCCTGACGGTGCTGATCTGGTGGTGTCCACAACCGGGGCTCCATCCGCATGCCGTACTCGGCCAGAAGTGCCGCATCTATGCTGTCGGTCTTGCTGTTCTGCAGCTTGATATTGGCGAAGTTCTTGGTGCTTTTGGGGTTAATCACTGCCACGGGCAGGCCGGCCTCAACCAGAGCCACCGCCAGATCAAAGTAATACACTCCTGTTGCTTCCATGACGATGCACTTCGGTCGAAGCTTTTTCATCGCGGCAATCATGGAATTGTGGCCATCAGGGGACTGCTTGTACTGCTTGGGCTTGCTGAACCTACCATCGCCAAAGCTCACAACATCCACAGAACTAGCACCAATATCCACACCGGCAAATACAGACATACCCTTCACTCGCAACGCTGAATTAACGACAATAGTCACCGGTTCCCCGACCTCGCACTGACTTACCTGCTACCGACCTTGTGATACGAAGTCTCGCGCAAGCGGCTTCGGGATACCCTTCGGAGTAGGTAATGAGGCGGGGAGCCGCTCTACAGACGAAGTCAGAGCAAGCTGCTTCCAGGAGCGAACGGCCTCCCCGGTAACCGGTAAACCATAATTCATATGGTGAAGTGGCAACATACAAGGAGCTTGCCTGCAAGCGATCCGAGCCTGGGCGAGGTAAAAGACAGTTTCGAGTTACGAGAAGCGAGTATCGAAAGGCAAAACCAGAAGCTGGAAAGCAGTTTGGGTTTTGATCTTCGGGATGGGTTTCTGGAATCCTTACCTCGCCAAGGCTCGGATCGCGAGCAGGCTCGCTCCTACAGCGGGGTATAGCGAGGGTTTACCGACGCAATAAGGCCCGCCCGGTTTACCGGGCGGGCCTTACTTGCGTCAGGCGTCAGGCACTTCAGGCCTTCTTCAACATCCGATAGACCCACAGCAATACCAGGGCCCCGACGATGGCGGTGGCAAAGCTGCCCAGGCTGAAGCTGCCCACCGAGCCGCCGAGGCCGGTGATAGAGCCCAGCCAGCCGCCCACGAAGGCGCCAGCGATCCCCAGCAGGATGGTGATAATGAAGCCGCCCGGGTCCTTGCCCGGCATGATCCATTTGGCGACGATACCGGCGATCAGGCCGAATACAATCCAGGACAGAATGCCCATTTGCCTCTCCTTGGTTGTTGAAAACAGTGTCTCCCGGTTATAGATGCCAGATTTGGCAGCGTTTGTCGTTCGCTTGTGTTGGTATCGGGGTAATATTTGGTAAAAGGGTGTACTGGATACGCAAGGTAGTGAATGACAGCAATTAGTGATGAACACGCCCGCCTGATTGATGCCTGGCTGGATCAGCAGTGGCTCGAAAAGGGACTGAGTGAGCACAGTCTGAGCAATTATCGCCGGGACGTGACTCAGTTGGCCGTGTGGCTGGAGAAGCATGCCGGCACCCTGTTGCAGTGTGAGCGTTACCAGCTGCTTGAATTTCTGGCCGATCGCCATCAGCTGGGCATCAGTGCCCGCTCCGTGGCCCGCCAGCTTTCCGCGCTAAAGGGCTTCTATCGGTGGCTCAAGCGGGAAGGGCGGATCAGCGCCGATCCTGCGTTGCTGATCGAGCGCCCCAAAACCGGCCGGCCATTGCCCAAAACACTGACCGAGGCGGATGTGGAGGCGCTACTGGACGCACCGGATCTGGAGACGCCGCTGGGGCTGCGTGATCGCGCCATGCTGGAAGTGTTGTATGCCACCGGCCTGCGCGTCACTGAGCTGGTGACCCTGACCCAGAGCCAGATCAATCCCCGCCAGGGGCTGGTGCGGGTGATCGGCAAGGGCGACAAGGAGCGGCTGGTGCCGCTGGGTGAGGAGGCGTTGCACTGGCTGGTGCGCTACCTGCGTGAAGGCCGGCACCTGTTGTTGGGCAATGATCAGGAATTACTGTTTCCCAGCCAGCGGGGCACCTGTATGACGCGGCAAACGTTCTGGCATCGTATCAAGCAGTTGGCCACGGTGGCGGGGGTGCAAAAGAATCTCTCACCCCATACACTGCGACATGCATTTGCCACTCACCTGCTCAATCACGGTGCTGACTTGCGGGTGGTGCAGCTGTTGTTGGGGCACAGCGATCTTTCTACCACGCAGATTTACACCCATGTGGCGCAGCAGCGTCTGCAGGACCTTTACCAGAAACACCACCCGCGCTCGGGAACCTGAGGGTAATCCGGGGCTCTAAGCAGGGAACAGAAGGAGTAACGACAGAATGAAAAAATGGTTTGTATTCGCCCTGATGGGCCTGGTGACGGCCTGTGGGGCAGAAACCGGTGCCAACAATGCAGCTGGGGCGCAGGGCTCGCAACAGGCAGTTGACGAAGACCGTATTCGTGACGTGATGGAAGAGGCCTTCGATGGCATCAATGTGACGGCAGTGCGTCCCTCACCCATTGATGGTGTGGCAGAGGTGGAAGTGGCAGGCCGGGATACGGTCTATGTGAGCCATGATGCAGGTTATGTCCTGATCGGCAACCTGCTGCAGATCAAGGACGGTGAGGTGATCGACCCCGCAGAGCAGCGTCTTGAGGCGGTGCGCAAGGAGGGCATCTCCCAGCTGGATGAATCACAGCTGATCACCTATGCGGCGGAAGATGAGAAGCACGAAATCTACGTGTTCACTGATATTACCTGTGGTTATTGCCGTAAATTGCACCGGCATATCGAGGAATATAATGACGAGGGTGTCACTGTTCACTACCTGGCCTTCCCGCGCGGCGGTGCCACCGCCAAGTCAGCGGCCGCCATGCGGCATATCTGGTGTGCCGAGGATCCTCAGCAGGCCCTCACTGATGCCAAGCTGAATGACGAGATCGTACAGACCGAGCTGGGCGAATGCGCCAAGCCGGTGGACGAGCAATACGCGCTGGGGCTGACATTCGGTGTCCGCGGCACGCCGGCCATCTATACCACCGACGGCAAGCAGCTGGGTGGATACGTCAGCCCTGAGCAGCTGATGGACCGTCTGGACTGATCCCCCCTTCAGCACGTCTCCACAGGCCCGCCATTCGGCGCGAAAGCGCCAGCTGGCGGGCCTTCTACATTGACTGCGCCCGGCCGCACCGTTAATGTGTCCGCCTCATTTTTCGTCCCGCCCAAGGTGCTGTCGTGGAAACCGATTTCCAGCGAATTCGTCGTTTGCCGCCCTATGTCTTCAACATTGTTGGGGAGCTGAAGAAGGCTGCGCGAGCGCGGGGTGAGGACATCATCGATTTCGGCATGGGCAACCCGGATCAGCCCACCCCGAAGCATATCGTCGACAAGCTGACAGAGACCGTGCAGCGTGGCGATACTCACCGCTATTCCCAGTCCCGCGGGATTCCACGGCTACGCAAGGCCATCACTGATTGGTACCAGCGTCGCTACAGCGTGGACCTAGACCCGGAGTCCGAGGCCATTGTCACCATCGGCTCCAAGGAAGGGCTGGCGCATCTGGCGCTGGCCACCATGGGCCCGGGGGATACCGTGCTGGTGCCCAATCCCAGTTACCCCATTCATCCCTATGGCTTTGTGATCTCCAACGCGGATATCCGTCATGTGCCTATGGTGAAAGGGGTGGATTTCTTTGTGGAGCTGGAGCGTGCCATCAAGGAATCCTGGCCCAAGCCCAAGATGCTGGTGCTTAACTTTCCGGGCAATCCCACCGGTCAGTGTGTGGATCTGTCGTTTTTCGAGAAGGTAGTGGCCATTGCCCGTGAGCATCAGATCTGGGTGGTCCATGATCTTGCCTATGCGGACATCGTGTTTGACGGCTACAAGGCGCCTTCCATTCTGGAAGTGGAAGGTGCCAAGGATGTGGCGGTGGAATTCTTTTCCCTGTCAAAGAGTTACAATATGCCCGGCTGGCGGGTGGGGTTCTGCTGTGGCAACCCGGATCTGATCAATGCCCTGGCGCGGATCAAGTCCTATCTGGATTACGGCACCTTTACGCCGATTCAGGTGGCTGCCATCGCGGCCCTTGAAGGCGATCAGAGCTGTGTGGCGGACATCTGCGAGATGTACCGCAAGCGTCGCGACGTGCTGGTGGATGGTTTGGCTGAAATCGGCTGGCAGGTGGAGCGCCCCCGTGCCACCATGTTCGTTTGGGCCGAAATTCCCGAGCAGTACAAGGCCATGGGTTCGCTGGAGTTCTCCAAGAAGCTGCTGGCCGATGCCGGTGTGGCGGTCTCTCCAGGGGTGGGGTTTGGCGAATATGGCGACGACCATGTGCGCTTTGGCCTGATCGAGAATGAACAACGTACCCGGCAGGCCATCCGCGGCATCAAGAAGATGTTCCGCCAGGATGGGCTGTTGGACTGAGGATGTTGCCGGCCATGGCGGGCAACCAAATAACTGATTTAACGCATTGAAACGAGGAAACGCTGTGGATCCAGTGAAGGTGGGTATTGCAGGTCTGGGCACTGTGGGCTCGGGTACCGTCAACGTGCTGAAGCGTAACGCCCGGGATATTGCCCGTCGCGTGGGGCGGCCGATCGAAATTACCCACATTGGTGCCCGTCGTGACCACCCTGACTGCGACATTAGCGGTATTCGCGTATCCCGAGACATCTTTGCCGTGGCCTCTGACCCGGAGATCGATATCCTGGTGGAGCTGATCGGTGGCATTGAGACGGCCCGTGAGTTGGTGCTTACCGCCATCAAGAATGGCAAGCACATTGTCACCGCCAACAAGGCCCTGATCGCCGAGCACGGTAACGAGATCTTCCAGGCGGCGGAAGCCAACGGCGTGGATGTGGCGTTTGAGGCTTCTGTGGCAGGGGGGATTCCGATCCTGAAATCCCTGGGCGAGGGCCTGGCCGCTAACCACGTGAACTGGCTGGCCGGCATCATCAACGGCACCGGTAACTTTATTCTCACCGAGATGGAAGAAGGTGGCCGCGCGTTTTCCGATGTGCTGGATGAAGCCCAGAAGCTGGGTTATGCCGAGGCCGACCCCACCTTTGATGTTGAAGGTATCGATGCGGCTCACAAGCTGACTATCCTGGCCTCCATTGCCTTTGGTATCCCGCTGCAGTTTTCCAAGGTTTATACCGAAGGGATCTGCCGTATCACTATCGAGGACGTGGCCAGCGCCGCGCACTTTGGCTATCGCATCAAGCACCTGGGGATTGCCAAGGACACCGGTAACGGCATCGAGTTGCGGGTGCACCCAACCCTGATTCCCAAGGAGACCATGCTGTCTGCCGTCAACGGTGTGATGAATGCTGTGATGATTCACGGCGACGCCGTGGGCCCGACCATGTTCTACGGCGCTGGCGCAGGTGCCGAGCCCACTGCCTCTGCGGTGGTGGCGGATATCATCGAGCTGGGCCGCGCCCTGACCGTGGATCACGAAGAGCGGGTGCCTTATCTGGGCTTCCATACTGACCACATCTCAGACGACCCGATCCTGACCATTGATGACGTGGCCTGCAGCTTCTACCTGCGCCTGCACGTTCAGGACAAGGCCGGGGTGCTGGCGGACATTACCCGCATTCTTAGTGACAACAATGTGAGCATTGATGCACTGGTTCAGCGGGAAGTGGAGCAGGGCCTGGTGCCTATCGTGATGATGACCCACCAGGTTCGCGAGGGTGACATGAATGCCGCCCTGGAGAAGATCGCTGCCCTGGACACCGTGGATAGCGATATAATGCGCATCCGGGTAGAGATGCTGGACGCCTGATTAAACGCCAGAGGCCTGACGCCAGACGCCTAACGCGGTAGAATCTCGCGTTCTTCAGCGTCAGGCCTCGGGCATCCTGCGTCAGGCGCGCCAAAAGAACACACACTTTCGAGAACAGCAGAGCCTGGCTTAGAGGCTTTGCATCAGAAGCAGAGACCAGACCCATGCCTTTTCGTGACCGTTACACCGGCCTGATCAACCGTTACCGCGACCACCTGCCGGTGAATGATGACACGCCGATTATCAGCCTGGGCGAAGGTAACACCCCGCTGATCCGTCTGAAGAACATTCCCAGGATGCTCGGCAAGGACGTGGACATCTACGTCAAATACGAAGGCCTGAACCCTACCGGTTCCTTCAAGGACCGCGGCATGACCATGGCGGTAACCAAGGCCGTGGAAGAGGGCAGCAATGCCATCATCTGTGCGTCCACCGGTAACACGTCCGCTGCCGCTGCGGCCTATGCAGCCCGCGCCGGCATCACCGCTTTCGTTCTAATTCCGGAAGGCAAGATCGCCATGGGCAAGCTGGCCCAGGCGATGATGTACGGTGCAGTGATCATGCAGATCCGTGGCAACTTCGACCAAGGTATGGAGCTGGTGAAGCAGGTGGCCGAGAAGGCGCCGGTGACCATCGTGAACTCGGTGAACCCTTACCGTCTGCAGGGCCAGAAATCCGCAGCGTTCGAAATTGTCGAGGAGCTGGGGCGTGCCCCGGACTTCCACTGTCTGCCGGTGGGTAATGCGGGCAACATTTCCGCACACTGGATGGGTTACAGTGAATACAAGAAAGCGGGTGTGGTGAACAGCGCGCCGAAGATGGTGGGTTACCAGGCTGAAGGTGCGGCGCCCTTCATGCGTGGCGAAGCGGTGAAGGATCCGGAAACCGTAGCTACCGCCATCCGCATCGGGAATCCCCAATCCTGGGACAAGGCCTGGGCGCTGCAGAAAGAATCCGGCGGCTGGTTCGATGAGCTGACTGACAATGAAATCCTGGCGGCGCAGAAACTGCTTGCCGAGAAGGAAGGTGTGTTTTGCGAGCCGGCTTCTGCAGCCTCTCTGGGCGGCGCCATGCGAGACATCAAGAATGGCAAGATTCCGGAAGGTTCCACCATCGTCTGTACTCTTACAGGAAACGGCCTGAAGGACCCGGACACGGCCATCGCCCAGTGCCAGGACAGCCGCATGGTGACCATTGATGCGGAGCTGGACGCGGTGAAAGGCGCGATCCTGTCCAATATGGAATAAAACGCACCCCATCCGGGGTTAGCGTCAATACCTGCAAAACGGGTCGGCATCTGCCGGCCCGTTTTCTTTTTCAGCGCCTCTTTTCCTGAGTATTCATTGGCACCATGATGAAGCCAGCGAGACGTCAGGAGAGAGGTCATGACCAACCAGGTTACCGTCAACGGCTTTCGGCAGGATGAGGTAGGCGATTGGGTGATGGAGTTATCCTGTGGCCATCGCCAGCATGTGCGCCATCAACCGCCGTTTATCAATCGTCCCTGGGTCACCACCGATGAAGGTCGGCTCCAACATCTGGACATGGTAGTGACCTGTACCCAGTGCCAGCGGGGGATGCCGTTGCCTGAATGAATGCCGGACGCTGGATGCCTGACGCTCGACGTAAAACCCCTCGCAGCTTCAAGGGGAGCACCCTGTGGGGGCGGTGGTTCCACCGCGATGCTTTCCCCCTCAAAAGCGTGAGCGAAGCCGCTGTAGGAGCTTGCCTGCAAGCGATCCGAGCCCTGGCGAGGTAATGAGTTTCGAGTTACGAGAAGCGAGTTTCTAAAGGCAAAACCGGATGCATGGAGAGCAGTTTGGGTTTTGGGTTTCTGGAAGGGGTTCTGGAATCCTTGCCTCGCTTAGGCTCGGATCGCTTGCAGGCAAGTTATTCGCTTCGCTCACCCCTTCGGGGCCGCACTTCGTGCGTTACTCCGCTGCGCTACGTTCCCACAGCAGGCTCTAGTGAGTCTTTTCCGATGCAAAAAGGCCCGCCCGGTTTACCGGGCGGGCCTTTTTTCGTCAGGCGTCAGGCGTCAGGCATCCAACCTCAGGCATTCCGCAACCGCGTATGCTTGTTGATCGTGTGCTGCAGGCTGAACAGGGACGGCAGGTGGGGGCCGATGACGCCTTTGCCGGTGGTCAGCAGGGCGCCGCTGAGGTCCCGCTGCGGGTCGGCCCAGCAGTAGATGCTGATAAAGCCCAGATGGCCGAAGGCCCTGGGGGCGCCGGGGCCGAACATGCCCATGCCGCGGTTACCGAGCATGAAACCGTTGGAGAAGTTGAGCGGCAGCATCAGGCTGCGGTCGAAGCGGGGGCGATGCCAGGCGGGTTCCAGGGCCCGTGCCACGGTTTCCGGTTTGAAGATCTGTTTGCCGTTGTAGCGGCCGTTATTGAGCAGCATTTGAAAGAACCGGCTGGCTTCCTCAGCGGTGGCGTACAGGTTACCGGCGGGCACGGTCACATCCTGGAAGCGGTTGTCGTTGGAGACCTCCACGACCTCGTCGATGGTGCCGCCCACCGCATGGTTGAGGAACAGGTCCACGACCTTGAAAGGCACCCCGGTGGACACATCCATGGCTCGTTCCGGGCCGGTGCTGCCAAAGGTGAAATATTTCATGCCCATGGGTTGGCGTACCACCCGGTCCAGGGTGGTGTTGAGGTCTTCCCCGGTCACGGCTTCCACCACTCTGCCGACGATAAAGCCGGCAGTGACGGCATGATAAGCCTGGGTGTTGAGGGTGGTGGGTTTGGCCGCGCAGAGAATGTCGAAGATTTCCTCAGGGCGGAACAGGATGTCAGCTGACACGGTTTCCTGAGGCCGTGGAATGCCGGCCTGGTGGGTCAGCAGGTGGCGGATGGTGGTGCGGCCTTTGCCATTCTGGCCGTATTTGGGCAGATAGCGGGTCACCGGGTCATCCAGGTCCAGATCACCGGTTTCCACCAGATGGTGGATCATCATGGCCGCCACCACCTTGGAGGCGGAGAACAGGCACACCGGTGTGTCCGGCGTCATGATGCGCTGGCTGTCCGGGTCAGCAAAACCGATGCTGCGGTTGATCATGATCTCGCCGTGACGGCGCAGACACAGGCTCAATGCCGGTGTCATGCCGCCACGGTAAAGTTTACGGGTGGCTCGCCAGATAGCTTCTACCTGTCCTGAGGCCATGCCGGTGCTGGCCAGGGGGGCTTCTTCGCCTTGCCGGATCAGGCTGTCCAGGCTGCGGGGAATGCGGTTGGCCTGTTTGCTGATCAGGCGACTGACACGGGGACGTAAAGCCATTAAAACCTCTGAAAAGTCAGGTAAATCGCACCGGGTATACGCCGTGTGCAGAATGCGGTCAGCTATTTTGCATGGCCCGGGTTGACCTGCAATAGTCGGACGAGCCATCCCGGTGGCGTAAAATCACAATCATGATGGCACATTCTGCTTCGGGTCATGGGGTACAATCAGCCTGTGGTTACAAGTTCTGGCGTTACCGGCGCGGGATAATCCCGCTACAACAACAATCGTGGCGCCATGCCGCTTATGCAGGAGGTAACTGTGACAACTATAAAACAATCCGATTTCCAGAGTTTTGCCGAGTTTTATCCTTACTATCTGCAGGAGCACAGCGATGCGACCTGCCGTCGTCTGCACTTTTTCGGCACCCTGGGCGTACTTGCCATTCTGGCGGGTGTTCTGTTCACCGGTAACCTGTGGGGCCTGATCCTGCTGCCGCTGGTGGGCTATGGATTTGCCTGGGTAGGGCATTTCTTTTTCGAGAAAAACCGCCCGGCCACCTTCAAGCACCCCTGGTACAGCCTTGCTGGCGACTTTGTGATGTTCAAGGACATTCTGACCGGCCGTATCGCCTGGTAGTCAGCGGGAACCTTCATGAGTGCAGTCGATATCTTTGTCCCTGGCCAGACAACGGCACAACAGGAAAACGCGTTACCGGATCTGGACTGCCGTGAGCAGATAGATGCCATGGTGTACGGGTTTTACCGGCGCTTGCTGGATGATCCGGAGATGGCCCCGCTGTTCTTCGAAGTGGCGAACATTGATCTGGACGCGCACCTGCCGATCATCTGTCAGTACTGGCACAAGATGCTGCTGGGAGACCGGACCTACCAGCGGCACATGATGGAAAAGCATCGGGCGCTGGATGACAAGATGCCACTAAGTGGCGTACATCATGAGCGTTGGCTTGGCCACTTCATGGCCAACCTGGATGGCCGGTTCTCCGGCCCTCTTACGGATCGGGCACGTCGCCTGGCGGCGACCATTATGGATAACCTCTATCATCAGTTGCAGCAACGTCGTTCAGCGTCTTTCTAGAAGACGGTTCCAGAAGGCTGGGCATGCAAGACGTTATTCAGAGGCTCTAGATCATCGGCACCAGCCAGTTGCCCAGCAACAGGGCGCCGCCGCCCAGATAACAGCTGCGAATCAGTACCGGGTCTGATTGCAGCGCCTGACGGCGCAGTTGAAAGTACAGGCCAGCGCCAAGCAAGCCGGCTGCTACGGCAATCACGGTCATCCACATGAAGAGCTGCATGTAATTGTCCTTTTTGTTTCTCTTTATGTCTTTTTTAACGCTGCCCGACCGAACGGTCAATGACCTGCCGCCTGTGCTGACAAACGGCGTCCGCGTTCTACACGACCCCGGTGACATCGATGCCTGGTGGGAGATTCAGCTTGCTGAACGAAGGAGCAGGCAGGGTGCTCTGTTCAAAGGCTGCATTCGCTCAGCAAGCTGAATCTCCCACAGTAAAACCAAAAGGGGGGCTCAGCGGTCACAGCGATCACTGAGTTAAAATAACGGGTTTGCTCTGTGATCGCTGTGGTGTTCTTCGCGTCGGGCATCCGGCGTCAGGTATCCAGCGTCTTACCCAATGATCCCCTGCGCCTGCAGGCTATTGAACTCGTCTTCGCTCAGACCCAGTTCATCGCGCAGGATGGCGGCGTTGTGGCTGCCCACCTCGCCACCGGGCCAGCGGGTTTCTCCGGGGGTGTCTGCCAGGCGCGGAGTGATGGCAGGCACCTTGAGGGGTTTGCCGTTGATTTCCACTTGCTGGAACAGTCCGCGGGCCTGGAAGTGGGGGTCCTGCATCATGTCGGCCACCGAGTAGATGGGGCCGGACGGGACTCGTGCCTCTTCCAGGATAGCGAGTACCTCCTCACTGGGCAGGCTGCGGCACCAGCTGTCCAGGGCCTCATCAATGGCGGCTTCGTTTTCCACCCGGCCGGCGTTGCTGGCCATGGCCGGATCTTCAGCCATATCGGCACGGCCAGCGGCCGTCATCAGCCGCTTGAAGATGGAATCGCCGTTGCCACCAATGACCACAAACTTGCGATCGGCGCAGCGGTACGTATTGGTAGGCACGATGCCGGTGACGGTGGAGCCGGAGGGCTCACGGATCACGCCGGCCCCGTCGAATTCCGGGATCACCCCTTCCAGCAGATTGAATACCGACTCGAACAGGGCCACATCTACCACCTGGCCTTTTTCACTGGACTGACGTTCGAACAGGGCGAGCAGAATACCCAGGGCGGCATGCAGGCCGGCAATGGTGTCACCCAGGGAGAGATTGGGGCGTACTGGTCGCTCACCGGGGAAACCGTTCACATAGCGCAGGCCGCCAATGCCCTCGCACACCGAGGCGTAGCCAGGCTTGCTGGCGTAGGGGCCTGTCTGACCGTAGCCAGAGATGCGGGTATAGACCAGCCCTGGGTTGTCATCGGCAAAGCTGTCCGGACCGAGGCCCCAGTTTTCCATGGTGCCGGGGCGGAAGTTTTCGATCACTACATCGGCCTTGCCCATCAGCTTGCGCACCAGTGCCTTACCCTCACCGGTTTTCAGGTCCAGGGTGACGGATTTCTTGTTGCGGCCCAGACTGCGCCACCAGAATGAGGTGCCGTCCTCATCCAGCTTTCGCCAGCCGCGAATTGGATCACCACCAGGTGGCTCCACCTTCACCACATCCGCACCGAAATAGGCCAGCAGGGTACCGGTAAAGGGGCCTGCCAACAGTTGTCCGAGTTCAACCACGCGAATGCCTTCCAGCGGGAGCGGCCGGGATGGGGTGTCGGTCATGCTGTCTCCGTAGTGATTTGATTGCCGTGATAATGCTGTGCACAGAGCCTAGCGGATTGTGATGCGGGGTGGCAGTGACGATTTCGGTCTAAAAACCAGTGAGTTCTGCCATTCGCTGGCGGTATAGAGGCCGGTTGGCACTATTTTCATGGCCCCTATACAATCCGCGGCCTGTAATGAGGAATCGCCATGACCCCGGAACGTTACCGCCGTATCTGTGAAACCCTGGATCGCCGTCAGCCTGATCTGACCGTGATCATGGACGGGGTCCACAAGCCCCACAATATTGCTGCCATCGTGCGCACCTGCGATGCGGTGGGGATCCTGGATGTGCATGCCATTCTTCCCAACAATCGTGCCCGCATGGCCGCCGGTACGGCCATGGGCTCCCAGCGCTGGGTCAAGGTCCACAAGCACGAAGACAGCACTCCGGTAATTCGTGAACTGCAGGGGCTGGGTGTTCAGGTTCTGGCGGCCCACCTTTCTGATACCGCCATTCCTTACCGGGACGTGGATTACAGCAAGCCCACGGCACTGCTGCTGGGCACTGAAAAATTTGGGGTCAGTGACGAGGCCGCCGCGGCGGTAGACCAGCATGTGATTATCCCCATGATGGGCATGGTGGAATCATTCAATGTGAGCGTGGCGGCCGCCATCATTCTGTCTGAAGCCTGCGAGCAACGACGCAGCAAGGGCTTTTATGATCAGCCCCGTCTTGATCCAGCCCGTTATCGGGAGTTGCTGTTTCGCTGGGGGCACGAAAAGATTGCCCGCCTGTGCGATGCCCACGGTGTGCCCTATCCTGAGCTGGACGAGGAGGGGCAAGTCAGGGACAGTGCGGCGCTTACCGCGCTGCTGCAGAAGGCAGATTGACGCCTCCCGTCAGGGATGCCCTGGGGGCATTGCTGACCTGCCAGTGGAAGTCGCTGGCTCCCCCTTCACCCACCCACGCTGGGAACCAAAGGGTATTGTCCATGGTGGCGTAGCGCAGCCGGGTAATGTCGATGCCCTGTGCCTCTGCCAGCTCCACCATGCGCTGTAGCACCTTGCCATGGGAGATCCGGGTGGGGGTCTGGGTAGTATCCATGATGGCCTGGTGGACCAGTTGATTGAAGGTCTTCCTGTCAATCCCGGAGAAATTCATACGGTCCAGATCGGCGATGAAGGCATCGGCCAGTGATGGAACGGTGGTGAATCGGCCTGCGTTGTTGAGTGCCACCAGGCGCTCGTGAACCACTTCGTCGTACTTCTCGAAAGCCCCCTTATCTTCAGCATCCGCCAGTGCCAGGATGGCTTCCCCCAGGCTGTTCATGTTGGCGTAGTCCAGCTTGGGAATGGCTCCCATCAGGTCGATCACCGTGCGCGGCAGACCACTGCTCTGGAAACCCAGTCGCGGAGTGGCGCCGGGGAATCGCTCATACTCGGTGGTGCTGGTGGCATCATCCTCATAGAACATGTTCATGTTGACGCCTTCCAGAAACGCATCAAACAGGCCGTTGGGCACCACTGGCATGTGATTGCTGAAGAACATCTCCCAGCCCTGATTGGAATCCATATGCAGCCAGTCGCCGGGCAGGCGAGTGGCGTTCATGGTTTTTTCGAAGTCGCTCATGGTGCCATCCACGACACCGTATTGTTGTTGGCCATAGACGGACTGGAAAGTGACCCGGGCCCCTTCCAGGTTATGAAAGTCGATGGCGAAATGAATACGCGGGTCGCGCAGGAACATGAGGAAAAATTTCAGCACCTTGACGCTGCCGATGGCAAAGCGGGAAGGGATCGTGACCGACTGCTCGTAGAAATCCACCTGGAACTTCTGGCTGAAGAAGGTGGGCATGAAGGCATACCAGATGCGAGCCTTCACCAGCATGGAGACCCGCACCGGGCCATCTTTTACGGCAATGGGGGTCGCCTTGATATTTTTGCGGGTATCCAGATCCACACGCAGTTTCTGGTTGAGAATGCCGGTGCTGATATTCACATAGATATTATCGAACACACTGGTTTCCTGGTGCGGTCCCAGTCTTGGCGCCATGGAGTGGATTTGGGTAAAGTCGTCCGGTTCGTAATCCAGGTCCATTAATGTGCTCTGGATCTGTCCGGCCTCCAGGTCGGCACTGACATAATCCGCCCGGGAGCGTTCCGGGTTGTTTCGGACCAGATAGATATAGCGTGGCTGGTTTCGAGGCGAATCCAGGCGTATTTCCTTGAGGATTTCTCCGCTTTTCAGCTCGTGTTCCGTGGCAGAGTAGCGGGCATTTCCCCCATCACGGAACATGAAGACCAGTTCATCGAAATCATCGAAGATGCCAGGTTCGCCTTCTGGTGGGTGGTCATTCTCACCTTCGATCCAGATCAGGCCGGTCTTGTCGAATTCATCAATCTGAAACGGAATAGGGATCAACTTGCCGGCACGCACCGCCATCAGGGATAGCGCTTCCACCGGGGTGCCCATTTGTTCAGGGAGTTCAAAACCTTTCATCTCCATGGGATAAAGGTAAGTGAACTGGGTGGTGTCCAGCGCTTTGATGGTGGCATCCAGCTGGGCCGTGGAGATCTTGGACAAACCCGGTGCCCAACGGCCCATGGCACTGGGATCTGCCTTGTAGAAATCGATGAAATGCTGGAAATAGGCGTCTGGAACCCCTTCCGTCCAGATCTCGCGAGCCTGGAGCGGGTTGCCAAGACTGATCATCAGGGTGATCAGTGCAATCCATGCCTGTCTGGCGGTCATTTTGTTATTCTCTGCGACGTTTTTTGGATAGGCGACGGAGCCAAGAGTATGACAAGCGACCCGAAAAGAGTAGGCCTTAACGCCTTGCACCGGCGGCTCCACCGCGTATTGCCAAACGTCAGGCTGACCTGCCAGCCGCTGCCGCAGACGCCATCGCTGAAACTGTGGTTGCTGGATGAACTGTTTCCTGAGCAGGCGCTGGAGCCCGGTGTGGTCAATGCCATCATGGAAGAACCGCCGTACTGGTCTTTTTGCTGGGCGTCAGGACAGGTTCTCGCAGCCTATCTGATGGACAATCCGCAATGGGTGAAGGGACGCTGTGTGGTAGATGTGGGCCCGGGGTCCGGGGTGGTCGCCATTGCCGCGGCCCGGGCAGGGGCCCGGCGGGTGATTGCCTGTGACCTTGACGAGGATGCTCTGATGGCAACCCGCGTCAATGCGGCCGAAAACCAGGTCCAGATCGAGCTGTCCCAGGATCTGGAGGAGGCACTGCAGGGCGCCGATTTGGTGACCGCAGCGGATATCCTCTATGACCGTGACAATCTGCCGCTACTGGCCCGTTTCCAAAAGGCGGAGCGTGTGCTGCTGGCGGATTCCCGTGTGCCGGATCTGGACCCGCCGGGGTACGAATTGCTGGGAGAATGGCAGTCCTGCACCTGGCCGGATCTGGGAGAATCCAGCGAATACAACGGGGTACGGTTGTTTGCTTCGGAACCGTAGCGAAAAACGCCGGTCACAGGGATACGCGGCAGGCGTTATCAGCAGATAGCTGCCACTACTCCTGCCGACGGGGGCAACAGGGACTATTCCCGATTTCTGTTGAATACAGGAGGAACAAACATTGTTGAAGGCTAAACAATCCGTCCATTCTGCCGCAGGGTTGCTGGCAATTTTGATGATCTTTTTCTCGCCGGCCAATGCGGCCTTGCCGTCCGCCACCGGGGACGGTCAGGCGCTGCCTTCGCTGGCGCCGATGTTGGAGAATGCGTCGCCAGCGGTGGTCAATATTGCCGTGGAGACCCGTGTCCGCGCAGCAAGAAACCCGCTGATGGAAGACCCGTTTTTCCGTCGTTTCTTCAATATCCCTGAACAACGGCGCGAGCGCCGAGCCGCCAGTGCCGGCTCGGGGGTGATCGTGGACGCCAAGAGTGGATATGTGCTCACCAATGCCCACGTGGTGAAAAATGCCGACAGCATCGAGGTGACGTTGACGGATGGCCGCGAACTTTCTGCGGAACTGGTGGGCACCGATGAAGAAGTGGACCTGGCTGTGCTCAAACTGGAGCAGGCCCGGGACCTGACACAGATTGCCATTGCAGACTCGACGACCCTGCGGGTGGGGGACTTTGTGGTGGCCATTGGTAACCCCTTCGGCCTTGGCCAGACGGTGACCAGCGGGATTGTGTCTGCGCTGGGTCGAACCGGGCTTGGCATTGAAGGGTATGAAAGCTTTATCCAGACCGACGCCTCCATCAACCCCGGGAATTCAGGGGGGGCGCTGGTCAACCTGCGGGGTGAACTGGTAGGGATCAATACCGCCATCCTTGCCCCGGCAGGGGGCAACGTGGGGATTGGGTTTGCCATTCCCACAGAGATGGCTGAAAACGTGATGCACCAGTTGATCGAGCATGGTGAAGTTCGCAGAGGCATGCTTGGCGTTACCATTCAGGATCTCACCCCGGAATTGGCGGAAGCCTTTGGTGTGGAACGTCAACGGGGGGTGGTCATTACCCAGGTGATGGAGGAAAGCGCGGCAGAAAAGGCCGGCATCAAGAGCGGTGATGTGGTCGTGGCGGTGGACGGTCGTCCGGTGAACCGGGCTGCGGATCTGCGCAACAAGGTAGGCATGTCGCCGGTGGGTGAAAAGGTACAGTTGAGCATTGTCCGGGAGGGCAAGGAAAAGTCTGTTACGGCGGTGATCAGTGAGACCTCACAGGAAACCGCCGGTGGTGAGGCGATATCCAGTTATCTGGAAGGGGCCAGCCTGCGTGACCTGCGCAAGGGCGAATTGCAGCATGCGGATCAGGGCGTCTTCGTGGAAAGCGTGGAGCAGCGTTCTCCAGCCTGGCGCGCCGGGTTGCGCGAGGGTGATGTGATCATCAATGCCAATCGCCAGGATGTGGCGACCATGGATGAGTTGAAGGGCGCCATCCAGGACAAGGACGCGGCCTTGTTGTTACGGGTCAATCGTAATGGCGGGGTCTTCTTCGTGGTGGTACGTTAAAGACTAAGGCGGCCACAGGCCTGAACCGGTCTGTGGCCTGTTACATGGAAGCAGGAAGCACGAAGCAAAAGGAAATCACATGAAAGGCTCATGGAAAGCATTGTCTGTTGCCGCCGTTCTCGCGGTGAGCGCTCCGGCATTCGCCAATGATATCGAAGGTGTGATTGAGTCGGTGGATACGGAAGAGGCCACCTTCGTGGTGCAGGGCATCACGTTTGTGACCGGCGCCACCACGTTCTATGAGGATGGACTGAAGGAATTCAGCAATCTTCATGAAGGCCAGCGGGTGGAAGTGGACTTCCAGTACCAGGACGGCAAGCATGTGGCCACCCTGGTTGAATTGGAAGATCATGACTGAGTCGCGGATCAGTCAAATTGTCCGTGCCGGCCTTTGCCGGCGGTGAAGCGGCCTGCTCCCTGCAAAGCTTCCTCGAACACTACTGGATAACCCCCGACGCCCTCAGCCTTGAGCGCCTCCGTTTCGGAAAGCTGCCATTGCTGCAGGGCAGACTGTCGGTCCGCGCGCAGGCAGTGCTGGGGAAAAGCCGCTATCTGGCGGGCCATTTCCAGCGCCTCTTCAAGCGCGGTGCCTTCCTCCACGACGCGATTGGCCAGGCCAAACTGCAAGGCTTCCTCTGCCGCCACCGGGCGGCCGGTCAGGATCATGTCCATGGCCCGGCTATGGCCGATTAGACGGGGCAACCTGACCGTGCCGCCGTCAATCAATGGCACCCCCCAACGACGGCAGAACACCCCAAAGACGGCGGAGTCTTCTGCTACCCGAAGGTCACACCACAGCGCCAGTTCCAGGCCTCCCGCTACCGCATAGCCGTTAACAGCGGCAATCACCGGTTTATTCAGCGTCAACCGGGTTGGTCCCATGGGGCCAGGGCCAGCGCCCAGGGCATCAATCTCGTTACGTCGCTGTGGATCTGACAGGGCGCCCAGATCCGCGCCGGCGCAAAAGTTACCGCCGGCACCGTGCAGAATGGCCACAGTCAGACTGTCGTCCTGTGCAAAGGCTTCAAAGGCCTGTCGCAGGGTATCCGCAGTGGGGCGGTCCACGGCATTGCGTACTTCGGGTCGATTGAGGGTGACGATCAGAATGTCTTCGCGACGCTCGGTCAGTACGGTTGCCTGTTTCATTGCTGGTATCCTGAGGGCTGTGGCGAGAAACTAATGTCGATAAAGTGTACCAAGGTGGGCGGTCGATGCAGTATCAGGAAATCTATGAACCCGAGACCCTCAGCCGGGCTGAGCTGGATGCGTCAAAGGGGTTGGTGGTTGTAGAGTTTGGAACCAATTGGTGTGGCCATTGCCGTGCCGCCCAGGCGGGTATAGCGCAGGCGCTCAGTGGCATGCCGGATGGGCAGCATATCAAGGTGGAAGACGGACCGGGACGGCGGCTGGGGCGCAGCTTTCGGGTCAAGCTCTGGCCAACCCTGATTATCATGAAAGATGGTCAGGAGCTGGCCCGGGGAGTGCGCCCGGACGATGAAGTCCTTCAGGCGCTGGTCGCCGCTGCCGGTTAACGCGTCAGTACAACCTTGCCGATGGTCTGGCCGGACTGTAGCAGGTGCAGTGCGTCGTGGGCCTGAGTAAAGGCAAATTTGTGGCCCACGTGGGGTGGGGCGATTTCCACTGTGGCAAGTTCTTCGAGCAGAGCGCGCATCTGCTGTTTCTGTTCCCATAACCAGATCAGGTTGAATGCCAGCACCGAGCGGTTGCTGCTGATCATGTCCATCACGTCATAGCGGGGGCGTCGCAGGTAGCGCCATATGGCACGCAGGTAATCGGGCCGCTGGCCGCTGGGGGTGAACTCGGCGGCGCCGAACACCACCAGTCGACCCATGGGGTTGAGCGCGTCGAAACTGGCTTTCTGAACCGCCCCGCCGATGGCGTCCAGCACCAGGTCAAACGATTGCTGACCACGCTTGAGCTGGTGGTGAAAATTCTTCTCCCGGACCAGTACCTGGTCAAAACCTTGCCGTTCCAACCAGTCAGCTTTTTGCCGATCGCTGACCGTGCCAACGGGATCGGCGCCGAGTGCCTTGCACAGTTTCATGGCCTGCAGTCCCACCCCTCCGGCGGCGCTGTGTACCAGCACCCGGTGGCCGGGTTTGACCGCACCCAGTCGGGTCAGTGCGTACCACGCGGTCAGTGTCTGCACCGGAAAGGCGGCACCCTGGGCGGTAGTCCAGTTTTCTGGCAGTGGCATCAGGTAATCCGGGTCGCTGTCGATCTGCGAGGTATACCCTCCGAAGCGGGTGACGCCCATCACTTTTGCCCCCACCTGGAACCGTGGGTTGTCCGAGGTGGTTTCAATGACCTGTCCTGCAAACTCCAGCCCCGGCGTGAAGGCTCCTTCCGGTGTGGCGGAGTACAGGCCGGTGAGCGCAAAGATATCGGCAAAATTGAGACCAACTGCGTCGACGCGGATCCGGACCATGCCGGTTTTTAATGGAGAGGGAGCTCTTTCTTCAAGACGGAGTCGGGTGAGACTGCCGGCTTTGCGGGTTTGCCAGTAGTGGATCATTGTCGGGTTCCCGAAAAACGAGCCACAAGCCTAGCGTGGTGGGCTTTGCTTCTGCAATTGCAGCGGGCCCCTATTGGGGCCCGCTTCTTGCTCGTGTTACTGGAGGGCTGGTTGGATCGCCTTGTCGGCACTGAGGTTGCCACCACCGGTGATCAGCAGGGAAACCGTCGCCGCCAGCAGAGCCAGTCCGAACTCATAGCCGTTGTTGCTCATGAACAAGCCGTTGCCGATATGCACGGTGAGAATGGCCATTATCATGGTGAAGCCGGTGACCATTGCGGCAGGCCGAACCAGCAGACCCAGCACCAGGGCCAGCCCGCCAAGGAATTCCCCGCTGCCGGCCAGCAGTGCCATCAGGTAGCCGGGTTCAAGACCAATGGACGCCATCCATTGGCCGGTGCCTTCCAGACCGTAACCGCCAAACCAGCCAAACAGTTTCTGGGCGCCATGGGCCATGAAAATGATGCCCACCGTCAGGCGCAGGGCGAGGGGGGGCCAGCTGGACTGGGTCTGGGTCAGGGTGCGGATCAGGTTTTTCATGCTGTGTTCCTCAGGATTGTCTGCATCTGGCTGAACGGCGTGTCTTGAGGACTATTAAACGCATTCGTTGAGCTGCTATAAATGAGGGAAATTGCCGCCTTTAGATCTAAAAAGTAGATTATAAGAAGGGCGGCCTAATGATAATGTGTCAGCCTTGTTGGGCCGCCAGCGGCTCTGAGTCATCATCTTCGTGGAGATAGCCTTTGAATAATCCAGACCTGGCCAAACTGATTCTGCGTCTTACGGCAGGAATCCTCATGTTGTTGCACGGCATCGGCAAACTGTATTCAGGGGTGGGCTGGATCGCCCAGGAACTGGCAAGTCATAACCTGCCCGGCTTTCTGGCCTACGGGGTTTTTATCGGGGAGCTGGTGGCGCCGATTATGGTGATTATCGGGTTGCATACCCGGGTGGGGGCGGTACTGATGGCGGGGAACATGCTGGTCGCCATCGTGCTGGTGCATATGGGGCAGATCTTTTCCCTGACCAGCAACGGAGGCTGGACGCTGGAATTGCAGGGGGTCTTCCTGTTCACCTCTATCGCGATCTTCTTCCTGGGCGCGGGCCGGTATGCGGTGAGGAATTGAATATTTCGCCAGAGGCCTGACGCCTGACGCAAAAAAATGCCGCGCTCTTTCCGGGCGCGGCATTTTTTTGGGGAGGGTGGGCTTAGCCGGGAAGGCGGTTCTTTTCTGCGATCTGGCCGTTGAGGGTCAGGAAATCGTAGAGGATCCCGAGACCGAACAACCCCACCGTCAGTAGATAAATAATCCCGGTGAACACCTTGCCCATGTAGAAGCGGTGAATACCGAAGATGCCCAGGAAGGTGAGCAGGATCCACGCCACGTTGTAGTCGATACTGCCGGCTTCGTACTTGGCGTCGGCGGCTTCATCCATGCCGGGGATCAGGAACAGATCGATAATCCAGCCGATGAAAAACAGGCCGAGGGTAAAGAACCAGATAGTGCCGGTGATCTGTTTGCCATAATAAAAACGGTGGGCGCCCATGAACCCGAAGATCCACAGTAGATAGCCAATCACCTTGCTGTGCGTGTCCTGATTCTGCATCTCGATCCCTCTTAGAGTTTCACACTGAGTGCGGCAATGGCAGCGTTGGCCTTGTCACGGGCGTTGTTGATGTCATCACCCAGCGCCAGCGCCACACCGAGTCGGCGGCTGCCATGCACTTCCGGTTTGCCGAACAGGCGTATTTCGGTATCCGGTTCTGCGAGCGCCTTGTCGAGTCCCTGATACTGCATTGCTTCCGAGTCGCCCTCCACCAGCAGCACAGAGGATGCCGCCGGACCTTGCTGTTCCAGCCGGGGAATGGGCAAGCCAAGAATAGCCCGGGCATGCAGGGCGAACTCGGAGAGATTCTGGGACAGCAAGGTCACAAGGCCAGTGTCATGGGGACGGGGAGAGACTTCGCTGAAATAGACCTGATCGCCCTTGATGAACAGTTCCACGCCAAAGATGCCCATGCCACCGAGGGCTTCGGTAATGGCACCGGCCACCTCTTTGGACGCCGCCAGCGCCGCATCGGACATGGGCTGGGGCTGCCAGGATTCCTGATAGTCACCGTTGGCCTGGCGATGGCCAATGGGATCACAGTAGGTGGTGCCGTCGCGGTGGCGGACAGTCAGCAGGGTGATTTCGTAATCAAAGTCCACAAAGCCTTCCACGATGACCCGGCCTTCCCCGGCACGGCCACCGGACTGGGCATAATCCCAGGCTTTCTGGATGTCGTCCTCGCTCTTGATGGTGCTCTGGCCCTTGCCAGAGGAGCTCATCACCGGCTTGATCACGCAGGGCATGCCGATGTCGGCTACGGCCTGCTGGTAGTCTTCCAGGGTTTCCGCAAAGCGATACGGGGAGGTGGGCAGGCCCAGTTCTTCGGCGGCCAGTCGGCGAATGCCTTCGCGATTCATGGTCAGGTTGGTGGCCCGGGCGGTGGGCACCACATTTACGCCCTCTGCTTCCAGCTTGAGCAATTCATCCGTAGCGATGGCTTCGATTTCCGGCACGATCAGCGCGGGCTTTTCCTTTTCCACCAGACTGCGCAGGGCGCTGCCATCGAGCATGTTGATCACATGACACCGCTGGGCAACCTGCATGGCCGGTGCGTTGGCGTAACGGTCCACGGCGATGACTTCACAACCGTAGCGGATCAATTCGATGGCGACTTCCCGGCCCAGTTCGCCGGAGCCGAGCAGCATGACACGGGTAGCCGTGGGAGTGTTGGGGGTGCCAATGGTGGTCATAATGTTTCCCAAATCTGGTGATAGGCCGATTGTAACGAATTGCGGGGCAGGTGCTACCATTCCCCAAGCTGAGAGGATCTGCCGTGAATGATGAAGATTGGATGCGCCGGGCACTGGCCCTGGCGGAACAGGCCGCTAAGGTTGGAGAAGTACCGGTGGGGGCGGTGCTGGTGCGAGAAGACTCGCTGTTGGGGGAGGGTTATAACCAGCCCATTATCGCCCACGATCCCACCTGCCATGCGGAAATCATGGCGCTGCGCCATGCCGCCCGCAACGAACAGAATTATCGCCTGCCGGGCAGCACCCTGTATGTGACGTTGGAGCCCTGCACCATGTGCTTCGGGGCGCTGGTGCATGCCAGAGTGGCGCGGCTGGTGTATGCGGCCAGCGAACCACGGGCCGGGGTCTGTGTGAGTCAGCTGCAGTTGCCGCAAGCGATTTTCTACAATCACAAGATGATGGTCGAGGGCGGGCTGCTGGCGGAGGAGAGTGCAGCGTTGTTGAAGGGTTTTTTTGCCCGCCGGCGGGGGCGGTGAGCTAACGAGCTACGAGCTACGAGCTACGAGCTACGAGCTACGAGCTACGAGCTACGAGCTACGAGCTACGAGCTACACTCGATTTGATGAGAAGACCCGGAAAAGTTCCCCAGGTTTTGCGAAGAATGGAAAAGACATTCAGGTCGTGGAGTTCGGCGGCTTGGGAACCTGATAAGCCGCTGTAGGAACGTAGCGTAGCGGAGTAACGCACGCAGTGCGGCCCGAAGGGTGAGCGTAGCAAATAACTCCCTTCCAGGGGACGAACCGAGCGACAGCGAGGAACTGGGATACCGTTGGCACGGGGCCTTGTTATAACCCGTAGGAGCTTGGCTTCAAGCGATTCGAGCCTAAGCGAGGTAAGGCCCGCCGTTTAGGTTTCCGCGTGTCGCATGTTGCGTGAAGCGTGATGCAGCCGCGGAGCGGCACAAAAAAGCCCGCCCGGTTTCCCGGGCGGGCCTTTATGCATCAGGCGTGTTGCGTGATGCTTGTTGCGGCGTTCCTTACTGGAACTGTGCTTCCTTGGTGGTGGCCTTCATCACCGCCTCTACACGACGGTTCTTGGCACGACCTTCAGCAGTGCCGTTGTCGGCAATCGGCTTGTCTTCACCATAGCCTTCAGTGCTGACGCGACCTGCATCGATTTCGTACTCGTCAACCAGTACACGACTGACTGCGTCGGCACGCTCCTTGGACAGCTTCTTGTTGAAGGCTGCGGAGCCGGTGCTGTCTGTGTGGCCTTCCAACACCAGGTTGGCAGAGGGATACTGACGCATCTTCTCGGCCAGGTTACCCAGTTTCGGGTAGGAAGCCTTGGTCACTTCAGCCTTGCCGTGCTCGAACTCAACGTAAAGGGTTTCCTTCACGTCTTTGTCCAGGTATTGCTGACAGCCGGTTTCATCAACCAGTGCACCTGCAGGTGTGCCTGCACACTGATCCTTGCTGTTACCAACGCCGTCGCCGTCGTCGTCCAGTTCACAGCCTGTGGCATCGACCTGGGCGCCGGCCGGGGTAGCAGAGCACTGGTCCTGCTCGTCCGGAACACCATCGCCGTCGCTGTCGGCAACGATGTTATCCACCGGTGCGGGCTGTTCTTCCTCTTCGTCGTCGTTGCTGCTGCTGGTGGCACCGATAAGGAAGTTCAGGCCTGCATAAATTTCTGCATCCCAACGCTCGCTGTCAAAGGCGTAGTAGGGACGGGCGCCCACATCAAGAATGAAGTGTGGGTGCAGCAGGGTCTGGAAACCGGCTTCCAGGGTACCAATGGTTTCCTGATAGTCGTCGAGACCGCTGCGGTTGCTGGGCTCGGCACGGAATTCACCGGCACCGATACCCACATAGGGTTCGAAGGCTGAACTGCCGTAGAAGTGCTTGCGCAGGGAAGCACTGGCAATGTTCAGGTCCACATCACCGAACAGGTCGGTGTTGGAATTGTTGCGTTCCCACCAGGCCTGTACAGACCAGTCGCGGTTGAACCGGTAGCCCAACTGGGCGCCGGGCAGGGTGACTTCGTTGTCGTAGCTGCCGGTATCCGGTTCGTAGTGATCGCCAAGGTCAATCCAGTTTTCGCTGATATGACCACCAAAGTAGAAATAACGCTCGGGCATTCCCTCAGCCATTACTGCAGAAGTGGCAGTAACAGATGCGCAAGCAATGCTCGCTGCTAAAAAACGTTTAGCGTTCATAGACTCCTTCCTTTTTTTATCGATAGGCAGAACAAACACTGCTTCAGTGTTCGTTAGGCAATCGTCCATGTAAATCCTCCTTCTAGAGATTAATAAGAAAATTTACAAAGGGTGAAACTAATTGAGGGTTTTATGGCCATGGCTAAAGAAAATTAACAATAAAGCCTTATGAATGGTTCATGATTTGGTATTACTTTTTTTGCGAGGCTGCTTTTTCGGCCAATAAAAGGAGGGGCAGAGCGGGGAGAGTCATGTGTTGTCAGCGCTGATCATTCGCCAGGTTTGCCGGCCCAACCTTGGTGGTTTGCCCGAATCGCTCAGGCATCTGCGGCTGGGGGTTTTTCCCGTCGTTCGTTACGGTTCTGATAGAGGGCGTAATCGGCTTCATTGAGCAGTGAGTTCAGGTTGCGACCACTGTTTTCTGTGCTTGCCGCGCCGATCTTGGCGGTGATTTTGACCGAGGGGCGGGAGCCGTCGTCCTGGATGCGGCCTTTGATCTTCAGGTTGGCGGCAATGGCGCGCAGGCCTTCTCCCATTCGGGTGGCATCCTCGAAACTGGTGTGGGGCAATACCAGCAGGAACTGGGCGCCATCAAAACGCCCGAACAGATCGCTTTCGCGAATTTTTTCCGCTATGCCGTCGGCGAACAGACGCAGCGCCTGCTCTCCCACATGACGGCCTTGTTCATCCAGCAACTGGCTGAAGTCGCTGATTTCGATGAGCAGCACTGAAACGATGTAGTTGTGGCGCTGACTCAATGCCAACTCCCGCTCCAGCATGCCAAGCAGGTGTGGACGGTTGAATACCCCGGTGAGGTGATCTTCCCGGGCAGCCTGTTGCAGATCCCTGTTCTGACGGTCCAGGGCGATAAGACGGGTGGCAAACAGGTAGAGCAACGGGGTAATCAGGATCAACGGCAGGGCGATGGCCAGTACCAGGGCAGACAGCCAGTCACGCTCGCCCACGATCAATACCGCAATCCCGGTCAGGATTACCGACACCAGAGTAGCGGAAAAAAGGAAGGCTGCGGTGCCCTTGAGGGCTGCCGGCCGGTCTGTCTTTCTGATGTGGCGCGAGGCGGTGGCGATAACGTGAAACAGCGTTGCCATGCTGCGATTTCCCCAAAACTGACTGTGTTTGTTATTTCTTCAGTATCCGGGCTCACTCGCCGGGGCGCAATAGTCCAGGCTCAACCATGTAGCCGGCGGGCGGTGGTATAGCGGCGGGAAGGCTCTCTAGCGTTGCCCGAGCAGGGATTCCTTCATGGCGGCAGAATAGGGGGAAGGACCAAACCAGATGGACAGGTAGGCTCGAGCGAAGTCGTCGCCAGCCTGTTGGGTCAGGGTTTGGTCGTTCAGACGCAGGGTCAGGCCGCCTTCCTCATAGGTCATGGTGTAACGGTCACCGTCATCCACGTCCTGGTAGTATCTGTTGAACTCAGCAAGCTCTGGCTGCAGCCGGTTGAAGCGGGCTTCATCAAGATTCTTTTCGAGAAAATGCATGGCTGCCTTGGCGAAAGCATCCCCCGGCACTTCCCGGAAGTAGCGAAAAGCCAGTTTCAGTGGTGGGCTGAGAAGATCGTCCACATTACAGTCCTGCCGGTATAGGGCGGCTTCACCAACCGTGAATACCTTGAGGGCTTTCACGTCGGCACGTTGACACTGTTGCCAGTCATCCTCAGCAAGGGCGAGCCCGGGAAGGCTGGCGATCAACAGGCTGCTGGCAGCCAGTAATTTGGGGCCTACGGTGCGTCCGGATGTTTGCGTAACCATCGTGTTGGTGCTCCCAGTATTGGCAGGTGTTGATCCAGTCCCTGACTGCTGTCCCAGAAGTCCTGGTGGAATACGACCTGACCCTGTTGGTTAAAACAAAGCTGGCTGATACCAAGGGTGTAAGACAACCTGTCCCTGCCAAGCAGACTGAACTGCGCACGCATTTCCCAGAGCAGGTAAGTGGCATCAGGTTGAGCGGTGTCGACCTGCGGATTCATATCAGCGGGAGCCAACACATCCAGCAGGGTGACTGTCATGGTGTCGAGGCCCTCGGCAGTCTTCTGCAAGTGTTCAGCAAGCGTTTCTCTGTCTCTCAAGGTGACCAGGGTGTCATTGAAGTACACGTCTTGGGCATAAATGTCGGCAATTTGGTCGGTCACCTGGCCACTGCGAAGCTGGTCATAGAAGCGTATGAAGCGTTCTACTTGGCTGGCATCTGGTGGATGACTGTTTGCACAACGACCTCGCTCATCCAGATAAATCTGGGTGTAGCCATAGGGCCCCGCGGGAGTGCTGTTGCATCCCCACAGACCTGAAGTCAGGGCAATTACTGCCAGTGTCGGTAACGATTTCATGGAACAAGAATGAGGCAAGGCCGGTGAGACCCTTGTGAAGATTGGTTCACAGCCCGTTGACGAGTTCTGGCGCACTCTTGTTTGATGAAAACACCGACACCGCAATTTTTGATCAACCTGATTGGTTTTCAGCTGCTTTGGCCGGCCGCCGTGCTGGGGGCCGCCAGCGGTTATTCCTACCTTGCGTGGTGGGTGCTGGCAGCCATGCTGTTGTTGCCCGTGGCGGCAGGCAGTGAGTGGCGCCGCGATTTGCGTATGTTGGCTACCGGATTTACGGTCTGCCTGCTGGTAGAGCCGGTGTGGTTGCAGTTGGGATTGATCGACTATGTAGACGCATCATCGCGCTGGTTGGCGCCAGGATGGATCTGGGCACTGTGGGGCGGTTTCGCAATCAGCTTCTTTTACTGCCTTGCCTGGTTGCAGACGCGACCCGTACTGGCGGTGCTGTTCGGCGGGCTGGGTGGCGCTTTTTCCGTGTTGATGGGGGTCAAGCTCGGTGCCGCTCAGGCTCCCCAGGGGGAGTGGAAACTGATGCTCGTCTATGGCGCAATCTGGGCAGTGATTGTGCCTTTATTCGGTAGTTTGGCACGCTGGTTCGAAAAATCCTCAAATACTTTGGGTAATGGAATACGTGACCATGGATAGTGTATGGACAGTGTAATGGTGTGGCTGGGGATTCTGTTAATCGTCGCCACAGTGATGTGGCAACAGCAACGACGCAGCCGCAACGCCGGCTGGGTTGATGTGTTCTGGGCATGGGCAACCGGTATCACCGGTGTGGTCTTTCTGCTGGGCGGAAGCGGCGACTGGGCCCCCCGTATGGCAGCACTGATCTTGCTGGTGGTCTGGTCATTGCGCCTGGGAGGACACATTTATCGTCGGGTGCGTGACGAAGAAAAAGAAGATGGCCGTTACGCGGCTATGCGAGAGGCGCTGGGTGCCAAAGCGCAACCCGTGTTTCTGCTTTTCTTCTGGGGTCAGGCACTGTTGGCACTGGGGTTTGCCATGACCTTCAAGGTGATTGGTGAACAACAGCAATGGAATGCCCTGTGGGTCATGTCCGGTTTTCTGTTGGGCTTGCTGGCCATCGCGGGTGAAGGACTGGCAGACCGTCAGTTGAGCCGCTTCAAGGCGAGAGCAGACTCCCGGGGCAAGACGTGCCGCGAAGGACTTTGGCGATACTCCCGTCACCCTAATTACTTTTTTGAATGGTTGCACTGGATCAGTTATCCGTTGATCGCCATCGGAGCGAGTCACGCCGCCTGGCTGTGGATACTGCCTCTGGCCATGTTCCTGTTTCTCTGGTTTGTGACCGGTATTCCGTACACGGAAAAGCAAGCCATTAAGACCCGGGGTGATGATTACCGGGATTATCAACGCACCACCAGTGCCTTTTTCCCCTGGAGACCTGCACCATGATTATTCAGATGGCTGAATCCGGCCTGCTGCCGGACCCACTGGTTCGTTTCGGAATTCGTCGCCTGCTCGGCCGCCGCCTTCAGCAGGAGCATGAGCGCAAGCCCGAGGCCCTCACGGAGGCCCTGAGTGCCGCACCGGTGGCAGTGGATCAGGATGCGGCCAACGAGCAACATTATGAAGTGGATGCCCGTTTCTATGAAAAGGTGCTCGGCCCACATCTTAAATATTCCAGCGGTTACTGGCCCAGTGACAGCAGCACTCTGGCCGACGCTGAAGAGGCCATGCTGGCGCTCACCTGCGAGCGTGCAGAACTGGCCAATGGTCAGAATATTCTCGAAATGGGCTGCGGTTGGGGTTCCCTGACCCTGTGGATGGCGGAACATTATCCGGGGAGCCAGGTTACTGCCATTTCCAATTCCGCCTCCCAGCGGGCGTTTATCCTGGCGCGCGCCAAAGAGCGGGGGCTGAGTAATCTCAACGTGATAACGGCAGATGCGGCGGCATTCACCCCCGAGCAACAATTTGACCGTGTTGTGTCGGTGGAAATGTTCGAACATATGCGCAATCACCGCACCCTGATGGCCCGTATCCACGACTGGCTGGTGCCCGGTGGCAAGCTCTTCGTCCACGTGTTCTGTCACCGCGAACTGACCTATCTTTTCGAAGACAAGGGCAGCAGTGACTGGATGGCCCGAAACTTTTTTTCCGGCGGGATGATGCCTTCCTGGGACTGGTTGCCTGATTGCTCTGGTGCACTCCGGGAAGAACAACGCTGGGCGGTCAATGGTACTCACTACGGCCGGACTCTGGAGGCCTGGCTGGTGCTCGCAGACACCCACCAGAAAACCCTCACCGCCTTGCTGGATGAGTTATACGGTGCGGGCGAAGGCAAGCGTTGGTTGCAACGCTGGCGGATGTTTTTCATGGCATGCGCCGAGCTGTTTAACTATGGTGGGGGCGACGAGTGGTTTGTTGCTCACTACCGGTTTGCTCGCCCGGAGTGAGCCCCATGGCCTGAAGGGGAAGGCATGAAAAAGTCCGGGGTTCAGCATCGCATTACCCGTGTTTATCTGATTCAACTCCTGTTGATCAGCATGGCCACGGTGCTCGGGGTCTGGGTGACGGCCAATATCATCGAGCAGGTGCTGGTAAAGCAGGCCCTGATCAAGGAGGCCGAACATTACTGGTCTCTGCTGGATGATAATCCATCCCAGCCCCGGCCAAATACCCGCCACCTGCTGGGGCTGCTGACCAGCGATGTGGTCAGTGATGATATTCCTGAAGTGTTGCAAGTGATGCCCGATGGCTACCATCGGGTTGAGCTGGGCAGTGAAAAACCCATCGTCTATATCGAAAGCCGGGATGCTTCCCGGCTCTACCTGGTGTTTGACGAGCAACGGGTTTCTGTTCTTGCTTTCCTGTTCGGTATCCTCCCACTCACTGGTGTGCTGTTGGTGATCTACATCACCTCGTTTCTGGGCTGGAAGAAATCCCGCGAATTGCTGTCTCCGCTGGTGCAACTTTCCGACCGGTTGCGCCAGGCGCCGGTGGATAACCCCGGCCTGGCGCGCCCGGATCTGTCTGATATCGAAGCGGATGCGGACAGTGAAGTCTCTGTTCTGCTGGGGGCGCTGGAGCGTTATGCCGACCGACTGGTGACCTTTGTGGAGCGTGAGCGACAGTTTACCCGCGATGCCAGTCATGAATTGCGTACGCCTCTGGCGGTGTTTCGTGCCAACCTGGAGTTGCTGGTCAGCCAGACCGGTGATCGCCCGCTGATACGTCGCATGGAAGATACCGTGGACGACATGGAGGCAACGCTGGAAACACTTCTCATGCTGGCCCGTACCGAGCAGACCAGCCAGGACAGTGAGGTCATCATAGTGAATGACCTTGCCGTGAACCTGATGGAGCGGCTATCTCCCCTGGCGGAGCGCAAGAAGATTCGTTTGCAGGTGCGCCAGCGGGCATTGATGCGAGTGGAAGCGCCGGAAGCTGTACTGACTATTCTGCTGAACAACCTGGTTCGAAACGCCATCAACTACAGTGGATCTGGCGAGGTGACCATCGTTATCGAAAACGGCGCAGTGCAGGTGGTGGATGCAGGCGTGGGGATGGAGCGATCCGAACTGGACCGTATGATGAAACCGTTCCAGCGGGGTGAAAGCGGCGAAAGTGGTCATGGCCTGGGGTTGGCGATTGTTCAGCGTTTGTGCGAGCGCTATCACTGGGATGTGATGGTGGCCAGCGAACCGGGGCAGGGGACCCAGGTTGAGGTGCGTTTCTGAACTACGGAAATGACGCAGTCACAGCTGTCATCCGCTGATTTGGCAGGCCCTGATCTCTGTACCCCCTGAGATCATGGGTATCTGCATAGAGTCAGAACGGTGAAAGGGGTTCTTGCTGCAGTTTCACCAGCAGCCGCTTGGCATTCAGGGCATCACGGATGCGGTCAGCAACCATGGCTGCTTTGCGCTGGTGGGTGTCGGCAAGCAGGATGCCGAACTGGTTGTTGCCCAGATGGGCTACACTGTCCTGATCTCGCAATAGCGCCGCCAGTGAGTCGGCGATGACCAGACTGTCCGCGTCTTCCGCCGCCTGCAGATACATCACCGAGGAGGCTTCGCCCAGGTTGATGCAGTTGCCTTGCTCCTGGGCAAGGATATCCCGCCAGCCCACCACAGACGGCAGACCGGTCTCATCACAGCGATCCGGATGCTCGATAAAGGTGCTGAGTCGTTGTTGCTGCGCATCGCGCAAGGCGCGCTGCAGGGTAAAGCTGATCAGAGCGGCATCGTGTTCAAGCTCTGGCAGTCGGTCCGCCAGACTGGCCGGTTGTGCTTTTGGGGCCAACGCGCACAGGGTGCCGAAAAGCGCACCGCGGGCATCCAGCAGGGGCAACCCCACATAAGCACCGATTTCCAGATCATCGTTGATGGGGGCCGCCCGGTATGGCGAGGCTTCACGGGTATCGGTAACGATGCAGGGACCATCCTGCTCCACCATGCGAATGCAGTAGCTGCGTTGCCACTCAATCCTGTGACCTTGCTCCAGGCCGTAATGGTCGTCGTTCACTCTCAACAACCACATGACGTCATCACGCACGCGGGTAATCATCCACAGCGCCATGCCATGGCGCTGCTGGAGCCGCTGCAGGTGAGCGTCAAGCAGGGCCTCGCTGGATGAATAGCGAACGGGGCGGTTAGAGCGGGAAACAGGCATATAAAGAAGGGCGTGATGTTTGAGTTCATTATCACGCCCTACTTTACGGCTGTGCAAGGGGGCTTTCTGTTAAGGGTTCGAGGGTTCTGGTGATTGGATACAGAACCCTACCCCGGGAAGGGTGTTGAGAAGGTGGTTGGCGAAGGGCTTGTCCACGGCCTTGCGCAGGTTGTAGAGATGGCTGCGCAGGGCATCAGAATCTGGAACCAGGTCTCCCCACAGTTCTTGCTCAAGCTGTTCCCGGCTTACAACCTTGGGGGACTCTCGCATCAGGATGCGAAGAATCCGGAAAGCAGTGGGGGACAACTTCAGCGGTTGGCCTGCTCGACGGGCTTCCTGGCGGGCGGGATCCAGTTCCAGATCGTCAACTTGCAGGGTATTGGCAGTCACTTCGCGGCGCTGCCGGCGAATCTGGGCATGCACCCGGGCGGCCAGTTCCGGCAGGGCGAACGGTTTGACGATGTAGTCATCGCCGCCATTGCGAAAACCTTCCAGCTTGTCGTCAAGCTGATCACGGGCGGTCATGAAGATCACCGGCATATCCAGGGTCAGCTCTTCCCGTACCGAGCGGCAGAATTCGAAACCGCTTTCCCCGGGCAGCATCACGTCCAGCAACATCAGGTCGTAATGATGTTCCTTGACCAGTTCACGGGCCAGGTGCGTGTTGCCCGCATAATCCACCGTGGCGCCTTGCTGCTCAAGAAATTCGAGCACGGTCTGCGCCAGTTGGCGGTGGTCTTCGACCAATAGAATCGAGAGGTTGTCCACGGTGCTGCTCCTGTACAAAGTTCCGATTTTGTACAACCAAGATTGCCCTGTCCGTTGTCAACGGGGCGTCAACATGGCATCACTTTTCAGTGTCCGTTCTGCCGGCCGGGCTCGCAAGTCCCAGGCGATGAACAGCTTTCAGTCGCTCAGTGCGCCGTTACGGGCAAAGCGCTGGCGATAATGGCTGGGTGACAAGCCGGTATGCCGCTTGAACAACCGGGAAAAGCTGCTCACATCCTGATAGCCCACCTGCTCTGACAGTTTCGCCAGATTGGATGCGCCCCGTTCCAGCATCTTGCGGGCGGCTTCGATGCGTACCCGCTGCAGGTACTGCAAGGGGGGCTCGCCCAAGGCGGCGGTGAAGCGGCGCTGGAGCTGGCGAGGGCTGATGTGAACCTTTTCCGCCAACTGCGCCAGGGAGGCGGATTGATGAAAGTGTTCATGAATCCATGCCTGCACGGTGTGGACCTGTTCATCCTGGTGGTAACTGTGGGCAGGCAGACCGGCATAGATGCTTTGCAGATCGTTGCGCACATCGATGACAAAGGCGCGAGCCAGCTCCCGGGCCAGATCCGGGCCGCAATAACGTTCCACCAGCAGAATACTCAGGTCCCGCCAGGCGGTGCCGCCTCCGGCACAGAAAATAGTGTCCGAGCGGGTGATCAATTCCCGTTCATTGAGCTGTACCTGGGGGTAGCGGTGACGGAACTGCTGGCTGAAGCCCCAGTGGGTGGTCGCGGTTCGCCCATCCAGCAAGCCTGCCTCCGCCAGCAGGAAGGCCCCGGTGCAATTGCTGGCCAGGTCGGCGCCGGCTGCATGCATCTTCCTCAACCAGGGGAGGACGTCCTTTTGCTGCTTCAGCACACTCTCGATGGGGGCGCCGATGGTGGGTACGACCACCAGATCCACTTTCTCCACCTGATCGATGGCGGCATCTACTGCGATACGCAGGCTCGGCGTGCAGCGCACCGGGTTACCGTCCCGGGAGACGATGCGAACGGAGAACTGTCGATCCAGTGGCTCGCCCTGGATACGGTTCCAGGTGACGCCGGTCAGGCTCAACAAATCCACGATGCCGGTGAGCGCGGAGGCAAAGACGCCGTCATAGGCGAGAACTGCAACTTGGTACATAGTGACGTGATCAGCCATAAATAAGTCATAGGCGACAATGCCAGAGACCCTTTGCCGGTGGCAAGCTGATTAACTATCAAGAGGGCTGGCGGATCGGTGACTCGCTGGCGCAATGACTGACCCTTATACCCTGAGTCAGGCACCCAGCCACTATGGCCCTCGCACCCTGACATCTGCCCTAATGCATCAAAGGAGCCCTGTTCGTGAGCGACACCATTCTTGACCGGCGAGATCTGCGCTTCCAGTTGTTTGACGTGCTGGACACCGATGCATTGCTGGCCCGCCCGCGCTTTGCCGAGCACAGCCGCGAAACGATCGAGGCGGCACTGGATACGGCCGAGAAACTGGCCCGGGAAAAATTCGCCAATCACAACACCCGGGCAGACAAGGAAGAGCCCAGCTTTGTTGACGGCAAGGTGGTCATGCTTCCCGAGGTCAAAGAAGCCTTTGACGCCTATATCGAAGCCGGATTCCTGGCCGCACGGGCCAGCTTTGAAGAGGGTGGCATGCAACTGCCGGAAACGGCGGCGGCAGCCTGTACCGGGATGTTCACCTGCGTAAATCCCAGCACGACGGTGTATCCGTTTCTTACCGCCGCGGCGGGCAATGTGATCCGGAACTTCGCCAGTGAATCGCTCAAGACACAGTTTCTTGAACCCATGATGGCCGGGCGTTTCACCGGCACCATGGCGCTGACAGAGCCCCATGCCGGCTCGTCCCTGGCCGATATCCGCACCCGGGCCAACCCACAGCCCGACGGCACTTACCGGATCAAGGGCAACAAGATTTATATTTCTGCCGGCGAGAACGAGCTGGGGGAAAACATCGTCCACCTGGTGCTGGCGAAGATTCCCGGTGGACCGGATGGGGTCAAGGGCATTTCCCTGTTTGTGGTGCCCAAATATCGCCTGGATGATCAGGGCCAGCCGGGTGAGCGCAATGATGTGATCCTGGCAGGGTTGATTCACAAGATGGGCTATCGCGGTGCCAGCAGTACCGCTCTCACTTTTGGCGATAACGATGATTGTCATGGTTATCTGGTAGGTGAAGAGCACCAGGGCTTGCGCTACATGTTCCAGATGATGAACGAGGCGCGGGTGGCCGTGGGCTATGGCGCAGCTTTGCTGGGCTACCGTGGTTACCGTTTCGCACTGGATTATGCCCGCGATCGTACCCAGGGCCGCCATGCCGAGAAGGCCGCGTTCAGTGAGCCCATGGTACCGATCATCGAACATGCGGATGTGCGCCGCCTGTTGCTTACCCAGAAAGCCTATGCGGAAGCAGCGCTGGCCATGTGCTTTTACGGCTATCGGCTGGTGGACGAAATCGAAACCGGGAATGAGGCGCAGGCCAAAGATGCAGAGCTGCTGCTGGACTTGTTGACCCCGGTCATCAAGACCTGGCCTTCCGAATTCGGCCTCAAGGCTAACGATATGGCCATCCAGGTATTCGGCGGCGCGGGCTACACTCGCGAATATCCGGTGGAGCAGGTTTGGCGGGATAACCGTCTCAATCCCATACACGAAGGCACCACCGGTATTCATGGTCTGGATTTGCTGGGGCGCAAGGTCTGGCAGTCTGCGGGTCGTGGTATGAAGTTGCTGGCCGAACACATTATGGCCGATGTATCAGCCACGTCAGATTCACGGTGCCGCCCCTTTGCCGATGCCCTGCAGGCGATGTTGCCAAAAGTGGATGCGGTGACCCGGGCAGCGGGCAAGACCCTGGCGGAAAAGGGACCGACCACGGGGCTGTCCAATGCCAATGCCTACCTGCAGCTGGTGGGACATGTAGTGGCCGCCTGGATGTGGCTGCGTCAGGCCAATGCTGCTGTGCAACTGGATGATGGCGACGCGGATTTTGCCAATGGTAAATTGCAGGCAGCCCGCTATTTTTTCCAGTGGGAACTGCCCCGTGTCGAGGTGGATGTAGCCCGTTTGCTGGAGGGTGACCGGACGTTTCTGGAAATGGAAGATCGCTGGTTCTGATTGTATTGACGATCAGTGTGCATGTCGTAAACGTGCTCGGGAGAGCCGCACCGCGGCCGAATGCCGTGACGACATTTTAGCCCCCGTTCAGGGGGCTTTTTTTTGGTTTATCGCGAGTTGGCGGGGAAGTTGCCGCTACCAAGGCCTTCCCGTAGGAGATTCTATGTTGTCCACCCCTTTTATGCGGCGGACGACGGCGCGTAGCTGGTGCGGTTCTTCATCAACGCGAAGGCGATACGGACCAGCTTGCGTGCGAGGATGACCAGGGCCTGCGTTTTCGCCAGGCCACGGTCGAGATAACCTTGGTAGACACTAGCCCAGCGGGCGCTTTTACGGGCAGCCATAGCTGCGCAATAAAGCAGTCTGCGGGTTTCTGAGTCGCCTTTCTTGGTCAGCTTGCGTTTTCCCGTTCTGGTGCCGGAGTCCTTTACATGGACATCCATCCCCAGGAAGGCGACGAAGGCGTCGCTGTTGCGGAAGTCTCCTCGTAGGAAGGCCATAACGAGCGCATATGCAGTCAGGTCGCCCACACCTTCCAGAGCCTTGCACCGTTGCACCTGATCACTAAGTCCAGCTTCTCTTACGGTGTCGCGAAGGTGTTTCTGGATCAGCGTATCCAGACTATTGATCTGTGAGATCAGCTTTTTCAGGCTTGCCTTGAGGATCTTTTCGCCACCCAGACTTTGCTGGATCATGGAGCGTGCCTTGATGAGCGCGGCGCGGCGGCGCAGCAGTGTCTGCAGTGTTCGATACGCCTTGGGTGGCGGGCTCCAGCGGCGTAGATCCTCTTTTTCTCTCTGCAAATGGCGGGCGAGCAGCTGGGCGTCAGAAGCGTCTGTTTTGGCTCGACCGCCTGTTCCCTTGCGGTAGCTGCTGAGCCGTGAAGCATCAACGACGTAAATGTGGTGCCCTTTGGCATGGGCCAACTCGATGACTGCCATGTGGTAAGTCCCTGTGGCCTCAATGGCGATCTCACAGGGGCATGGCAGGCTTTTGAGCCAGCGCTTGATCGCTTGGGGGGTGTTCTCGATAGTGAGCGTCTTGCCTTGGAAATGAATGACCAATTCGGCCTTGGCGACGTCGATGCCGACGATGGATCTTACTACTTGCATTGCCACTGAACTGCCCCTTGAGCTAGGTTACACATGCTTGTCGGGGCGCACCTAAACGCTGGCTTGCTGGTATCGTCGGTCTGAGGTGCGACTCAGCCGATGGATTCTTTATCGGCGTATGAATAGGTGCGGGGTGGGGCCAAGTCTCCTACCGTCTGTACCCTTGGGTCAGATGCGTCGTTGGTCCCTCCACCCCGGCAAGTCCTGCATTGTTGCAGGAGGGGCATTCAAACATACAAGCGTCGGTTATTCGCTCCGCTCACCCCTGCGGGGCCGCCTTGTCAGGCGTTCCTTCGCTGCGCTCGGTGTCGGCGCGATTTCAGACCGGGATCAAAAACGTTTTCACCACAGGGGTCACTGAAACCTCGGATCGGGAGCCGTTGCCAGAACCTTCGTTCAGCAAGTTGAATCTCCCACCAGACACCGGTTTCGCCCGGGCGAACTAAAGCGCTGAAATCGCGCCGCCAGCGACGCTCCTACGGAAAGGTGGGGCTTTCCCGGAAATCCGCGATGAACCTTTTTCAGCAGGCATCAGCCCTACCGGGGATTTACGCTAACCGCTAACCGCAAGCCGCTGTTTTCTATTCCTTTGTCTCTCTTGCTGGTGTCATCAAATGGTCATATATTTTGCTGGCGTTCGAGGAGTTTATTTTCAAGGAGAAAGAAAAAATGAAAAAACATTTGCTTGCGATGGCTGTTGCTGCGGCGATGCCGGTATCTGCCCTGGCTGCATCCACTTTTTACGGCAAGATTAATCTGAGTGTGGACAAGACCAGTGACTATCCGGAAGGACCGCTGGTGTTTGACGCGGACGATCTTTCTGATGCCTGGTTCGTCTCCAGTAATAGTTCCCGGCTGGGGGTGCGTGGGGAAGAAGGTCTGGATTTCAATAATCTGTCGGTAATTTATCAATATGAAGCCGGTTATGATGTGGATGGGGATTCTGGTTCCACTTTCAGCACCCGGAACAGTTTCCTGGGTCTGAATACGGTTGCCGGTAAATTCTTTGCCGGCCGCTTCGACAGCGTGGTGAAAGATGCAGAAGGCTGGGTAGACCAGTTCAACGAAACCGTTGCGGATATGGAAGTGGTGTTTATCAGCCAGAACCGCAACAACAATACCCTTAATTGGGAAAGCCCTGACTTTGGCGGCGTGGTGATTCGTGCACAGATTGCCCCGGGTGAAGGGGAGCAGATTGGTGTGGGCGCCAATAGTGAGACCAAGGATGGCCTGACCGATACCTGGGGCTTGTCTGCCACTCTGGACAATGATGCCATCTACGCCGCACTGGCCTATGAAAGTGCCTACGATGAAATCAGCGTATTGGGTGCAACCCTGGGCGGTGACCGTGATGCACTGCGTGGCACCTTCGGCGTGAAGGCCACAGATAGTGTGCAGCTGGGCATTATCGCTGAAAAGGCCGCGTTTGATCCGATTGGTGATGATGAGGCGGACCTGATGTCGTATCTGCTTAGCGGCCGGGTGGGTCTGAATGATCGCCTTGGTGTAAAGGCCCAGGCGGGCATCCTGGACAGCAGTGATCTGGACCTGGATATTCAGGTGCTGACCCTGGGCGCGGATTACAAGCTGGGTAGCCAGACCACAGCCTATGGGCTGCTGTCCGCCTCCAACACGGACTTCGATCCGGTTGGCAGTGTTAACGATGTGGACGAATCCGGCACCGCCTTCTCAGTAGGCATGGTGCACAAGTTCTAGCTACACGCTTCACGCAACATGCACCACGCGTAAAACAAAAAAACCGGCTTCCGCCGGTTTTTTTGTTGAGCTATTAATTGTTAATTATTAACTATTAATTGCTCTTCTCAGCCTTCCCATTTCTTCATCAGCAGGCTGGCGTTGGTGCCGCCAAAGCCAAAGCTGTTGCTCATCACAACACTCGGGCCCTGTTGCTTTCCTTCAACCAATACCGGTAGGCCTTCTGCCTTCTCGTCGAGCGTCTCGATGTTGGCGCTCACTGCGGTGAAGTCGTTCTGCATCATCAGCAGGCAGTAGATGGCTTCCTGTACGCCTGCGGCGCCCAGGCTGTGACCGGACAGGCTCTTGGTGGAGCCGATATCCGGGGCGTTGTCACCAAACACTTCGCGCACGGCTTTCAGTTCTGCCACATCCCCCACCGGGGTACTGGTGCCGTGAGCGTTGATATAGTCAACGTTGCCATCGAAGGTGGCCAAGGCCTGACGCATACAGCGTGCCGCACCTTCACCGCTGGGCGCGACCATGTCGTGACCGTCGCTGGTGGCACCGTAGCCCACGATTTCAGCGTAGATCTTGGCGCCGCGCGCCAGCGCTGTTTCCAGCTCTTCCACCACAACCATGCCGCCGCCGCCGGCAATAACAAAGCCATCGCGGTTGGCATCATAGGCGCGGGAGGCCTTTTCGGGGGTGTCGTTGTATTTGCTGGAAAGCGCGCCCATGGCATCGAACAGGCAACTCAGCGCCCAGTGTTCTTCCTCGCCGCCGCCGGCAAACACCCGGTCCTGTTTGCCCAGCTGGATTTGCTCAACGGCGTTGCCAATACAGTGGGCGCTGGTGGCACAGGCAGAAGTGATGGAGTAGTTCACGCCCTTGATCTTGAAAGGGGTGGCCAGGCCGGCAGAGACGGTGGAGGCCATGATGCGTGGCACCATGTAGGGGCCGACACGCTTGACGCCACGGGAGCGCGCGATATCCGCCGCTTCCACCTGGTTCAGGGAGGAGTGCCCCCCGGAGCCGGCAATCAGACCGGTGCGCTCATTGCTGACTTCTTCTTCGCTGAGGCCGGCGTCGGCAATTGCCTGCTGCATGGCCACGTAGGCATAAGCGGCGGAATCGCCCATGAAACGGCGAGCCTTGCGGTCGATGAAATCCTCAAGGTTGATCTCGGGAACGCCAGCCACCTGGCTGCGCATGCCCATTTCCTTGTAAGTTTCATTGAAACGAATGCCGGAACGGCCTTCCTTGAGAGACTGGGTAACCGTCTCGGCGTCGTTGCCCAGGCAGGACACGATGCCCATGCCTGTAATTACTACACGGCGCATTATTTGCTCCTAGAATCCATCGGTGGAAGTGAACAGACCCACCCGCAGGTCGTCGGCGGCGTAAATCTCGCGGCCGTCCACTTCCACTGTGGCGTCGGCAATGCCGAGAATGAGTTTGCGAGTGATAACCCGTTTCACGTTGAGGCGATAGGTCACTTTCTTGGCGGTGGGCAGGATCTGCCCGGAAAACTTCACATTGCCGACACCGAGGGCACGCCCACGGCCGGGGTGACCTTCGCGGCCCAGGAAAAAGCCCAGCAATTGCCAAGTGGCATCCAGGCCGAGGCAGCCGGGCATCACCGGATCGGATTCGAAGTGGCAGTCGAAGAACCAGAGGTCGGGTGTGATATCCAGCTCGGCAATGATTTCGCCTTTGCCATACTTGCCGCCCTGGTCACTGATATGAACGATGCGGTCCATCATCAGCATATTGGGCAAAGGCAATCGTGCATTTCCGGGGCCAAACAGTTCACCATGGGCGCAGGCCAGCAGGTCATCACGATCGTAGGAAGTTTGCTTTTCTGTTGTAGTGCTCAAGATTTTTACTCCATGAAGGCCAGGGCGGCGCATTCCGAGTATATGGATGATTTGTGTCGTTTTTCCGTCAGCCTGGTGACAGGCTTGAAAGATGACGGAGATACTAGCAAAGCCAAGTGAAAGCATACGAATAGCAAGCGTCTCAAAATATGTCGGAGGGGCTGCTTTACCGAAAATGACCGATGAACGGACAGAAAAGACCGTTGTCTCAGGTTTTGGCGGGTTATTCAGGGGGTAAGCGGCTGCTTGCCAGGGTGGGCTGGACAATTGGGTACCACCGCAACCTACCCGCAGGGGCGCAGGGAAACGAATAATGGACGGTCTGTTTAGGCCCGGGACGCCAATCCTGACCAAATCCTTGCAATGCCTTAATCATTTCGGTCACAGACTTGCAATTAGCGAACCATCTAAAGATGCTATGCGCGCAGCGCATGATGCGGGCCGGCAGGACTCTGTGCCGGCCTAACTGACTGAGGAGCTTTCGTGGCAGCAGAAATCGGGCACCTGTCCCTGTGGTTGGCGTTGGCCGCCGCCCTGTGTTTATCCGTATTCCCGCTGGTGGGGGTATCCCGTGGCATTGCCGCCTGGCAATGGTATGCCCGCCCTTTGGCCTGGGTGCAGTGGGTGGCCATGACCGTGTCCATGGCGGCGCTGGCGTACTGCTTCTATAGCAATGATTTTACCGTGAGCTATGTGGCCAACCACAGCAATTCCGCCTTGCCGTTGGGCTACCGTTTGTCGGCCATTTGGGGCGGGCACGAGGGCTCACTGTTGCTATGGGGATGGCTGCTGTCTGCCTGGGCGGCCATGGTGGGCTGGCTGAGCCGAAGTGTCCCGCTGGAAATGGTCGCCCGGGTGCTGGCGGTCATGGGCATGATTGCAGTGGGCTTCCTGCTTTTCATGCTGCTCACGTCCAATCCTTTCGACCGCACCTTGCCCTGGTTTCCGCTGGACGGCGCGGACCTGAACCCGCTGTTGCAGGACCCTGGCCTGATTGTCCACCCGCCCATGTTGTATATGGGGTACGTGGGTTTCTCGGTGGCCTTTGCCTTTGCCGTGGCGGGGCTGCTGGCAGGTAATCTGGATCCGGCCTGGGCGCGGTGGGCTCGCCCCTGGACCACCGTGGCCTGGTGTTTCCTGACGGTGGGTATCGCGCTGGGCTCCTGGTGGGCCTATTACGAACTGGGCTGGGGTGGCTGGTGGTTCTGGGATCCGGTTGAAAATGCCTCGCTGATGCCCTGGCTGGCCGGTACTGCATTGATTCATTCCCTGGCGGTCAGTGAAAAACGAAACCTGTTCCGGGCCTGGACGGTATTGCTTGCCATCATCACCTTCTCCATGAGCCTGCTCGGCACCTTCCTGGTGCGCTCTGGTGTGCTGACGTCGGTACATGCCTTCGCCAACGATCCTACCCGCGGGGCCTTCATCCTTGGTTTCCTGGTGGTGGTGGCGGGTGGCGCGCTGACCCTCTTTGCTATCCGGGCATCTGCCCTGCGCAGCGACGGCGGCTTCAAGCCCCTGTCCCGCGAGGCGTTCCTGCTGGGCAACAACCTCATGTTGCTCACGGCCATGGCCGTGGTGCTGGTGGGGACCATTGCGCCGCTGTTCTTTGAATGGATGGACCTGAAGATTTCCATCCGCAGCCCCTATTTCAATGGGTTCTTCGTGCCCCTGACCTTTGTGCTGATTCTGCTGATGGTCCCCGGGGTATTCAGTAACTGGAAGCGTCAGGATGGCAACAACCTGGTGAGACGGATCGCTCTGCTGGCCCCGGCGGCGGTGATTGCCGGCTGGTTCGGCGCCCGCATCCCGGAGCCGTCTCCCTGGCAGGGCGTGCTGGCCATGATGCTGGCGATCTATCTGGTGCTGGCTCATGGTGATGATGTGCTGCGTCGCGCCAGTGCCTATGGGGTGGGCGCCATCGCGGGGCTACGCAAGTTGGCGCGCAGTTACTGGGGCATGGTGATCGCCCACTGTGGTCTGGCCGTCATGGTGGCGGGTATTGCGCTGGTGAGTTTCCACGAGGTGGAGCGGGATGTGCGCATGGCGCCGGGCGATGACGTTCAGCTTGGAGATTACCGGTTCGTATTCGACAGCCTGGATGAATACCGCGGCCCCAACTTCGATTCCACCCGTGGGCACTTTGATGTGTTCTGGAAGGATCAGCCGGTGGCCCGTTTGAACCCGGAAAAACGCACCTACCATGCCAGCCGTCAGGTGATGACGGAGGCGGCCATTGATGCCGGTTTCTGGCGTGACCTCTACGTGGCCATGGGTGAACCGCTGGAAGACGGTGAGGCCTGGGCTGTACGGATCTACTTCAAGCCCGGGATTCGCTGGATCTGGCTGGGCGCACTGATCATGGCGCTGGGTGGCGCGTTGGCGCTGTCAGACAAGCGCTATCGCCGTCAGAAATTCGCATCCCCGAAAACCGGAGACGCCCGATGAAAGCCAATTCCCCCTGGGTATTTCTGCCGCTCGCCGGTTTCGTGCTATTGGCGGTGGTGCTGGCCAGTGGTCTGGGCCGGGACCCGCAGGCGTTGCCTTCGGCGCTGGTGGGCAAACCGGTACCGGGTTTCACATTGCCGTCCCTGCTCACAGAAGAAACCTTTACCGAGCAGTCTCTCACCGGGCGCTGGCAGTTACTCAACGTCTGGGCGACCTGGTGCCCGACCTGTCACATTGAACATCCCTACCTGCTTACCCTGGCGGCACAGGGCATGCCGATTGCCGGCCTCAATTACAAGGATGAGTTGCCTGCGGCACAGGATTACCTGGCCAATATGGGCAACCCGTTCACCCATGTGATTGTGGACCAGGACGGTCAGCTCGGGCTGGATCTGGGCGTATACGGCGCGCCGGAAACCTTCCTGATCAATCCCCAGGGGGAGATCGTGTTGCGCCATGCCGGTGATCTCAACGAACGCGTCTGGAAAGAGAAGTTTCTCCCCCTGCTGCCAACCCCAAAGACGGCTGGAGGTGATGCATGACCTTGCTGAGAGTGTTGCTGCTGACGTTGCTGCCGCTTCAGGCGCTGGCCGCCATCGATGTTTACCAGTTTGACAATGAACAGCAGGAGGCCCGTTTCCGGGTGCTGGCGGAAGAGCTGCGCTGCCCCAAATGCCAGAACCAGAGCATTGCCGATTCCGATGCCGAACTGGCTCAGGATATGCGTGATCGCGTTCATAGCATGATTCTGGAAGGCAAGAGCGATGCAGAAATTGTGGAGTATTTCCGCTCCCGGTTCGGAGATTTTGTCAGCTACCGTCCGCCGGTGAATGCCAAAACCTCGGTCCTCTGGCTGATCCCGCTGGTGATGCTGCTGGGTGGGGGGGCATTGATCATCGTCCTGCTGCGCAAGGCTAGTGCACGGGCCGATGAGAACGACAGTAATCAGGGAGATGCACCATGATGTGGATGTTGGCAGCTGCGGCAGTGCTGTTACTGCTGGGTGTGTCCCTTTGGTGGCAATGGCGACGTGAGGCGCGCCGTGCCGGACGACCCACCTCCGGCGGGGTCGGAATTCCCCTTATCGTGATGGTGCTGGCGGTAGCCGGATACCTGCTGGTGGGAAAAAATGAACATACCGTCGCCTGGCTGGAACACCAGGAAAACTACGGCGACGCGGCACGTGACATTGTGGCGGGCAAGGCGCCGGACATGGACGCGGCGGATATTCCGGCTGCTGCCATGGCCCGGGTGCTTCAATCTCAGCTTTCGCGGACTCCCTCCGCCACCGGCTGGTTCGCACTGGGCAGTCTCTATGATCAGCTGGGGGCCCCGGCGCAAACGGAAGAAGCGGCGCGCAAGTCCCTGGCACTTGACCCGGATTCTCCTGCTTCGCACTTGCTGTTGGCTCGGGCCTTGATTGAGAAGGCCGGTGGAAAACTCAACGATGCGGCCCGTGAGGAAATTCGCTGGGTGCTGGATCGTGAACCCAACCATGATGGCGCCTGGATGTTATTGACGCTCTCCGCTGACCGGGCAGGGGAATACGATGAGGCGATTGCAGGCTGGGAATCCTTGCTCAGCCGCCATGAAAACGGTGAAACCGCTGACCTGCTGCGACGCGGGCTGGAAAACTCCCGGCTGCAGAAAGCGCGGCAGGGCGTATTTGCCTCCCTCAGCGCACAAGTAAACGGTGAAAACCTGCCAGCCGGGGGAACCCTGTTCGTCTATATCCGTGAGCAGGGGAGTCGCGGGCAGCCGTTGGCGGCCCGTCGTCAGGTCGCCCCGGCCTTTCCGGCAACCGTATCTTTAACCGCGGAAAACTGGCTGCAGCCCTATCCCTCGGGGGACGCCACCCTGGTCATGGGGGCGCGTTATACACCGGCGCCCGGGGCGGCGGTGGATCAGGCCATGATCAGTGCTGGTCCGGTACCCCTGGAATTGCCCCAGCAAGCGCCGCTGAGCTTGGATCTGTCCGCTCAGTGAGCGCTGTCATTGATGCATTTTGCGGGGCTGCGACCTAGGTCGCACGCCCCGTCCCTTGTGGAGAAACGGGCCTCAAGGTAAAGTTGCACCCCTTCGGAGGCCCTTGGGGTCTGTTTTCGTCACCGTTTTCATGCCACCTGAATGGCTTGTTCGGCCTGTAACCCCTGTAAACAAGGGGCTCGGCGGGATAGCGCTGGTGCTGCGGTGGTTGGCGAGAGCGGAACATTGCCTCTTCAGAATCACAGTAAGATGGAGAATCCTATGCGTGTCATCCTGCTTGGTGCTCCCGGTGCGGGCAAGGGCACCCAGGCGCAGTTCATCAAGGAACAGTTTGGTATTCCTCAGATTTCCACCGGTGACATGCTGCGCGCTGCGGTTAAGGCAGGAACACCGCTGGGTCTGGAAGCCAAGAAAGTGATGGATGCCGGGGGCCTTGTCTCCGATGACATCATTCTGGGGCTTGTGAAAGAGCGCATCGCAGAGAGCGATTGTGCTGCGGGTTTCCTGTTTGACGGTTTTCCTCGCACCATTCCCCAGGCGCAGGCTCTGGTGGAGCAGGGTGTAGACATCGACTACGTGGTGGAAATCGACGTGGATGATGAAGAGATCATCGAGCGTTTGAGTGGCCGCCGGGTTCACCCTGCCTCTGGCCGTGTCTACCACATCAAGTACAACCCGCCGAAGGAAGACGGCAAGGACGACGAGACCGGTGAAGAGCTGGTTCAGCGTGATGACGACCAGGAAGAAACCGTGCGCAAGCGCCTGGAAGTGTATCAGGCCCAGACTCGTCCTCTGGTGGACTTCTACCAGGAGCTGGCTGACAAGGGCGAGGCCAACGCCCCCCGCTATGTGCGCGTGGCTGGCGTAGGCTCCGTTGACGATATTCGGGACCGTGTCCTGTCCGGCTTGAAAGGCTGATCACAGGCAACACCAGCAAAAAGGGAGGCATTTGCCTCCCTTTTTTGTTTCTCCGCGGGGCGCACTAAGCAACAGCACCCACTCCCGCTTTTGCACAATCGCAAGGCGGCGGCCCCCCTATCTCTGTCCGCATCAGGCCCCCTGTTTCTTCTCTCTCTTTTTTCCGGCAGTGGCAGGTCTTCTTCTACCTCGATGCGCTTGTCGAAATTGTTCCCGTCGTTCGCCAGTGCCTGCGCGAATCAAGAGCGTCACCGCTCGCCTGTTGGCTGGATCCGCAGAGTGCATGAGCCGTTAAGCCGAAAGCCATAGCTTCTAGTTAACGAGCTTCAGTGTGACGGGATGGCGTGGGCGAAAGGAGCATTATCAGGCGTGTCAGGAGTGCCAGCCTTTTAATTCCGAAAGCAGGAATGATGATGAGGTGGGAAAAGCACCAAGCGACACACTGCTGTCCCACATTTTCACGCCCCTTTTTGGGACCGGTGCCCTCTTGGCCCCTTCCTTTGTGGGAGCTTGCCTGCAAGCGATTGGGTGTTGCCGGTGCAGGAATTGCTTGCAGGCAAGCTTCCACAAATAAGGAGCGCGTCCTGTCTGTGGGAGAGCCAGCTTGCTGGCCGAATGGTCCTGGTTCCGCGGAGACCTAAAGCTCCTTCATTCAGCAAGCGGAATTTCCACAAGAGCCTCGCTGCCTCATGACGTGGACAGACCGACGGCCTGGCGGTGATAGTCTTTCCCGCTGTGGGAGCCTGCCAGCAAGCGAATTCGGCCCTTGCGAACACTGCTTCGCTTGTAAGCAAGCTGATTCTGGGGAAAAAACTGCGGAAGCCGGGGAATCTGAAATTGACTCGTCGCCAATCCGTGTCTTCATATCACGAAGGAACCCGCCTGCATGGCAGCCCCGTGGGGCTCATACAAGCAGATACAAACTGAGAGGCAGCCGCACGAATGAGGCGCTGAATAACATTTTTATATTCCCGCCATGCTGAGAGTTGATGCTACTCAGGGGGCAAGGCGTTATTGAAGTGCTCCCTGACTGTCACCATTCTACTCATTTTCTCGCGTATAACCGTGCCTGATTTTCTTTAGCCCTTTCCTTTTTCCATTGTCGGGCGCTTTTCCCCCACGATTCTTAGCGTTTGCGGCAAACGTGTCCCCCCAATAACAGTTTATGCCGTCATCATTATCAAGATCGTTGCCCGGAGGCGTAATGGGAGGCACGCGTATCTGTTTTATCCGGCCGGTGAATATTCTCCATAGCAGTGAAGAAGGATTACCCAGGGTTAATGGCCGCATTTGTCGGCGGCATGGGGAGGTGCTGCATGGCTGATGCGTAGATTTGAAGGTGAGTATTAGCGTGGCTACAGGAATGAAATATTCCAGGAAGGTTATCGGTTAAAAGAGGGGATGATGGCGATGAAAAATATTCTGAAAAGTGATGCCGGATGCTAAAAAAAATTAAAGGAACGAAAAATGAAAAATGAATTGATCAAATAATGTACCAACCGAATTTTTTTTATGCTATTTTTCCCTTGTCGCAGTAATGATGACAACGCTATAGCTTAGGAGATCAATCATGGCTCGAGCAAAAAAAGCCGCCGCAAAAAAAACTGCGGCTCGTAAACCAGCAGCAAAGAAGACTGCAGCGGCCAAGGCTCCGGCCCTGCCGAAGTCTGTGACTAACGCTGAAGCGAAAGTGAAACTGCAGCAGAAAGCAGTGGATCAGGCGCAGAAGAAAGTTGCCCAGGCGCAGACTAAACTGGAAAAGCACCGCACCAAGGTCGATGGTGAAAACGCCAAGCTGTCCAAGCTGCGGGCGGATACTGCCACCAAGCGTGACAAGGCCAAGGCCAAGCCTACGGCCGCCGCCAAACGCGCCGTTGAGACAGCCCGCGGTAAGGTGAATACTCTTCGTCTGAAGCTTCAGGATATTCGTGCGGAAGCCAAGCTGATCCGTGCTGAAATCCAGGCTGCCAAGAAAGTTGTTACTCGCGAGCTGAAAAAACTGCGCACTGCCGAGCGCAATCTGAAGACCAAATTGCGTGAGCATGAGCGCAAGCTGGCCAAGAAAGTGAAAGCCGAGCAGAAGAAGGCAGAAGCCAAGGCCAAGGCCGCGGCCAAGCGTGAGGCTGCCAAAGCCAAGCGCGCAGCCAAGAAGAAGTCTGCTGCGCCCAAGCGCAAGAAGGCAGCTGCCAAGAAAGCCGCTACTCGCAAGGCGCCGGCCAAGAAGAAGGCCGCAGCCAAGAAAACGGCTACCCGAAAGGCACCTGCCCGTAAAAAGGCGGCAGCCAAGAAGCGTGCACCCAAGGCGAAAGCCTCTTCCTGATCCTTTCAGGATGCACCACAAAGGAGCCCCGCACCGCGGGGCTTTTTTGTGGCTGTTTGACAGGCTGCCCACGTCACCTGCTGCTCCTTTCTGTCCGGGCCGCCTTCCTTGCCTGTGGGCTCACTCCCTTGTGCCCCGACACACCTCCGCTTCGTCTCCCCCAAGGCGCCTTGCGCAGCCCGAGAACGCCCTCAGGAGAGCCTCTACCGTGGTTCAGGGAACACGCCCGCTGCACAGGGAAGCCACTCTCTGAGGGCAGGGGGGACGATTCAGGGATCTAATCACAAAAGTAGTTGATAATGATTCGCGTTAGGGTTAGCATCGTCTCCAGAGATTGAGGAATGGCGTATGTACGTTTGTATCTGTAAGGGCATTACTGACAACCAAATACGGGAAGCGGTCGAAAACGGCTGCGACAGCCTGCGTGATCTTCGTCGGGAACTTGGGGTTGGAAGTCAGTGTGGTAAGTGTGCCCGTCACGCCCGTCAGGAACTGCGTGAGGCCCGTAGCGCAAGCCAGGCGTCCTCTTTCTCGCATTCTTCCCCTGAGCCGGTCATGTTCTGGCCGCAACCGGCATAACAATCGTTCTCATTTCGATAAACGATTGTATTAAAAGCGATTTTCCACGTTTCGCCTTGTTTCTGTCATCCTGTTCCTGAACAATGGGGGTCCCCTTAGTTCATTGGATGGAGACCCCCATGAAAGGCGACGCCAAGGCCATTGAGTATCTTAACCGAGCACTCGGAAACGAGCTGGTGGCAATCAACCAGTATTTCCTCCACGCCAAGATGTACCAGGACTGGGGTTTGCAGGCCCTTTACGAAAAGGAATACCACGAGTCCATCGATGAGATGAAGCACGCGGACTGGCTGGTAGAGCGAATCCTTTTCCTCGAAGGGATTCCCAATCTCCAGGATCTCGGCAAGCTGATGATCGGCGAGAACACCAAGGAAATGCTTGAGTGCGACCTGAAGCTGGAAAAAATTGCGGTGCCGGATCTGCGTGAGGGCATTGCCTACGCCGAATCCATTCAGGATTACATCACTCGCGATCTGCTCAAGCGCATCCTGGAAAGCGAGGAAGAGCACATCGATTGGTTGGAAACCCAGCTCAATCTGATCGACCTGGTAGGCATTGAAAACTACCTGCAAAAACAAATGGAGACAGAAGAAGACTGATTGCTGAAGTTTTGAGCGATAAGCGCTTGACTCAACGAGAGGCTTTCGGAATAATGCGCAGCCTCTCGGGGCGATACAGCAACGGGATAAAAAAGCGCTGGTAGCTCAGCTGGATAGAGCATCTGGCTACGAACCAGAAGGTCGGGGGTTCGACTCCTCCCCAGCGCGCCATACAGACGAAGGGCTTGCAGAGATGCAGGCCCTTTTCTGTTTCTGGCCCCCCTGAACAGTTGAGATTCCGCATTACCCTGGAGACGCCCCGCAAGCGATTTGAGCGACCGCGAGAGAATCAGTGTCGAGTGGCGAGTTTCGAGTTTCGAAAGGCAAAACCTCAAATCTCAAACCTCGTGCCGAGGTTTTGTTTTTTTCTTCGAAACTCGTTTCTGGAATCCTTGCCTCGCTGAGGCTCGGATCGCTCAGGCAAGCTGAGCTCCTACGCGGGGTATAGCCAGTGTTTTATCGATGCAAAAAGGCCCGCCCGGTTTATCGGGCGGGCCTTTTTGCATCAGGCATCAGGCATCAGGCATCAGGCATCAGGCATCAGGCATCAGGCATCAGGCATCAGGCATCAGGCATCAGGCATCAGGCATCAGGCATCAGGCATCAGGCATCAGGCATCAGGCATCAGGCATCAGGCATCAGGCATCAGGCAAAAAATGCGCGCTCCCGGATCAGCCTGTGCGCACCGCTAGCGGGCAGATTGCGGATGCATTGATCAAAACCACCAAAAACCCGACTTTCGTCATACTGTCGTCTCATTGCGCATTGTCGACAATCCCCTTACATTGCGCCCAATCCCGGTATGAGGCATGCATGGCCTGCAATGTTGATGAGAGCTGTTGCACTGACACGCTTTTCGCTCATGCCTGCGGCGCAACTGGAAACCGCTTTCGGAACCGTTAAAGGAGTGTTCCATGGACTCACTGATGTCCCAGGGCCTCGAGCTCATGCTGGTCGGCATGGGGGTGGTGTTTGTCTTTCTGGTCGTTCTGGTGGGTATAACCACCCTGATGTCAGCGCTGGTACAGCGTTTTGGACAGACACCGGTTGCCCCGGCAGCCACGCCCGCTGCCACACCGGCACCCACTGCATCGGATCTGCCTTCCGCTGCGGTGATCAAAGCCATCGAGAAAGCCGTGCAACAGCATCGGCAGTCTTCCCAGTCATAATCCGGAAATCATCATGAGTAATAAACTTGGCATCACTGATGTGGTGCTCCGCGATGCCCATCAGTCCCTGTTTGCGACTCGCATGCGTCTGGACGACATGCTGCCGATTGCTGCCGAACTGGATGAAATCGGTTTCTGGTCCCTGGAGTCCTGGGGCGGCGCCACCTTTGACGCCTGCATTCGTTATTTGGGGGAAGATCCCTGGGAGCGGATCCGTGAGCTGAAGAATGCTATGCCGAACACCCCGCAGCAGATGTTGTTGCGTGGCCAGAACCTGCTTGGTTACCGCCATTATGCAGATGATGTGGTGGATGCGTTCGTGGAGCGTGCTGCCGAGAATGGCGTGGATGTGTTCCGGGTATTCGATGCCATGAACGACATGCGCAACATCGAGCGAGCCATTGCGGCGGTGGTGAAGCAGGGCAAGCACGCCCAGGGCACCATTGCCTACACCGTAAGCCCGGTGCATACCCTGGACATGTGGGTCGAGCAGGGCAAGGTGATCGAACAGATGGGCGCGCATTCCGTGGCCATCAAGGACATGGCGGGCCTGCTGCGCCCCAATGACGCTTTTGAGTTGGTTACCCGACTGAAGGCGGCGTTGAGCATTCCGGTTCACATGCAGTGTCACGCCACCACAGGCCTGTCCACAGCCACTGCCCTGAAAGCCGCGGAAGCGGGCATCGACAACGTGGACACCGCCATTTCCTCCATGTCCATGACTTACGGCCATAGCCCCACCGAGTCCGTGGTGGCCATGCTGGAAGGGACTGACCGGGATACCGGTCTGGATCTGAAAAAACTGAACAACATCGCCGGTTACTTCCGTGATGTGCGCAAGAAGTACGCGAAATTCGAAGGCAGCCTGCGCGGTGTGGATGCCCGTATTCTGGTGGCGCAGGTGCCTGGCGGCATGCTCACCAACATGGAAAGCCAGTTGAAAGAGCAGGGCGCGGCGGATCGTTTTGATGATGTACTGGAAGAGATCCCCGCAGTGCGCAAGGACCTCGGTTATATCCCGCTGGTGACGCCGACCTCCCAGATTGTGGGTACTCAGGCGGTGCTCAATGTGCTGTCCGGTGAGCGCTACAAGGTGCTCAGCAAGGAGACCCAGGGGGTGCTGCGTGGTGAGTACGGCGCCGCCCCGGCTGACTTCAACAGCGAGTTGCAGGCCCGTGCCCTGGACGGCGATGAGCCGGTGACCTGCCGTCCGGCGGACCTGATCGACAACGAAATGGACAGTCTGCGCGAAGAAGTGGCTGGCCTGGCCAGCGAGAAGGGGCTGACCTTGTCTGAAGGTGAGCGCCGTGATGATGACGTGCTCACTTATGCCTTGTTCCCGCAGATCGGTCTGCGCTTCCTGGAGAAGCGCGGCGATGCGTCCGCCTTTGAGCCTGTTCCCACGGGTGCGGATGCCTCGGCAGTGGCGGCCAATAGTGAAGGCGTCTACACCGTGGATGTGGATGGTCAGCAATTTACCGTGAAGGTGAGCGACGGCGGTGATGTCACCGGCATCAAGTCTCTTGGTGGCGCAAGCCAGGCGGCCCCGGCGGCACCGGTAGTGGGTGACCCGGCCAACAGCATGCCGGTCCCGGCTCCGCTGGCTGGCAATATCTTCAAGGTGCTGGTGAAGCCCGGTGACCGCATTGCAGAAGGCCAGAAAATCATGGTGCTGGAAGCCATGAAGATGGAGACCGACGTGTCCACCCCGGAAGCCGGTATCGTCACTGAAGTGCTGGTGAAAGAAGGGGATGCGGTGAGCGTTGGCCAGACCCTGCTGAGTGTGGAGCCGGCCCATGGATAAACTGGAAACCCTGTGGACCAGTACCGGCCTGTATCACATGAGCGGTGGTCAGCTGATCATGATGCTGGTGTGTCTGGGGCTGCTGTGGCTGGCTGTCCACAAGAAGTTCGAACCGTTGCTGCTGGTGCCGATTGGTTTTGGCGGTATCCTGGCTAACATCCCGATGGCGGGTCTGGCGGAATCCGCCATCAGCCAGGCGCTGCATTTCGGTGACCAGAATCTGCTGGCCAGCATGGCCCAGGTACTGGGCATGGATGTGGAGGCTGGCCGTCAGGCCCTGTACAAGGCTGCGGAAGCAGCGGGCCCCGCCGTCCATGACCAGCTTCATCATCTGGCGGTAACGGCCAACTACGGTGACGGTATCCTGTACCTGATCTACACCGCAGGCCTGACCACCGGCATCTTCCCGCTGCTGATTTTCATGGGGGTGGGTGCCATGACCGATTTTGGTCCGCTGCTGGCCAACCCGCGCACCCTGTTGCTGGGGGCGGCTGCCCAGTTCGGTATCTTTGCGGCCCTGCTGGGCGCGCTGGCGCTGAACTGGCTGGGGCTGGACTTCAGTCTCCAGGACGCGGCAGCCATCGGCATCATTGGCGGTGCGGATGGCCCGACCTCGATCTATGTGACCACCAAACTGGCGCCGGAACTACTGGGGGCCATTGCCGTGGCGGCCTATTCCTACATGGCACTGGTGCCGATCATCCAGCCGCCGATCATTCGTGCGCTTACCAACCAGGAAGAACGCAAGATCAAGATGGAACAGCTGCGGCCGGTAAGCCAGGTGGAAAAAATCCTGTTCCCGGTCCTGCTGCTGATTCTGGTGGCACTGATTCTGCCTGATGCGGCTCCGCTGCTGGGCATGTTCTGCTTCGGTAACCTGATGAAGGAATCCGGTGTGGTGAATCGTCTGGTGGATACCACCAGTAACGCCCTGATCAATGTGGTTACCATCATGCTGGGCCTGGCCGTGGGCTCCAAGCTTAGCGCGGAAAAATTCCTGGTGGTGGAAACCCTCGGCATTCTGGCGCTGGGTCTGGCGGCCTTCATGATCGGTACTGCAACCGGTGTGATCATGGCCAAGATCCTCAACCGTGTGAGTCATCACCCGGTGAACCCGATCATTGGTGCGGCCGGGGTATCTGCGGTACCGATGGCGGCCCGGGTGGCCAACAAGGTAGGACTGGAATCCAATCCGCACAATTTCCTGCTGATGCACGCCATGGGCCCCAATGTGGCGGGGGTCATCGGCTCTGCGGTAGCTGCTGGCGTTCTGCTAAACTTCGCTGGCTAATATCCCGTGCGGTGCCGGCCTCTTCGGCACCGCTCAATTCCTGTCGATGTTTGGGTCGGAAGTCCGACGCCCCTGCCGCTTTACCCTGTTATTTGCGCTACACTGTGCGCCTTCGCTGATTCGGCAACAAGGTGAGCCCCATGACTGATTCTTTGACGATTCTCCGCCCGGACGACTGGCATCTGCATTTTCGTGATGGCGATATGCTGGCGGAAACGGTACCGGCCACGGCGAATGTGTTCGGCCGGGCCATTGTCATGCCGAACCTGACCCCGCCGGTGACGACCGTTGCCCAAGCCGCGGCCTACCGTGAACGGATCCTGGCCCAGGTGCCGGACGGAGTCAGCTTTGAGCCGCTGATGGTGCTCTATCTGACCGATAGCACCCCGGTGGAAGAGATTGCCCGGGCGGCAGAAAGTGATTTTGTTCATGCCTTCAAGCTGTATCCCGCTGGTGCTACTACCAACTCTGACAGTGGCGTGACGGATCCGGGCAAGATCACTCACCTCTACGAAGCCATGGAGAAGCACGATATTCCGCTGCTGGTTCATGGTGAGGTGACGGATGCAGATATTGATATCTATGACCGGGAAAAGATCTTCATTGACCGTTATCTCAGTGATATTCGCGACCGGTTTTCTGCGCTGCGCATTGTCTTTGAACATGTGACCACCGCGGAAGCGGTGCATTTTGTTCAGGAAGTGAATGATCTGACAGCGGCCACCATCACCCCGCAGCATCTGCTGATGAATCGTAACGACATGCTGGTGGGTGGCGTGCGTCCGCATAACTACTGCCTGCCCATTCTCAAGCGTCGTCAACACCAGGAAACCTTGCAGCGCGCAGTGCTGGAAGGGCACCACCGGTTCTTCCTGGGTACGGATTCCGCTCCCCATGCGCGCAACAAGAAAGAGGCGGCCTGTGGCTGCGCCGGTTGTTACTCCGCCCGTGCGGCATTGCCCTTGTACGCCAGCTTCCTGGAGCAACACAACGCCCTGGACAAGTTGGAAGGCTTCGCCAGTCGTTTCGGTGCAGATTTCTACCGTATGCCTTACCACACCGAGACCGTGACCCTGGTGCGCAAGCCTTGGTCGGTGCCGGACGTGATTGATGCGGCGGGGGAGGCCATGGTGCCGTTCTATGCCGGGCAGGAACTGCCCTGGTCGCTGGCCTGATCATGGATCGTATCCCGGTAGTCGTGCTGACCGGGTTTCTTGGCAGTGGCAAGACTACCCAGTTGAACGCCTGGCTTGAGCAGCGTCAGGATCTGGCGCTGTTAATCAATGAACTGGGTGATATCGGTATTGATCAGCACCTGACACAGCAGGCCGGTGTGCCGGTGACACTGCTGGCCGGTGGCTGCGTGTGTTGTGTGGTGCAGGGCTCCCTGTCTTCCACATTGCGAAACCTGTTCATGGCCCGAAAAAATGGTGAGATTCCTGCCTTCTCCAAGGTCATTCTGGAAACCACCGGTGCTGCCGAGCCATCCGGCGTACTGGCGCCGCTGGAGCAGGATCCCTGGCTGAAAAAACGTTTTTACTGTCAGTCTGTGCTTACTGTCGTGGATGTGGCGGCCGGGACGCAATCCATCCAGAGTCACCCGGAATGTCTTGAGCAGATCCAGGCGGCGGACCTGCTGCTGTTGTCGCGAACCGATCAAGTGGATGAGGCGGCTCTGGTCGAGTTCCGCCGGCAGCTACTGGCGCTTAATCCTGACGCAGAGCAGCATTCCACGCCGGCGCCGGCGGCGTTGCTGGAGCGAGAGTTTGAGCGGCGTTGTCGCATTACTGGCAGCCTGACGCTGAAGGCGCCCGGCTCACTGTCGTTTTCCCCTGCGATGTCTCTGACGGCGCCGGTAGCAGCGGCTTCCCGGCATCAGCTCTACAGTGCTTCGCTGATCTGGCCCCATCGACTCAGTTGGCAACATTGGCAGGCGGCCCTGCGGCAGCTGGCCAGTCAGTGCGGAGATGCATTGGTGAGGGTCAAGGGGCTGCTGCAGGTGGAAGGGCTTGATGGGCCCTTGCTGGTGCAGTGGGTGGGCGCCGCAGACCCCGAGTTGACTCCCATGAACCGCTGGCCGGATGGCGATATCTGCACGCGTCTTGTGCTGATTGTCCGTCATCAGAGCGCTGACTTTGCCGGCCAACAAATGGCACACTGGGAACAGTTGCTGGAGCAGCTGCACAGCGCCCCCACTCACTGATACGGGACCCGTTTGCCAATGGGGTATCTTTATCTGGCCATCGCCATTGTGGCGGAAGTCATCGCTACCTCTGCACTGAATGCCTCTCAGGGCTTTACCCGCCTCTGGCCTTCCACCATTACCGTTATTGGCTATGCCATTGCCTTCTATGCGCTTTCCCTGACCCTGCGCACGGTGCCCATGGGTATCGCCTATGCCGTGTGGGCAGGAACCGGTATCGTGTTGATTGCGCTGGCCGGGCTAGTGGTGTTTGATCAAAAGCCGGATTTGCCTGCTGTGGTGGGGATGGGATTGATCGTGGCGGGGGTGGTGCTGGTGACCTTTGTTTCAAAAACCTCCTCGCACTGACAACAAGGAGTGGCTGTGACAGAACGAATGGAAAATGTTGAACGTGCCGTGGATGCGGTGATCGAAAAGACCGGTGGCGAGATTCGTCTGGCCATGCCGCTGGGCCTCGGCAAGCCCAACCGTTTCGTCAATGCACTTTACCGTCGTGTTGAGCAGGACCCATCGCTTACCTTGGACATCTTTACTGCCCTGTCGCTGGGGCGTCCGGGTGCTGGCAGTGATCTGGAAGCCCGTTTTCTTGAACCCTTTGCCGACCGGGTCTTCGGTGATTACGAGGAACTGGCGTATCTGCAGCCTGCCAGAAAAAGTGAATTGCCAGCCAATATCCGTGTCTTTGAATTCTTCTTTCAGCCCGGCAGCATGCTCGGCAGTGACAGTGCCCAGCAACACTATATTTCCAGTAATTACACCCACGTGGCCAGGGATCTGAATGCCCGCAACATCAACGTGGTTGCACAATTGCTCGCTCATCGTAATGAGGGAAATGTAGAAGGCAATGACGAGTACAGCTTTTCCTGCAACCCGGAAGTGACTCTGGATCTGATGCCCTTGTTGCTGGCACGGCGGGAAGCGGGGGAAACCATTGTATCGGTGGGCCAGGTGCACCGTGATTTACCGTTCATGGAGAACGATGCCCGGCTGGATGACTGGCTGGCACACATGGATATTCTGGTGGATGACCCTGACGGCCATACCCGCCTGTTCAGTACCCCCAACATGCCGGTGAATGTGCAGGATCATTTTGTTGGCCTGCATGCCAGTACCCTCATTCGTGATGGCGGAACCCTGCAGATCGGAATCGGAGCACTGGGCGATGCCCTTGTCCATCATCTGCGCTTGAGGGATCAGGACAATGCGCGCTACCTGCGGCCCTTGAATGATTGGGGTATTCCCGAGAGCCAGCAACGGATGATTGACCACGAAGGCGGTACCGCGGCTTTCCAGGAAGGGCTATATGGCTGCAGTGAGATGGTCACCCATGGACTGTTGCAACTGGTGAAAGACAGGATTATCCGCCGTCCGGTGTATGACTGGGCGCCGTTGCAACAACTGGAAATGCATGAGCCCAACCAACCCGGGCTGGCGTTACTGGATCTGCTTCGCGAGCAATCCGCTATTAACCGCCGACTGGGCCGCGCGCAGATTCGCACGCTCAAGCGGTTTGGTATCTTTCGCGGCGAGGTGCACAAGCAGGGTGATCAGCTGACGTTGCCCAATGGCGTACAGGTTGCCAATGACCTGGATGACCGCACTACCCGTGAAGCGCTTAAAGCGGTGTTGGGCGACTCCCTGCGCGGCGGTATCGTCATGCATGGTGGCTTCTTCCTCGGTCCGCAGGCGTTCTATGAGCGCCTGCGGGGGCTGAGCGACGAAGAGCGCAACGCCATTAACATGACCCGGATCAGTTATGTGAACCACCTCCATGGTGATGAGGAGCTCAAGCGTTTGCAGCGTCAGGATGCCCGCTTTGTGAATACGGCATTCACCGTTACCTTGCTGGGCGCCGGGGTAGCCGATCAGATTGACGATGGCCGGGTTCTCAGTGGGGTCGGCGGACAGTATAACTTTGTTAGCCAGGCCCATGAGCTTGAGGGTGGCCGCTCCATTCTCATGGTGCGTTCGTGGCGTGAGCGCGCCAGCGAAGCCATGAGCAACGTGGTGTTTGCGTATGGGCATAACACGATTCCCCGTCACCTGCGTGATGTGGTGGTAACGGAATATGGCGTCGCTGATCTGCGTGGCAAGACCGATGAAGAAGTGGTAATGGCCATGCTGAATGTGTCAGACAGCCGCTTCCAGATTGGCCTGATGGAAGAGGCGCAGGCAGCAGGGAAATTGCGTAAGGACTATCAGATTCCTGAGGCCCACCGGCGCAACAACCCGGAACACCTCCATGACATTGCTGAGCGTTGTGGTGACACCAGCTTCCCGTTGTTTCCGTTGGGTTCTGACTTTACCGAGACAGAACAGCGGCTGCTCAAGGCGCTGACCTGGCTCAAGGAAAAAGTCAGCCACAAGGAATACATGGAGCTGGGCAACAAGGCACTGTTCCATGAAGGCAGCGAATCGGAATTTGCAGCGGAACTGGAGCGAATGGAGTTGCGTGACCCGGACGGAGTTAAAGCACATATCTACCAGCGCCTGCTGCTCACCGCACTGGAGGCGGCAACCTAGGCAATCTACGAGCTACGAGCTGCGAGCTGCGAGCTGCGAGCTGCGAGCTGCGAGCTGCGAGCTGCGAGCTGCGCTCGATTGGATAGAAAACCCCGGAAAAGTTCCCGAGGTTTTGCGAAGAACGGAGAAGGGGTTCAGATCGTTGAGTTCGGCGGCTTGGGAACCTGATAAGCCGCTGTAGGAACGTAGCGCAGCGGAGTAACGCACGTAGTGCGGCCCGAAGGGTGGGCGTAGCGAATAACGGTCGTTCGACCGCGATCCGAGCTCAAGCGAGGTAAGGATTCCAGAAACGCATATCGAGAAATCGATACAAGCCAACCGGGGCAGGGGCGGAGCGGGCCCCGCCATCACTCCGGCTTGTCTTTCCGATCTTTCCTGTTGTCGCTTTTGATCTCGGGTTTGCGGGGACTGCTTGAGCCGCCTGACAACACCCGCCAGAACGGAATGCGTCGGGTAACGGAAACCATTTCATCCACGGTGTCGCCGATACCGGACAGGCGATCGACGGTATCCCGCAGACCGACCAGCTCATCCACATGCTCCGAAATCTTGAACACCACCATGTAGAACTCAAGCAGTGCGCGCAGTACGGAAGCCAGTACCAGAAAGGTGACCGGTGCGGCGACAAAGAAATAGAACAAACCACGCCAGGTTGACGCCATGAAGGCTTCCACGCAGAGGTAGAGCAATCCCATGGCGATGACGGTGAGGGCAATACCATACACCCCGGGCAATACCTGGATGATCATGTATTTGTCGAAGCGGAAGTTGAACAACTCACGCCAGTACTGCACCACCCAGAAGAAGCCGCGGCGCAATTTAACGTTTACTTTTTGGGGCGGAGCCTGCTGCGGCTCCCGATCGTTATTCTCTACCATTTTGCGTACTGCTCCTCGACAAAACCATAGCGGCTGGTGATGGCGATACGGCTGCCGTCATCCAGACGCAGGTGCCCATCAAAGCGGCCAAACAGTTGGTTGAAGTTGCTGGCGAATAAACCGAGATTAAGGCGCTCGCGATGGTTACCGCTGGGCGTAAAGGTGAGTTCGACGCGGCCACACAGGCTACGGATCTGCCAGGGCTGCATCAAATCATCGCGCTGGTAATCGAACATGACCCCGTCGGTGGGAATCATCACGTCATCCACCCACAGGCAATTCTCTGAAAAGGTGGTTTCATTGACGCCACAGGACAGGTTCAGGCCGATGCGTTTTCCGCCTGCCACGGTGGACAGGCAGGCCCAGTTCCAGAAGGTTTCCCGGCGCATGTAACCTGCAGAAAAGTCGTGATGTCCGCACGCATCCAGTTCCGCCAGGCAGGTTTCCTGCCCTTGGCGAATCAGGGTGCCGGTGACCGCTTTGCCGGCAACCTTGTTGGCATAGACCCAGCCATTCACGCCGGTGCGGGTGCACAGGGACATGGGCTGGTAGTCCGGCCCTTCTTCCATGGTGGCCTGAAGCTGCAAGTCGTCCAGGGTAACCTGGAGCGTCTTGATTAGCTGTTGGCCGTTATCCTGATAACCCAGCTCGATGTCGACGCCTTTCTGGCGAAAGCGGCTGATGCCGTCACGGGGGGAGTCAGACATGTGCAGATCCCGGCCTAGCGGTGAGCGCCAGGTGTATTCCCGCAGGGTGCCGGTGCGCGGTTCGAAAATATAAAAAAACGCCATTCCAAGCCAGGCGGTATGTGCCAGTGCGCAACCTGCCAGTAATTCATCACTGATGATGCCGAAGTACTGGAACTGTTTGTAATGAAAGTGCCTGGCCAGCGGGTTGGCGCGGCTGCCCATGGGGGTTCGGTAATCGGCTTCGCGGCCGTTGATCCGCGACACCGTTTCAGGAAAGACGCCCAAGGCGACCTGTCCCCGGTCATCAATCAGAGGGGAGGGTTGAGCTTGAAAATTCATGCTTGAGGCCAACTGGCAGGAACAATGAAACCCGGCTCAGGACGCAGTTCAGAGCGGACCATCAACGGGCATGACTGTGATTCAACATAGTCAATGAGATCAGGGGTATCAACAAAAGTGGTACCTTTGTCTAACATTAATGGCGCTGGCCAGCTTTTCTTATCAATCACCTGCCAGCGATGTTGAGGAAGACTGCGGGCGGGCATCCACCAGCCTCGCTCATGGTTGGGATGTCGCTCAGGGCTACCCGGGTGGCCATGGCGATAGAACAACCGCCCACGGGTGAGCAGGGCTTGCCCGTCCACGCGCAGTCCGCGTTCGTAAAGCAGTCGTTGGCATGCCGGCAGGGTGCTGCGGGGCAGCTGCTGTTCGAAAAGGTGTTGGTGTTTGCGTGCCAGGGTGTCGCGGCTGTTCGGACCGTACCAGTGATCGGGGGTGCCGAGATAGAATTTCAGTGCCAGCTCCCAATGCCACAGTTTTCCGTTGTCGCGGTCACGGACCAGCATATCCAGCTCGCCCAGTGTGCTCTGGCCATCCCGGATCGGCAGGTTGTGTTCTACCAGTTCCAGTCCTTCGCTGACGCAAACCAGAGCCATCACCCACTGTTCAAAGGCCAGCCCCAGGCGCCGCGCAGGCGTGCACTGTTCCAGCCATTCTACGGCATCACCAATCACACCGGGATGGCGAAGCCACTCGCGTTTGAGTAGCTCTCCCGCATCGCTGTAAGGGACACAGGTGAGAAGGGGCGGGGCCTGAATCAGCCAGGAAAGCTGGGCACTCAGGTCCCCGTCAGGGTGGGCGATCATGCAGAGGTGGGCAGGTCTTCCCGTTTGTGCAGTTCGGTTCGCACTTCTTCTGCCCAGTTAAGCCACGCCTGCTGGTCAAGAATGCCACGTCGCAGGGTCAGGTAGGTATACATGTCCTTTTCGCTGTTGCGTTCTGCCAGTGTCTTGGCAAGGGCCTCGAAGGTGCTCAGGCGTTCGCGGCGCAGGTCGGCCTGGTCTTCCAGTTCGCGAAGCACAGAGGCTGGCTCGCTAAGAGCGCCGCCAGCGATCTTGACCATGAAGGCATCGCGAATACGAGGAGGCGCAGCCGGTTTGCGCAACCAGCGGATCAGCTCGTCCCGGCCTTCTTCGGTAATGCGGTAGAGCTTTTTGTCCGGCTTGCCGTCCTGGGGGATGTGGCGATATTTCACCATGTCCTGCTCATTGAGCTTGCCCAGCTCCAGATAGATTTGCTGGTGGGTGGCATTCCAGACCAGCCCGATGCTGTTTGCAAATTCGCGAGCGAGGTCGTAACCGCTGGCTTCCTGATCTTGTAGCAGTACAAGTATGGCATGGCGTAAAGACACGGCTCACTCCTCGGTCTTGTTAATATGGGCAACACCATATTGATACTAGAGAGCCGCGTTATTGCTGCGCAATCAGTTGAATAAGTAGATTTGTAAAAACTTGGTGATGTTAGCCTACAGCACTTATCCTGTGTAAGTAATTGTTATCAAAAGAGGTGCAGTCTGTAGGCCGTCGGATTCAGTCAGCAACGAGCCGTATGGAGAGTGTCAGTGCTTCCGGTCTTCAAAACGCATCAACATGTCGGCCTGATAACCACAGGCGGATGTCAGTTGATCATCGTCCAGTTTGGGGATCAGGTTGCGTATCAGGCTCCGTGATGCCTTGCGAGTGGTTTCCACCCCCACGCTGGCAAGCTTGCGCAGTACCGGGCCGAAACCAAGCAAATCCATGGGCTTCTCGAAATACCATTTGATGGATTCGTCAGTGATGGCATGGAGGTATTCCTCCAGTTCCCGGCGGGCTTCGTCATAGTCTCCATTGGCGCACAGTGACGGCAGGTTGCTGCCCTTGATGGCCATCCCCTCACTGACCGGGAACGCCACATACCAGCCATCGCTGCCTTGCTGGCGGACACTGTCCATGTAATCGGCCGCTGCCTTGTTCTGGGCCAGGTCCATTTTTTTCGCACTGCGTCCAATGACCAGCGAGGTGGCCTTGTTGATGGTCTGGCAGGTCATGTTCACCACCTTGAACAGACTCGGGGAGAGTCCGGTGGCCTCCGCTGCGCGAACCATGAAGGCCTGCAGCGCTTCCTCCATGAAAATGGCCATGATCGCTTCGATCTCCCGGGGTTCCGGCTTGGTGGCACCGCCCTGCATACGGGAAATGAAACCGTCAGTGCGGGTATGCAGGGTATCGCTGGACCGGAAGGCCACATGGGGATTTGTCATTATTTTTCTCCTCGGACTGGAAGAAAGGATGATACGCACTGCCATTCGCCGACCCAATGACCAAATTTGCCGGTTTTCTATTCCTTTTTTGTTGCCGATAGATGATGATTCGCGCCATTGCCGGGGACGAGCCCGTTCATCATTTTCCGCCGCCTTCCGCCGTCGCACTGCAATCCATGATTGCTCAGACCCTGATGGCGATGGAGCCTCAACGGCGTTCTGCATCAACAGAACCGGAAAGGGGACTGGGCCGGAAGGACCGGTAACGGGTTCCAAGGAGAGATCATGTTAGGCGTCATTCAGGCCGATGCGGACCAGATAAAGCAGTGGTTGCAGCAAGCCAATATCCAGCACTACATCTGTGAGCATTGTCACGGCCTGCACCTGTCCGAATTGCAGGGGCGAGAAGGGGTTGTCGATGCGCGCCTGTTCGTTGAAGAAGATGGTGTGCTGTTGACCACCGAATTGGAAGTGAGACCCGCGGCCCTGTTTGCCGTTCAGGCTGAGCTCAGCCGTCTCAATATGGCCTACCCGTCGGTGAAACTGTTCCTGGATGTGAATGATGATTCCCTGCCACGGCTGGTGGCGTGCGATCTGTTGCTGGGGCGCCGCGGCATCAGTTTTGACCAGTTCATCTATTTTGTGCAGGCCACTGTGGATGCGACCTTGCAGCTGATGGACGAGTGTCAGGAGTACAACTGGTTGATCTGGCCGGACGAGTTCGAGAACGGCCCTGCTGAGGCGTTGCACTAACATGCAGGACAACGCGGATCTGGTCGGTGGAGTGGGTGGTGCCCACCTGGATGGCATTATCGAGGGTTTGGTCCGGGACGGTTTTGCCGTGTCCCCCGGGTTTGCGCCCATTACGTTGGTACGTGCCCTGCGCAAGGAAGCCATGGAGCGTGATCAACTGGGCGAATTCCGGCTGGCGGGCATCGGCCGTCGCCAGGAACACCAGAAGGACGACCGCGTACGCAGTGACCGTACCTGTTGGTTGAAGGCGGGCACGCTGGCTCAGTGCCAATGGCTGGAACACATGGAAGCGCTACGGATAGCGGTAAACCAGTCGCTGTTCATGGGGCTGTTCGAGCTGGAGTCCCACTTTGCCATCTATGGCCCGGGCGATTATTACCAGCGGCATCTGGATGCCTTCAACGGCAACAATGGCCGACTGCTGTCGGTGGTGCTTTACCTCAACGAGGGTTGGCAAAGCGGGTGGGGCGGGCGGCTACGCATCTGGCCTGGGCCGGACACCAGCGCCATAGCCACGGAGGTGGAGCCCCGGGCGGGCACACTGGTGGCTTTCCTCAGCGAGAAAATCCCCCACGAAGTCTTGGCAGCCACCCGGGAACGCTACAGTATTGCGGGATGGTTCCGATGCAACAATACCACCGCCGATTGGCTCGATCCGCCACGCTGACATTATTCGGCCTGGCACTGGCGAGTACCTCCCTGGCGCAATGGTGTGCCGAGCCTGGTCGTGATGGTTCGCAGCCGGCGGGTCAGGTGATCAATACCTGGTTTACCGGCCCGGATTCGCAGGTCCTCACGGCGGGCACCCGCGCTTTCACCCTGAGTCGCGCACGCGGGGCGGCTCCCCTGATGCCCGGCGATCTGGCCCTGCTCATGCAAGTGCAGGGCGCCCGCATCGTTACCTCCAATGATGTCCGATACGGCCAACTGGAAAGTCATCACCTACAGGCTGAGTGGGTGCGTATTGAGCAACTGGACGGCAATAACCTGCGGGTGCGAGGGGCGGGAAGTCGCGGTGGGCTGCTTCATACCTATGTCAATCAACCCGCTGATGAAGAGCAGGGGCGGCAGCGCTGGCAGCTGGTTCGGGTGCCGCAATATGACAGTCTGACACTGGATGGTGACCTCAAGCCCCTGCCCTGGGATGGCTATACCGGCGGTGTACTGGCCCTGGATGTGCGTCGCAAACTGGCTCTGAATGGCCATCGCCTGGATGTGTCGGGCACCGGGTTTCGTGGGGCGCCGGCAGTGTCCTTGCAGGGCGCCTTGGGCAGTCCGGATGACTGGCGCTATCGAAGCCCGGGCGAACAAGACCGGCAGGTGGCTTACGGCCACCATGGCAGCAAGGGCGAGGGCATAGCGGGTACGCCGCTGTTGCTGATGGCTGCGGACGTCGGTTATCCCGCGGGCGGTATGGCAAGAGGGGCGCCGGCGACCGCAGGTGGGGGCGGGAATGCCCTGGATCTGTCTCACCGGGCCATGGCCAGTGGTGGTGGCGGCGGGAATGGGCGTGCCGGTCAGGATGGTCTGCCCGTTGAGGGTGGTGGCAAGGGGGGAGGGGTGGCGCCTGTCACGCTGGTGATGGGCAGTGGTGGCGGGGCGGCCGCCCGCCGCCAGGGCGAAGGCGGTGACGGCGGAGCCGGTGGCGGTGTGCTGCTGGTTCGTGCCGCCGGACTGAGCGGGCCGGGAACCCTCGCCCTTGTCGGCGCAAAGGGCACCGTGGCGGGCAAGGCAGGTGGCGGCGGCGGCAGTGGCGGCACCCTGTGGCTGGATATGCCTGCGGGCAGTCTGTTGCCTGTGACCCTGAATCTGAAGGGCGGCAAGGGCGCCGCCGGTGGGGGGGCGGGCGGCGACGGCCAGCGGCTGACGGCTACCCCCCAGCCGTGGCCGGGATTTGCTTCATTGCCCCTGGACGGCACCCGGGGCGGTTATCAGTGTCGCCCGGCGGGGCACTGGGTGTCCGCAGTGGTGTTTGTGGATAACGGTGCAGGAGACCCCGCCGCCGCCTTCAATGGCCGCCAGGATCCGGGTGAGCGCGCCTTGTCCGATGTCCCTTTTGTGCTCACCGACAGCTCAGCGCCTGCAATGACCGGGACCAGTGACGGGGCGGGAGGTATCAGTGTGCGGCTGTCGGAAGCCCGGAGTATAGGGCAGCCCATGACCTTTTCAGTGAGCTTGCCGGAGCAGGGGCTGCTACCTCAGGTCCCCGCGCTTCAGGGCGCGTCAGGCCAGCAGCAGGGTCATCAGGTCAGCTGGTCGTTGTCGGCAGTGCCGGATCACCATTCCGGCCCGCTTCAGCTCGGGCTGGTCATGATGCCGGTCTGGAAGGCCCCGGAGAGCCTGCCGGTGGCGGCCGGCGGCAAGGCAGTGGTCACCTTTCGTTATCAGGCAACACTTTCCGGGCGGGTGGTTTTCACCAGCAATAGTGAAGCGGTCGGTGGCTTGTTGATGGACCGGGACTGTTCCGGCAACAGTGAGCGCTGGGATAGCGGCAACCGTCCCGGCTGGCAGGTTTTGGCGGGCGAGTCGCTGTGTGTGCGGGTGCCCGTGACCGTGATGGACCAGCCGGTGGCGGTGGCCGTTACGGCAAAAACCCATGCGGACCGGGCCCCGTCCGGCTTCCAGGTGCCTGCCCAGACCGTGACGACCCAACTGAAGATTGCTCACTGACCCTTGAAACATTGTTGCCCGACCCCATCTACTTTCCTGTGACAAGACCGGTCTGAAGTGTTCTGCCTGTCAGGGCAGAGGCTTCTGTCACGCCAATCTGATTGTTAACCATGATGCAGTGGATGCCTGCGGGGTCCGCTGTGGACGATGAGGATTAGTGTGATGAATACAGGTTTTTCCCTTGCGCCCCTGTTCCGCCATTCAGTGGGCTTCGACCGTTTCGATGAACTGCTGGACGCGGCCCTGCGTGCGGACCAGTCCAGTGGCTATCCCCCCTATGACATCATTCGCGAAAGTGATGGTCGGTACCGTATCGTAATGGCGGTAGCGGGTTTCCGTCGCAACGATATTGAGATCACCGTGCAGGAAAATGAGCTGCGCATCCGTGGCGGCCTTTCTGATCACGAAGACCAGGAGCGAACCTGGTTGCACCGGGGCATTGCCCGCCGTGCGTTCGAGCGCACCTTCAAGCTGGCAGATCACGTGGAGGTGGATGCCGCCGGTATGGAGGATGGCCTGCTGACTGTGACCCTGAACCGGGTGGTCCCGGAAGAGAAGAAGCCGCGGATTATCCCGGTGGAAGGCGATACCGCGTCAACAAAAAGCAATTAATTGCTAACAGTTTGTCACGCGAATTTTGTGACACAGTAAAGGGGTCGAACAGGCCCCTTTTTGCTAATTTGGAAATGCAGAAGCGGGGTACTTGTTGCCCACCGGCCCGTTTCCTGGCCCGGAGAGCAACGCCTTCGCCCCCTGATCAGGACGATCAGGATCAGGGAGTTTTCCCAACAACTCCCCCCATTGTCAGCCATAGGGAGCGGCAAGCAATGAAACGACTCTACTATTTCACCAAGTCTCTGGCCTCGGTTCGGGGTATCACCAACGAGCTGCAGCAGGCTGGTATCGGTGAGAACCACCTGCATGTGATGGGCAATGACACCATGGCCATCGCCAAGGCCCATGTCCATGGCGCCACCCCCTGGGAAGAAACCGACATCATGCACTCCGGCTTTATCGGTGCCCTCGCGGGTATGGGAATCGGCGTGCTGGCGGGTTTTCTGCTGGCCGGGATGGACCCGTGGGGAGTGAACCTGGATAGCGGTGCCATCATCGGAGCCACGCTGTTCGGCACCTGTTTTGGTGCCTGGCTTGGCGGGTTACGTGGCGTTTCCAGCCAGAATCACCACCTTACCCCGTACATGGAGCGGGTGATGGAAGGGGATTACCTGATGATGGTGGATGCCGACGACGACATACAGGCCGGCAAGATCGAGAAAGTCATGGCCGGTCATCGCCATGAGGCGGAAGTCGCTGGCCGGGATGAGCGCTTTCACCCTTTCGATTGATGAGGCGCTGGACACCTTGTGCCTGACGCAGGATGACATTGGTTTTCCTTTTTGGCGATCAGCTTGTCGTCAGGCGTCAGGCGTTACACATTCATCCAGTGATTTGCCACATCCAGCAATCGCTGGCTGAATCCCCATTCGTTGTCGTACCAGGCCAGCAACTTGGTTTGCTGGCCGATTTGCCGTGTGTGATTGGTATCAACGATGCAAGAGAAAGGCTGGTGATTGAAGTCACCGGAAACCAGCGGGATGTGATTGATGGCCATGATGCCCTGCAACGGGCCGTGGGCCGCGTTGCTCAGCGCCTCATGAATCTGTTCGATGCTGGCAGGCTGTTCCAGCACAACACTGAGGTCGGTCAGTGACACATTCAGGGTGGGAACCCGGACGGCCAGGCCATCCAGGCGGCCGGCCAGGTGCGGGAGCACCTTGCCCACGGCTTTTGCCGCGCCCGTGCTGGTCGGGATCATGTTCACTGCTGCCGCGCGGGCACGCAGCAGATCTCCGTGGGCCTTGTCCACCAGGTTCTGGTCGTTGGTGTAACTGTGGATGGTGGTCATCAGCCCCTGCCGAACGGTGAAAGCCTGATCCAGTACATCCACCAGCGGAGCCAGACAATTGGTGGTGCAGGAGGCATTGGAAATGATTTTCTGGTCAGCGTTGAGGGTGCCGTGGTTAACGCCGTACACCACCATGGCATCCGCATCCTCTACCGGGTAGCTGCACAGCACACGGGGGGCGCCGGCGGTGAGGTGCTCCTGGAGAGCGGCGCGGGTCTTGAACTTGCCGGCACACTCAATCACCAGGTCCGGTTTCAGGGTCCGCCAGGGAAGCGATTCCAGCGAGGCCTGTGACGAGCAGGGAATGCGCTGGCCATCGATTTCCAGCACCCCCTTGTCGTAGTGCACTGAATGGTGCCAGCGGCCGTGGGTACTGTCGAAGGCAAGCAGGTGAGCCAGGACATGAAAATCGGCCAGATCATTGATCTCCACCAGGGTGAAACGGTTACTGGCGGGGTGGTCATGGAGTGCACGCACCAGACAGCGTCCGATACGGCCGAAGCCATTGATGGCAATGCGAATTTTCCCTGTTTCGCTCACGGTGCAATCTCCTTGTTGCCCCATGATTTGAGTGTAAACCTGTCCGCCCACTGATCAAGCTTTGTTCGGACAAACGGCAGTGTCTTGCAAAGCATTGGCGCATTGCGCACAATGCGCCCTCGCTTCGAGGCTGAAAGGCCCGGGCGCGTTATGGTCGACCCGTCGGTCCCCCCGCAACGACAAGCTGTAAACCCCGCCAGGCCCGGAAGGGAGCAACGGTAGCAGTGGACTCGTGTGCCGGGGTGTGGCTGGCGGGAAGACCTCCTAATTTCCCGCTTCTCCCATCCCCCTTTACGCAAACCGCTAACCGCTCAAAACCGTTACTCGCACTGTCCTCCTTTACGGAACTTCGCTAGCATAAGCGACTGAATTTCAATTCCTTTGTCGTGGTGGCCGCGAAAGCTGCCGGAGTGCTATGAGTTATCAGGTTCTTGCCCGAAAATACCGTCCCCGTACCTTCGATGAGCTGGTGGGGCAGGAGCATGTCTCCCGGGCGCTGATGCATGCGCTGGATCAGGATCGTCTGCACCATGCCTACCTGTTCACCGGGACCCGGGGGGTGGGCAAGACCACCATCGCGCGTATTTTGTCGCGCTGCCTGAACTGCGAGCAGGGGGTCAGTGCCCGACCCTGTGGCGTCTGCCCCACCTGTCAGGAAATCAACGATGGCCGCTTCGTGGACCTGATCGAAGTGGATGCGGCCAGCCGTACCAAAGTGGAAGATACCCGCGAGCTGCTCGACAATGTGCAGTACGCGCCCACTCGGGGCCGCTACAAGGTGTACCTCATCGATGAGGTGCACATGCTCTCCGCGCATTCCTTCAATGCACTGCTAAAAACGCTGGAAGAGCCGCCGCCCCACGTGAAGTTCCTGCTGGCCACCACGGATCCGCAAAAGCTGCCGGTCACCGTGTTGTCCCGTTGTCTCCAGTTCAGCCTCAAGGCGTTGCCGCCGGAGCAGATCGCGGGACATCTCAAGGAATTGCTGGACAAGGAAATGATCCGCTATGACGAGCCGGCACTGCTGTCGCTGGGCAAGGCGGCCCAGGGGTCCATGCGTGACGCCCTCAGTCTGACCGACCAGGCCATTGCCTTTGGTGGCGAACAGCTGGGCAGTGAGGCCGTGAATGCCATGCTCGGTACGGTGGATCGCAACCATGTGCTGACTCTGCTGGTGGCACTGGCAGAGCAGGAGCCGGGCGGGGTGCTCAAGGCATTGGCCTCGGTGTGTGAACACAGCCCCGGTGAACTGGCATTGCTGGACGAGCTGATCAGTCAGTTGCACCAGATTGCAGTGTGTCAGGCGGTGCCCGGTGAGGCAGACGAGACCCTGACCCGGCTGGCCGGTGCACTCAGCGCAGAGCAGGTGCAGCTCTACTATGACGTGGCCCTGCGTGGGCGCCGTGATCTTCAGGATGCCCCGGATATTCGTGCTGCCCTGGAGATGTTGCTGCTGCGGATGGTGCTGTTTACCCCGAAAGGTGTACTGCCCGCCCAGGGGGGCGGCGCAGCCCCGGCAAAAAAGCCTGAAGTCGCCGCGCCGTCAGTCCAGGCTGACGGTCGCCCGGACCTGCGTGCCTTGCTGGAGACCCCAAAGCCGGCTCCGCAGCCTGTGGCACAGACCTCGACCCCGGTAGCGGAGGAGTCCCCTCCCGCGCCGCAACCGGTTGAGTCCCGGCCGCAGCCGGCCAATCCGCCAGAGTCTGTGCCTCCGGCTCCCGCCTCCGCCCCTGAGCAGGCCGCGGCGCCGGTGCCAGCGGGCGACGCTCCACCCTGGGAGGAAGATGTGCCGCCCTGGGAAGACGAGCCCGTAAAGCAGGCACAACAAGCTGAAGCGGCGCCCGAGCAGCTCCATGCTTCCCGGCCAGACTCCCAACCGGATTCGCCGCAAAAGGTGGTTGCCGAGCCACAGACCGAGGAGGCACCCGCCGAGCCCGAGGCCCCGTTGGCGCCGTTGCCCGAGCCCACCAGCGAAGCCGAGGTGGCCACCTGGTGGGCGGCCTTGCTGCTGCGCCTGGATCTGGATGGCACGGTGCGCAATATTGCCCGTAATGCCGTACTGGTCAGCCGCGAACAGCACCTCTGGACCCTGCGAATCAGCACCGGTCATCAGGTGCTGGTGAACCGGGAACGCCTGGATGAACTGTCTGCGGCCCTTGAAAATTACTTTCAGCGCCGCATTCAGGTTCAGGTGGAATACGAACAGCGGGCCGGCGATACACCGGAGTTGATGGCGGAAGCCAAGCGCCAGGAAATTCTTGCCGGTGCCATCCAGACCCTCCATGGGGACCCGGTGGTACAACAGCTGGTCAGTCGCTTCAGCGGCCGCCTGGACGAAGACAGTGTCACCCCCAAACAGACAGTAGAATAGAAACGCCAGATGCCAGACGCATGACGCTTGAAACAAACACCTGCGTCCGGCGTTTGGCGGCTGGCGTAACAACCCGGAGACAAACATGGACTTTGATATGAATTCTCTCATGCAGCAGGCCCAGGCCATGCAGGAGAAGATGAAGAAGATGCAGGAAGAGGCCGCCAATGCGGAAGTGACGGGTGAAGCGGGTGCCGGCCTGGTGAAGGTGACCATGAATGGTCGCCACGATGTGAAATCTGTCAGTGTGGATGATTCGCTGATGAGCGAAGAAAAGGAACTGCTGGAAGACCTGCTGGCGGCTGCGGTGAATGATGCGGTGCGTCGAGTGGAAAAGCAGCAGCAGGACAATATGCAGAACATGGCCGGGGGCTTTCCTTTCCCGCCGGGTTTCAAACTCTAGGCCGTCCCTGTGAAGCACGCACCCCTGGTTGACCAGTTGATTCATGCCTTTACCTGCCTGCCAGGTGTCGGCCCCCGCTCGGCCCAGCGTATGGCCTATGCCCTGCTTGACCGGGGGCGGGAGCAGGGCCGCCGCTTGGGCGATGCCCTCCATGCTGCCATGGATGGCGTGCAGCATTGTCAGCGCTGTCGTAACTATGCGGAGGCAGAGCTGTGCCCGATCTGCGAAAGCCCGAAGCGTGATGGCTCGCTGATCTGCATCGTGTCCACCCCGGCTGATGTGCTGGCTTTTGAACAGTCAGGCGAATACCTGGGGCAGTACTTTGTGCTCATGGGCGAGCTGTCGCCACTGGACGGCATCGGCCCCCGGGAGCTGGGCCTGGACGTGCTGGAGCAGCGTCTGCAAGGTGGCGAAATCCGCGAGCTGATTCTTGCCACCGGCACCACGGTGGAAGGGGAGGCCACTGCCCACTATGTGCTGGATCTGGCCCAGGACGCTGGGGTTCAGGTCACCCGCATTGCCCAGGGCGTGCCCATGGGCGGGGATCTGGAGTTCGTCGATGGCGCCACCCTGGCCCAGGCCCTGCGCGCCCGCCGCCCCTTCGAGAGCTAGCAGCAACAAGCTACGCTTGATGCTAGAGAGAAAGCCGGAATATTCCCCGGGGGTCCTGCTTTCTACAACGCTGCTGTAGGAGCTTGCCTGCAAGCGATCCGAGCCCAGGCGAGGTAGGGTTACAAGCTGGCGGAGACCTTTCTGGAGAGAGAGCCCGACGCCATCACCGATAATCGCGGAAAACCAGATTGCAGCACCCTCCAACCCGCCCCGCGTTTCAACTTTGAACTTTCAACTTGAAACTGCCTTTCCCCACCTGACCGTAATTCTTGCATCCAGGCTGTCTGGCTCTGAGCGACTTCCTTCATAACGCCACCAGCGGACAAACAATCCCCAATCCACATAACGCGACAAGCTCTATAGCCTCTGCACCGGCAGGTCTGGTAAGGTCTGACCAAGCAAGCGCTAGGTTGAATCAAGAAGGAGGCCCTGTGAGCGCACTGGATTATTTCAACGAGACACACCGGATGGTGCGGGCCACGGTACGCAAGTTCGTGGAAAAGGAAATTCTTCCCTATGTGGATGACTGGGAAGAGGCAGGGGAGTTTCCCCGTGAGCTTTACCGCAAGGCCGCTGAAGCGGGCATTCTCAGTATCAATGCGCCGGAGGAATTCGGTGGCACCGGTGAAGATGTATTCATGAAGGTGGCGGCCTGTGAGGAACTGGTGCGCTGCTCTTCAGGCGGTCTTTGTGCCAGCCTGGGCTCGCTGGATATCGGGTTGCCACCGGTATGGAAATGGGGCAGCGAGGCCATGAAAGAAGCGGTGATCCCGGCGGTGATTGACGGTGACAAGATTTCTGCACTGGCCATCACCGAGCCCAATGGCGGGTCTGATGTGGCCAATCTGCGCACCCGGGCCGTGCGTGAGGGGGACCACTATATGGTGAATGGCGCCAAGACCTTTATCACCAGCGGGGTGAGAGCGGATTACTACACGGTGGCGGTGCGTACCGGTGACAAGGGCTACGGCGGCATCAGCCTGTTGCTGGTCGAGAAAGGCACCCCGGGTTTTACGGTGGGGCGCAAGCTGAAGAAGATGGGCTGGTGGGCGTCGGATACCGCCGAGCTTTTCTTCGAGGATTGCAAGGTGCCGGTGGAGAACCTGATCGGACCGGAAAATGGTGGCTTCTACTGCATCATGAGCAATTTCCAGATGGAGCGTCTGATTCTGGCGGTGACCGCCAACAGTACGGCGCAGCTGGCACTGGATGAAAGCCTGCGTTACGTCAAGGAACGTGAGGCGTTTGGTCGGCCGCTGGCGGGCTTTCAGGTGACCCGTCACAAACTTGCCGAGATGGCGACGGACATCAAGGCCAGCACCGAGTTTACCTATCGGGTTGCCGCAAAGATCGCTGCCGGCGAAGACGCTGTACTGGATGTCTCCATGGCCAAGAACGTGGCCACTCGCTGCGCCGACCGGGTTACCTATGATGCGGTCCAGCTATTCGGTGGCAGCGGCTACATGCGCGGTACCATCGTCGAGCGTCTTTATCGCGACAATCGCATCCTTTCCATCGGCGGCGGCACCCACGAGATCATGAATGAGGTCATCGCCAAGCAGATGGGACTGTGAGCGGCAAACTACAAGCCGCAAGCTGCAACGCGGTATAGGTCATCAGAGGTTTGAACGTGTGAGGCCGCGTCCGGAGTTTGGGCGCGGCCTCTTTTATTGCCGCTTCGCGGCTGCAACACGCTTCACGCAACATGCGGCACGCAAAGATAAAAAGCGGATTTACCACAGAGGGCACAGAGTTCACTGAGGAAAAGAAAGCTTCTTTCTCGGTGTGCTCTGTGCCCTCTGTGGTGAAACTGCTTTTGACTTTAATGCTTTTCGCAACTCGAAACTCGTCCCTCGCAACTCACAGCTAGAAGCTTGTCGGTAACTGAACGCAAAGAGGCCGCGCCCATACCAGGGCGCGGCCTCTTTGCGTTCAGCCTGCAACAGGTTTCAATCGCGTTGTTGCGTGAAGCGTGCTGCATGTAGCGTCATATCAGGTGCATTCCGCACGGCTCTGGTTCAGTTTGCAACGAACCTTGCGGAGCATATCCAGCATGTCCGGATCGTAGTAGCCTTCCACGCGCAGCAGGTTACGGGCTTCCTGCATCAGGACTTCATACTTGGCCTTGTCCGCATCCGGAATTTCTACCCACCACTTGGGATCCACTTTCTCTTCTTCTTTTTTCAACTGGGCAACGATGCGATCCAGGTTGCTGTAGAAGTATTCACGGGATTTCTGTGCCACCTCTGCAGAGAAGGCGTCCTTCTTGCCGATCAGCTGAATAGTGAGCTGTACCAGCGGGTAGTTGATGATGCCGCCATCCGGAGACAAGCCCTTGTAGAGTTCCAATGCTTCATAGACCGCCAGCGGGGCCGCAATCACATCCACTACACCGTTATTGAATTTGGTGGAGAAGTTGGTGATGTCCGACGCTACCGGGGTGGCGCCTACCTGGGAAACCAGTTTGGCCTGGGTTTCATCATATTCCAGTACCGCCACGCGTTTACCCGCGGCCTTGGCCAGGGTGTTCACTTCCTTGTCGTCCACGAAGACATAGGCGGCACCGGCGGGGGCGATACCCATGACCTGATAGGAACCATGGGTCAGCTTGGGGGCAACCTGCGGGTTGGACAGCACCTGCAGCACGATGCGCAAGTGATCCATGGTGGGGATGGCGCCAATGGAATCTACGGTGCCGGCGTACTTGTTAAAGCCGCGGCCTCGGATGCCGGTCACCAGTGCCGCCTGGCAGACACCGGCTTTCAGGTCTTCAGCGGCAATTGCTTCATTGGTGTAGGGAATCAGTTCGGCTTCAAGTCCCCAACCCAGGGCTTCAGTCTGCCAGTCTTTCATGGCGCCCATCATGGGGCCCACATTGCCGACGATATCGAATACACAGATCTTGGTGGGGGCTGCCTGGGCGGTGACGGAGGTCGCCAGGGCGCAGGCCGCCAAGGCGGCTTTCATCAGCTTCTTCATGGAATCTTCCTTATTTGTTATTACTGGTATTAATGGTATGAGTGGATAGTAGAGGGAAAGGTTCCTAAAGCAAAAACCGCTCCGGTCAGACGGGCGTTTTTTTGGTCAATGCCGTTGTCCATTGGCAACTTCATGGTTATTGACGGTGGCTACGGCGGACCTCTCCCGGTGTTTTCCCTGTCCAGGTGCGATAGGCCTTGCTGAAGCTGGCCTGGTCACTGTAGCCCAGGTGTTCCGCGATCTTGCTCATGGGCATGTCGGTGTCTTGCAGGAAACGGGTGGCGAAGGTTTCTCGTACCTCATTGCGAATAGCGCTGAACGAATAGCCTGCCAGATTCAGGTGACGACGCATCGAGCGGGGGCTCATCCCCAGAGCTTCAGCCACCCGCTCCAGGCTGCTGTTGCGGTCCGGGCGCCTTATGACCTCCTGCCGTACCTTGCTGGCCACGCGCAGGCTGTCATCCTTGTCCAGCTGTTCCCGGGATCGGGTGGTGGCCACGAGGCCGGCCATGCTGGCTTCGTCGTCTCTGGCCTGCCTGCCCGACAGGGGCATCAGCACCCGGTTGGAAGTACGGTTGAAATGCACATCCACATCATAATCCAGCCGGGGCCATGGTGAGGCCCTGTCGGGGCGGGGGAAATCAAACTCGAAAGTAAATTTGCGACACACCAGCGAGGCCAGGGCATAGATGCTGCCCATATAGATGTTGGTGATGGTCGGTTTCAGTTCGCCCAGATCCCAGTTGTCATGCAGTCGGATGGTGATAAGGCCGGCATTGCAGCTGATTTCCATATCCATCAGCGGCAGGGATACCCGCAAATACTGCACCACAATGTTCACCAGTTTCGGGAAGTCCTGCTGACGCAGCAGGGCAAAACCGAACAACCCATGTCCTTGCAGGTCGAGTTCCTGGCCGAACCGGAAACTGGCGGTGGCATCGTCCAGCAGTAACTCGCCTTGCCGAAGAATCTCGCAAACCTGTTTCATGGAAAGGTAGGCGTCGGGATCGGAAAGTTTTTCAGCGTCCAAGGCGGCATTTTCAAGGACTGCCGTTCCATTTATTCCGCGTTTTTGTAGGAACCGTAAATATCGGCGGGCGTAACGAGCAGAAATCAGTGGAACGTCTAATGCCATTGCCTTGTTCTTCATTCTCTTTATCCGGACCCTGTTGTTTTTATCTTTGAGAGCCTGGTCGCAATACGGATGTGACAAATTAAAAAGGAAACAAATGATTTCCCTTTTTAACAAAAAGATGGCCGCTTTTACTATTACTACATTGGCCCTGTCTGGCCATGATGTCGCCCACTTTATCGCACAAAAAAGAACAGGGAGCTACAGAATGCAGAAGGAAAAGAAAGAAAAGCTTAAGGCGCGTTATGTTCCTATTTCTAAAGTATCAGTAAAGATAATAAGAAGAATGTATGAGATATATTCTCGGTACTACGAAAATGTAAGTCTGGACCTGTTTTGCCAGGATATGGCGGAAAAAAACGGGGTGTTTCTGGTGGAAGAACGTTCTACCCGACGCGTGGTGGGCTTCTCTACCATGAAGACGCTGGATATATACGCCGGTGACAAGCTGGTGAAAGGGGTTTTCAGTGGCGACACCATTATTGAAAAGGAATACTGGGGAAACAAGGTATTGCATGTGGCCTTTTTCTTCCAGATGATCCGCGAAAAATTACGCCATCCGTTCCGCCCCATGTTCTGGTTACTGATTTCCAAAGGGTATAAAACCTACCTTTTGATGGCGAATAATTTTCTCAATTATTACCCGCACCCGGAAAAGCATTGCGACAAGCTGGAAGGGCTGGTGGACAATTACTGCGAGTTGCTTTTCCAGCCTTATTACTGCAATGAAAACAAGATCCTGGATTTTGGCAGTGGTTATACCCACCTGAAATCGGATGTGGCGCAAATCACCGATGAAATGCGCGCCAGAAATAACAAGATTCATTTCTTTGAAAAGCGCAATCCCAGCTGGGAGCGTGGCACGGAATTGCCTTGTGTGGGTGAAGTCAGTTACTCCCTGATTCTGAATTACCCCTTTCAACTCTGGCGTAAGTTGCGCCGCAAATCGAATCAAACCATGACCGCGATCCCTGCCAAATAACAACAATACCGGGGGAACCATGTTTGGACATCGACTATTGAAGCTGGCCACCGGGCCGGGCGAGCGCCGTTTTGCCCGTTCATTGCCCTCTCTGGAAGCGGTGCAGCGTGAAAATCTGGCCAGGTTGCTTGGCCAGGTGGCGGGGATGCCGGCACATGCCCGGGCAGGGCTGAGCCCGGATATGAGTTGGGAGCGATTTGCCGCGGCACAACCGGTTACCGATTACGACCACTGGCGAGAGAGTGTCGAGGCCCATCGCACCCGCGGTGAAAGCCGGATGACGGGCTCGCCGGTGAACCGTTTCCAGCCCACTAGTGGTTCTACCTCGGCAATCAAGTGGGTGCCCTACAGCAAACAATTTCTAGGCGAGCTGGATAACGCCATCAGCCCCTGGGTGGTGGATCTCTATCGCCAGTATCCCGGGTTGATGAAAGGACGCCATTACTGGTCCATGTCCTGGGTGCCCACGTCGCTGCGCGAAAGCATGAGTGATGAAGTGAATGATGATCTTCAGCTCATGTCCCTGGGCAAACGACTGGTGGCTGGAGCCACCCAGTCCGTGCCTCAGAATGTCTCTCTGGCGCGAACCTCGGATGACTCCCTGTTTGCCACTCTGGCCTGGCTGGCGGCGGACAGGTCCCTGTCCATGATGTCCATCTGGAGTCCCACCTTCGGGCTCGGCCTGCTCAAGAGCCTGGCGCTGTGGCGTCATGAGATTGCCGATGTGCTGCAGTCCGGCGATTGGGGGGATCACATGCACGGCGTTGGCAATCCTGGTTGCCCAAGGTCTCCCCGGGCTGCGGCCTTGCTGCGCGAATGGGACGGCTCCCTGGACGCGAACTTCTTTAAGGCCTTGTGGCCGTCACTGGCCCTGTTGAGTGCCTGGGATACGGCCGCATCCGCACCCTGGGCCAAACAGCTCCACGCCCTGCTGCCCCAGGCGGCCTTTCAGGGCAAGGGCCTGTGGGCCACAGAGGGAGTGGTGACCATCCCCTATCAGGGCGAGCACACCCTGGCATACCGCAGCCATGTGTATGAATTCCAGGATCCGGATGATGGCGCCATCTATGCCCCCTGGGAGCTGGAAACCGGGCAGCGTGTGATGCCGCTATTGAGTACCGGCAGTGGCATGTTGCGCTACAAGCTGAAGGATCTGGTACGGGTGGATGGCTTCAATCAGGGCGTCCCGATTCTGACCTTTCTGGGCCGGGCGGGCACCACTGACCTGGTGGGCGAGAAACTCACTGCCCCGGTGCTGGATGAAGCGATTGAACGGCTTGGACTTCCTGCAGGTGTGACCCCGGTGTGCACCGTAGCGGTGGATAATGCCGGTCATGGCAAACCCGGCTATCTGCTTCTGCTTGAGGGTCTGCCCGAGCAGGCCGGGGATGCCGGAGAGCGGTTGGAAGCGCAGTTACTCGAACATTTTCATTACCAGCTGGCTCGCAATCTTGGCCAGCTTGAGCCGGTTCGCTGTGTCATAAATCCCGCCATGCGTGAGCGCTATCTGCACCAGTGCCGTCAGCGCGGCATGATCGAAGGCAACATCAAGATGGAATCGTTGCAGTACTGGCCCGGCTCACTGCCTGGTTGGTTGAGTCCTGTTGCGGCGAGCAGCCCAGACCGGGAGGAACCGGCCCTGTGAGCTACCGGATACGGCCTGCCAGTGAGCAGGACAACGACGCCATTCTCGCGCTCCTGCAGGGTACGCCCCAGCACGGCGCGGTCACCCTGAACTTCGAACGTCAGCCCGATTACTTTCGGGGGGCCCGGGTGACCTGTGAGAAGCCGGATATCTGGGTCGCCGAGCCCACCGGGGAGCAGTCCGGGCTGGGAGCCATTTTCAATATTGGCTGGCGGCATCTTTGGGTCAACGGGGAAGTGCGATGGGTGCGTTACGCCCATGATCTGCGCATTGCCCCGGCGTCGCGCAACGGCATGGTCCTGCATCGCATCTCACGGCATATCCGCAAGCTGCTGGCCGAGGGCGAGTGGATGCAGACCACCGTGCTCAGTGATAACGAGATGTCCCTGTCCACGGTGGCCAGTGGTCGGGCGGGCCTGCCGGTGTATTACCCTGCGGGCACCATTGAAACCAGCATGTTGTATACCCGCGCAAAGGCCCTCCGGGCGCCGGCGGATGTCACCATCCGGCAAACCGGCGAAGCCGACCTGCCTGCCATTGCGGCCTTGCTGAACAGGGTGGGCAAGGAGAAGCAGTTCTTTCCCAGCTGGGATGTGGACAGGGTGCGTGGCGATGATTATTGCTTTGGGCTCAACCCGGGCAATTTCCTTGGCCTGTGGGTAGGCCAGGAACTCAAGGGCGTGTTGGGTTTCTGGGACCAGAAGTCCATCAAGCAGACCCGGGTGCTGGGTTATGCCCGGGGCATGGGCTTGATGCGCCATCTCTATAATTCCCACAGCCTGATACGGGGCGGCATGCGACTGCCTGCGCCCGGCGGGGTGCTTTCTTACCTGACCCTGCACAGTGTGGCCGTAGAGAACGACGACCCGGAGCTGTTGCGTCTGTTGCTGGATCACGCCATCGGTTTTTTTCACGGCCGCTACGATGCGCTGGTATGCGGTTTCTTTTCTCAGGACCCCCTGGCCGCCGTAGCGGCCCGGTATCGCCGCCGGTTGTTGCTCAGTGAGCATTTTCTGATGAGCTATGACGGCGACCCCCGCGACCAGCTGGACAGCCACCGTCGCTGGTACGTGGAGGTAGCACGGCTATGACTGCAGAGGCAACGGATTATATTGGCATGTGGTACCGCGCCCGTGCCCGCCTGGGTGTGCAGGATCGTACCGAGTTCATGGCCATCAATCCGGTCACTGGCGAACGGCGCACGGTCTACCAGCGCCACCGTGATGCGGACGGGGTAGGGGGCGTGTTGTCCTTCGCCCGCACATTGGGAATGGCCACGCCGCCCATACCGCAAGCGCGGTACCGTAAACCGCCCCCCTTCTGGCGGCGTTGGTTGGGTTCCCCGAAAAGTCGTGAGGTCGTGGCACCACAATGGCGACGATTCGGTGAACCCGCAGAGACCGTTCCGGATCCGGTGGTGCAATGGCTGGATACCAGGCAGACCGCTGCGCTCTATCAACGGGCCGCCTCGCTGGGCGTATCCGTCAACAGCCTGCTGTTGTTGGCGTTGCACCGTGCGGTCTCGCAGACCCTGTTGCTTCACCGCCAGGAGGGCAGTTGGTGTTTCCCGGTGAACATGCGTGGCAGCGTGCCGATTCCCCGGCAGGAAATGAATCTTTCCAGCGCCTTCTATCTGGTGGTGGATGACAACGATTCCCCCGCGCAGGTCGATCGCGGCATCCGTGATCATCTCAAAGCCAATGTGCACTGGCGCTACTGGCATCTGGCCCGTATCGGGCGCTGGATCGGGCAGCGGGGTGTGAACTGGATCTGTGGGCGTCTCCTGGATGGCCCCCAGCATCTTGGATCGCTGTCCAGTCTGGGGGAATGGCAACTGGATTTCCCGTCAGCCGGGCTGCCGGAAGACACCGTATTTGCGTGCTGTGGTCCGGGCAGCCCAACCCACCCGGTGGCCAATGGGGTGGCGGTGGTGAACGGCAGGATGAGTCTGGCGCTGAAGCTGCACCCCTCACTGGGCGCTGACAACGGGCAGGCTGAACGCTGCTTGCAGGAATGGATCAACGGGTTGGAAGTGGCGTCATGAAATTACCTATCAGTTTACGAAGCATGGTCGCCCTGATTGCCGCGGCTGCCATGGGCCTGGCAGTGGTGTCTCTTTATCTGGTGCCGCCGGCCCAGCCAGTGACTAAAACCCATGACAATGTACTGTCGCTGGATACCTGGGCGGTGGAATGGCGTGATGTGGTGATTCCGGTTTACACCCAGGGGCTGGTGCGGGCGCGCCACGAACTGCCGCTTAGCCTGGAGGTGTCCGGGCGGGTGGAAGAGGTGTCCCCGGCGTTTGCCGATGGTGGCCGGGTCATGGCCGGTGAGATCCTGCTGCGTTTGGACCCCGAGCCATTCGAACTGGAAGTGGTGTCGCAACAGAATGCGGTGCATGCGGCGCGTCTGCATGTGGCGGAAACCCGTGCTCGTGCCCGGGTTGCCGGTGCGTCCGGGCGCGCTTCAGCGCTGGGACGATTCGAGCCCCAGATGGATGAGGCCCGCAGCCGGCTTGCCGCCGCCCAGGCGGGGCTGCGACAGGCGGAACGGCAGCGAGAGCAGACCGAACTGGTCGCGTCTATTAGTGGCCGTTTGAAAGGTGTCAACGTGATGCCTGGCCAGCATCTGCAGGCGGGCGCGGTGCTGGGCCAGTTGTACCAGGAAAACCTGGTGGAAGTACGACTGCCGGTACGTGATGACTGGCTGGCCTTGCTGGGCATCGTTCCCGGCGATGACCGTTCCCTGCAGCAGGTCAAGGCGACCCTGCGAGGTCGCTTTGCCGGTCGCGACGGGCAATGGGAAGGCAAGGTTGTCCGGCGGGAGGGGGGGCTCAACCGTAATCAGATGATGCATTTGATCGTGCAGGTGGCGAACCATGAGCAGACATTGCCACTGGAGCCAGGAGTGTTGGTGCAGGCGGAATTGCGCGGTGCACAGACCCCTGCTGTGGCCGTGTTGCCCCGGTCTGCCCAGGCCGGTGAAAGCAGTATCTGGGTGCTGGATGATGAAAAGCGCTTGCGCCGCCAGACCGTGGCAGTGCTCCATCACGACAGTGAACATCTCTACGTCCACGATGGGGTGAGCAGTGAGACCCGTGCCGTACTGGCCGGCGATTTGCAGCTGCTGGAAGGGATGAAGATCAATCCCCGCCCACCGGCAGGGAAGCTGGCCAGGGTCGATGATCCCGGTCACGGCGAGGGTGTCACGCGATGAATCGTTCCATCGCCTGGTTTGCCGGCAACAGCGCGGTGGCCAACCTGTTGATGATGACGCTGCTGCTGGCGGGCTTGCTGGCGATCCCCAACACCCGCCAGGAAACCCTTCCCAATGTGCCGCTGGACCGCATCGGCATCTATGTGGCCTGGCCCCAGGCGACCCCGGAAATGGTCGAGTCCCTGGTCTGTACCCCGGTGGAAACCGCCATCGATGATGTGGAGGGGGGCACAGAACTGATCAGTGAATCCCGTGAGGGGCTCTGTTCAGTGCAGCTGGATGTGGTGGAAGGCCATGACACCCGGGCAGTGCTTGAGCAGATCCGCACCCGTCTGGAAGGGCTGGATACCTTGCCCCGCGGGGCTGATCGTCCACGGGTACAGGAACTGGTGGTGCGTAACCGGGTGGTGCGACTGCTGGTCAGTGGTCACCTGTCGCGCAAGGATATCTACCAGCTGGCCCAGAAGGCCCGTCGCCAGTTGCTCAACCATGAAGCGGTGTCCAGTGTGGATATCGAGAACCTGCCGGACCGGGAAATGTCCCTGCAGGTGCACCGGGATGATCTCTATCGATATCAGCTCACCCTGGATGGTATGGCCGCGGCGGCCTCCCAGAGCGTGCAGCGGATTGCAGGTGGGTTGCTGCGCAGTGAGCGTGGCGACTGGTTGCTGCAGACTGGCCAGCAGCCAGGCAGTGTGCAGGCTTATGAACAGCTCGCCATTCGCCAGTCGGATCAGGGTGACATGTTGCGCCTGGGCGATGTGGCCCGGGTTGAAGATGGTTTCTCGCGGGACAATCAGGCCGCCTGGCTGGATGGCCAGCCAGCGGTGGCGCTGGATGTGTACCGGGTTGGCGACCAGAATGTGCTGGCGGTGGCCAATGCGGTAAAGCAGTGGATGCAGGAAACCGAGCTTCCTCGTGGCGTTACCTTGCGTATCTGGAATGATGATGCGCGCCAGTTTCAGGAGCGCTCCAACCTGCTGTGGCGAAATGCACTACAGGGTCTGGTTATGCTGACTCTGATGCTGGCGATTTTTCTGACGCTGCGGCTGGCAGGCTGGGTATCCCTGGGGATTCCGGTGTGCATGCTGGGAGCCTGCGCCCTGTTGCCGTTGCTGGGTGAATCCTTCAATACCATTTCCCTGTTCGCCTTTATTCTGGTGTTGGGGATCGTGGTAGATGACGCGGTGATTGTGGGCGAAAGCATTGATCATCAGCGGCGTCAGGGCTTGCCGGGGCCCGAAGCGGCCGTCAGCGGCGCCAGGCGCGTTGCCAAACCCTTGCTGTTTGCCGTACTGACCACGATTTTTGCCTTTGCGCCCCTGCTGTTTCTGCCGGGCCCGGAAGGGGCGTTGATGCGTGTGATTCCGATTGTGTCCATTGCCATCCTGGTGTTGTCGCTGGTGGAGTCCCTGTGGATCCTGCCTGCGCACCTTAGCCATGGTCGTCCGCCTCGCGGTATCTGGCTCAAGTCCGAGCGTCTGTCCAACCGGATCAATGAAAAACTGGAGCGTTGGCTGGATTACCGGGCGCGGCCGTTGTTGCGGCAGGCCCTGCACTGGCGGTATGTGCTGGTGATCGTTTTTCTGGGATTGTTCCTGTTCTGCTGTGCGTTGGTGAACAGTGGATGGCTGACCATGGTGTTGTTTTCCCGGGTGGAAGGCGATCGCATCATGGCGGAAGTGGTGTTCCCGCAGGGCACCGGTGACGCGCGGCTGCTGCGTGAGGTGCAGGCACTTGAAGGGTCCGCCAATGAGCTTTCCAGTGCCCTGGCCTCCGAGCAGGCGCCAGTGGCCGTGGACGCGGTCTTCGCCGAGCAGGGGGTGCGCCAGAAGACCTCTAATGCCCAGGATCCGGGGGCACGCTTTCGGGTAAGGGTGACCCTGGCCATCAGTGGCGATACCGGGCAGCTGTCGCCCAGGGAGCTGGCCGCGCGCTGGCGGGAGGTCCACGGTCCGATTGCAGATGCCCTGTCGGTGAAGTTCCATGCCAGCTTGATGGCGGTGAAACCGGATATCCATCTCAACCTGTTTCACACCGACCTGGTCACCCTGCAGCGGATGAGCGAGCAGGCCGCGCTGGCCCTTTCACAGATGGAAGGGGTGCATGAGGTGGCCAATAATCTCCATGCCAAGCGCACCATCGTGGAAATTTCCTTGCGCGAAGAAGGCAAGCTGGCCGGCTTGCGTGCCGAGGACGTTGGCGCCCAGGTGCGTAATGCCTTCCATGGCATCGAACTGGACCGCTGGTTCGAACAGGACAGGGAAGTGCCGGTGATGCTGCGGCTCTCTGCCCAGGACAGTGCCAACCTGACGGATCTGGAAAAGCTGCCGCTGCAGCTGCCCAACGGGGAAATGACGGTTCTGGCGGCGGTGGCGGATCTGTCCCGCCGTCAGGCGCCGGCCATGATCAGCCACTATGCCGGGCGGCGCAGTGCCACGGTCAGTGCCTTTGTGGATGAGCACACCACCTCACCGGGACTGGTCATGCAGCGACTGCAGAACACTTTGCTTGATCCCATGATGGCAGGTGATGAAGAGGCAGGCTGGACCGTGGCGGGCAAGCAGGCAGCGGTGCAGGATTTTCTTGATCATCTGTCTATCAGCTACTTGATCGCCCTGGCGGCCATCTTCTTCTTGCTCACGGTGCTGTTCGGTGGCTATGGCCAGCCCCTGCTGGTTATGGCAGCCATTCCGTTCGGCATGGTGGGGGCCTTTATGGGGCACTTCCTGCTGGGCTACAGCCTGACACTGTGGTCGCTGGTTGGGGTGATTGCGGTCAGCGGTGTGGTGGTGAATGACAACCTGGTGTTGATTGATGCCATCAATGAGCTCAAAGGCAAGGGCTGGGCGCTACGTGATGCCGTGGTCGAAGGTGTCAGCGGCCGCCTGCGACCGGTAATGCTCACCTCCATCACTACCTTCGCCGGTGTGGCCCCGCTGATGCTGGAAACCAGTGTGCAGGCCCGCTTCCTGATCCCCATGGCGGTGGCATTGGCCTTCGGTGTGCTGTTTGCCACCCTGGTGAGTCTGTTGTTGGTGCCCTGTCTGCTGGTGATCAGCCATGATGTGAAAGTGGCCTGGCATCGCTGGCAGGCCCGCTGGCGGGCTCCGGAAGCATCGGAAATCGATACCGTTGAGGTCGCCTACGAGCGGGGCCAGCTCACCGCCTGGTGGGGTGCCAGCAACCCCTACGAGGATCCGGTTCTGCGCTCGGCATGGGAAGCCGGGCGGCAGGATCACGGCAATAAGGAAGAAGGGGAGCTGCCGCAGCATTTGTAGAGGCGAGTTGAAAGTCCAAAGTTGAAAGTTGAAACGCGGATGACGTCATCGGGGATGCGATGCCGTGCCCGCGATGGCCGTTAATGGTGCGGGTACAGAGCTTCAGAACACAGACCGGCTCACGCCGATTTCCGCCCTACGGTTTGTCGGGGCCCCTTTCTCACCTGCAGGAAGGCTCCTACAGGTGAGAAAGGGGCCAGTGTTTTGTGGGTTGTGCGTGCCGCGTGTTGCGTGAAGCGTGATGCAGCCGCAGAGCGGCAAAAAAGCCCGCCCAGGGAAACCGGGGCGGGCTTTTTTGCGTCAGGCATCCAGCCTCAGGCGTCCAGCGTAATTACGCCTTACCCTGATTGGCGACGGCCTCGGCGGCCTTGGCGACTTCCTCGGCATCGCCCAGGTAGTAGTTCTTCACCGCTTTCAGGTTGTCATCCAGCTCGTAGACCATGGGCACCCCGGTGGGGATGTTCAGCTTCACGATCTCCTCGTCGGAGATATCACCCAGGTATTTCACCAGGGCGCGCAGGCTGTTGCCGTGGGCGCAGATCAGTACCTGTTTGCCGGCTTCGATGGCGGGCTTGATGTCGCTCTCGAAGTAGGGGATGAAGCGATCCACGGTGTCCTTGAGGCTTTCGGACAGGGGAATCTGCTCTTCCTTCAGGTCTTTGTAGACGCGGAAGTTGCCGGCGTAACGCTCGTCATCACGCTCCATCTTGGGCGGCGGCGTGTCGTAGCTGCGGCGCCAGATATGAACCTGATCATCCCCATATTTTTCGGCGGTTTCGGCCTTGTTCAGGCCTTGCAGAGCACCGTAATGACGTTCGTTGAGGCGGTAGTCACGAATGACCGGGATCCACATCTGGTCCATGGTGTCCATGATGGTCCAGAGGGTGCGGATGGCGCGCTTGAGCACGGAGGTGTAAGCCACGTCGAATTCAAAGCCTGCTTCTTTCAGCAGTTCGCCAGCGGTACGGGCTTCCTCGCGGCCTTGCTCGGTCAGATCCACATCTTTCCAGCCGGTGAAGCGGTTTTCCTTGTTCCAAACGCTCTGGCCATGGCGGACCAGTACCAGTTTCGTGCTCATGCGGTGTTTCCTGTGCGGGTTTCAGTGCGGCGCAAAGGGTAGCAGAAAACGGCCGGGAAATTGAGCATCCCGGGCCATATTTCATCTCTGCCATGGATTCCTTGGCCTGTTTGCTGAAATGTGTCCGCCCGAGCCCGTATAATCGACCCCAATTCAGTTTCAGGCGAATCCATGGCTTATCTCTGGTGTGACACAAATGACGCAATCGGCAGCTGGCTGGACAGCCTTGCCCCCGGCAGCCCCATGTACCTGGATACGGAATTCATGCGTGAGCGCACCTTCTGGCCCGAACTGGCGCTGGTCCAGGTGCATGATGGCGACGCTATCCGCCTGATCGATACGCCCCGCATCACGCCTGCGGCACTGGCGCCACTGTTTCGACAACACACTCTGGTGATGCACGCCTGCTCAGAGGATCTGGAGGCCATTGCCAGTTATACCGGCGCCTATCCGGCGGCCATCGAAGACACCCAGATCGCAGCCGCACTCACCGGTGAGGACATGCAGCTTGGCTACCAGAAGGTGGTGCAGATGTTGCTCGGGGTAGAGCTGCCGAAAGGGGCGACCCGCACCAACTGGCTGAAGCGCCCGCTTAGTGAAGAGCAATTGCATTACGCGGAGGATGACGTGAAATACCTGCCGCAAGTGACGTCGATCCTCCGTGAGCGGCTAACGGCACTGGGACGGATGGACTGGTGGCAGGAAGAATGTGATCGCTTGCTGGCCCAGGCCAGCCGCGAGGAGCTGCCCGAGGATGCCTGGCGGGGTGTGAAGGGCGCAGGCCTGCTGCCGGATGACGCACGGGCGGTTCTCTCCGTACTGGCTCCCTGGCGCAACCGCATGGCCCGCGAGCGCAACCTGCCGAAGAGCTTCGTGATCAAGGACGCCCAGCTGCTGGATCTGGCCCGGGCCCGTGGCGGCCACCGGGGCATACTGGCCGATGTGGGATTGCACCCGAAAAGCATTCGCCGCGATGGTGAGGCATTACTGGCCCTGATCGCTGAAGGCCAACAGGTGGCCCCGCCACCGCCCTTGCCGGGCCCCCCGGATGCGCATGAAAAGAAAATGGCCAAGGCGCTGCGCAGCAAGGTGGGGCAGGTTGCGGATCAGGTCGGGCTGAAGCCGGATGTGCTGATGCGACGTCGCTGGCTGGAGTCCCTGATCCGTAATCCGGAGCGGGTGCCGGAGCCGCTGACCGGCTGGCGCAATGCGATTATCACTCAACCCTTGCTGGAGTTGCTGTAGTGCTGAAAGGCAAGCTGTTTTGCTCGATTTACAAGACCCGCAAGAAGGCGGGCATGTACCTGTTTGTGGACCGCCAGAAGGGCCTGAAGGATCTGCCGGAGGCCTTGCTGAACCAGTTCGGTCGTCCGGAACATGTGAACGATATGATTCTCTCGCCAGAGCGCCCGCTGGCCCGGGCTGACGTGCAGCAGGTCATGGACAAGATTCGCGAGCAGGGGTTTTATCTGCAGATGCCGCCACCGCCGGATGAGGACCTCTATCTGGCGGCGGGCCACCCGGATCGCCCGCGGGGCATGGATGAGGACTGATGCTCTGCGTGAGCGGTTCTGGGAATTGCCCCTGGACGCGCTCAACAAGCAGGAATGGGAAGCGCTCTGCGATGGCTGCGGAGGCTGCTGTCTGGTTAAACTGCAGGATGAGGACAGCGGCGAGCTGGCGTTTACCAATCTGGCCTGTCGCTATCTGGATGCCAACAAATGCCAGTGCCGGGTGTACCAACAGCGGTTCAGCAAGGTGCCGGATTGTATTCAGGTCACTGAGGCAGTGGCCCGGAATACGGACTGGTTGCCCTCCACCTGTGCCTACCGCCTGCGCGCCCATGGACGACCGTTGCCGCAGTGGCATCCGCTACTGAGCGGTGACCGCCGTTCGGTACAGCAAGCGGGCGTCAGTGTGGCCGGGCGGGTGGTTTCCGAGCAGCTGGTCCCTGAAGAAGACTGGGAAGAACACATTATTCATTGGGTAGAGTGATCCTCTGCTCACGTAGTCAGGAGTTATTGTGACGACCAAAGCATATCTGTGGGGCTGGTTTGCCTACCTGGTAGGTACCGGAGGCGTGTTGTTTGTCTGGTGGTGGCTGACCCGTTCCCTGAGTGTCTGGGGCAAGGTGCCGCTGCGTATTGTGCTCACTGCGCTGTTGATCACCCCCTGGTCCGTTTCCCCGGAGCACGACGAGTGGGCGCCGGCCTGGGTGGTGAGCCTGTTTGATGGCCTGGCCCAGGAAGATGTGAGCCTGTGGCGTGCCGGTGGGCCTCTGCTTGCCATGCTGGTGGTGGCGCTGGTGGTGGCGGCACTTGAAGTGTGGCGACAGCGCCGCAAACAGACGGGTCGGCACGCGGATACGACAGAATGAAGCTGTGTATTTTCTGTCAGATCCAGGCCGGTGAACTGCCCGCCAGCGTGGTCTACGAGGACGAGCAGGCCATGGTGATCCTGGACCTGTTTCCGGTCCGGGAAGGGCACTGTCTGGTGATTCCCAAGGTTCATGCCCCGCTGGTGGAAGATCTGAGCGCAGAGATGTCCAGTCACTTGATGGATCTGGCCCGCCGTACCATCAAGGCCCAGAAGCGGGCCGGCTTGCCGGTGAAGGCCCATAACCTGGTGATCAATGATGGCCGGGAGGCCAACCAGCACGTGCCCCATGTGCACTTGCACGTGATTCCCCGTCGGGGGGGCGACACCCTGGCCACAGCCCTGACCTGGGCCACCCGTCTGGTCAACATCTTTGGCATGGCTAAACGGCGCCAGAAACTGGATCGCCTGGCAGGACTGCTGGCTGAGCATTTTCCGGGTGAGCCCGGATCCTGAAGAGAGAGTGACAAAGCTTTGCCAGCACAGGGCCCGGTCCCGCAGCGAGGGCTTGCCCCTGTTTTATAGGAGCGGTGGTTCCACCGCGATTTTCGGGTTTCTTTGGTTTCTCGATCGTCCCCGGAGGGCATAGCGAGTCACAGCTCCCACAGTGGGCGTGGTGCCGGGGTGTCGGACATGGCGGTGGGAGCGTGCCTGCACGTGAAGAGCAAGCGCCTTCGTCTGCAAGCAGACTCCCACAGAAAGCCACACCTTCGCCACTCTCTGTGTCAGCCAACGCCCCTCAGGGCCGGCGCCACGCCTTTACCCGTAATGGCCAGCGTACCGTCCGCGGCTGATTTCCCCAGGCGTCGGCCAACACCGGGGTAAAGGTTGCCAGTGGGTCCTCACCGGCCTGCCGGGCCTTCACCAGCGCAGACCAGGTATCCAGATAGCCGAGCATATCCGCTAACCCCCAGTGGCATTCCAGGGCATCGCCGGGGTAGGGAACCTGCTGCCAGGGCAGTGTGGCATCGGGGTAATTGGCCATCAGAGCGGACCTTTCCGGTGGCCACCAGGGCTCGAGCGGACCGTCATGGTAATCGCGTATCAGGTCTCCAAGCCCTTCCACTTCACAAAGCCCATAGCTGATAAGCGCAAGAAGGCCGCCGGGGCGCAGGCATCGCTGTGCCTCGGCGAAAAATGACGGGGAATCAAACCAGTGAAAGGCCTGGGCCACGGTGATCAGGTTCACACTGGCCTCTGGCAAGGGGAGGGCAGAGGAGGACCCGCACACGTAGTGGGTGAATGAAGCGGGAGCCGCCTGTATTTGTTTGAGGCTGATGTCAGCCCCAAGTACCTGTTCGAACAACGGTTCCAGGTGCCTGCAGGCCTGACCTGTGCCACACCCCATATCCAGCGCCAGTGTGTGTTGGTTACATTGCGCTGCCAGCCATTGGAACAGGGTGGCCGGATAGTCGGGGCGGTGGTGTTGGTAGGCCGAACCTCGCTGAAACAGCGATTCAGTCACTGAACTGACCATCGTTATCGAAATGGGCTGCCCACAACCTGCCGTCGGCCTGCTCCAGATCCAGAGCGATACCCGCAAGCAGCTGCCCATCAGGGGCGGCACACCAGGCCACGGTGCCGTAGAGATGATAAGTGCCGTGGTCTTCCAGCAGCGCAACCCAGAGTTCCACATCCGTGTCCGGGCGAATCGGGGTTGGGAGCTCCACGCTGATACCCGCCAGAGAGACATCATGGGTAGTCAGGTAGAGCCGGTCTTCCTGGCTCACAGATGAAGACCGTGCCGGGAGCAGTGTCAGAGACAGGCTCTCTTCACGGTGAATGCGGGGATAGCGTCGGTTTTCCATTGCCGTTGCCATAATCAACCCTACCCGTAAATTGCCCGGTCAACCACGTAGGCTGCCAGCGCGATAAAGCCGACGACCCCGGTCAAAAACAACAGGAACATCAGGGCCGGTCTGGCCGTCTTGGGCAAGGGTTCTGTCTCTCTTGGTAATTGTGATGGTTCCGGTTTCGCCATCAGCGATCTCCCTGCAATGACCAGTGGTTACAGTATCCGCTATTCAAAAAGATTTAGAAACCAGCGAGCAGGCATGGTAATTGACGTTATGTGAGGGCGTCAGTGGTCTTATGTGCGGATAAGACAGGTGCTGGCCCATGCTCTCCTGGTTTTGCCATTCGCGTGACGCATGTTGCGTGAAGCGTGAAGCAGACGCAGAGCGGCCCACAAAAAAGGGGCCCGAAGGCCCCTTTTCATGCTGCAGTGGATTATCAACCGTGCGCGATCTTCTGGAACAGATACTCGTGCAGGCTATCTGACAGCAGCGGCAGGTAGGACACCATCAGCAGGGCTGTCAGCATCACCGCGATGGGCAGAAGGAACTTCTCGTAGCGACGGTAGAAGCTGCCACCGTGAACCTTGGCAGATTCCACTTCCTCGTCACCCACCACCTGTCTCGTTAACAAGTGGTTGAGTGCCACTGGCGGTGACAGGTAACCCAGTTCGAAGGCCACCAGAGTGATCATCCAGAAGTGCAATGGGGCAATGCCGTTGTCGAAGGCGATCTGGGCAATGGTGGCGTTCACCAGAATCACCGCCCCGTAGGGGTCCATGATCATGCCAATGATTACCATGGTGATAACCAGCAGGGTCATGGCCACCCAGATGCTCGGGAAGGTTTCCGGCAGGGCTTCCATCACTCCGGAGCGCTCGATGATACCGCCCACACTCACCGACAGTGCCATCAGCATCAGCAACGCACCGATGTGGCCGGTGGTTTCATTGGTGGCAAAGCGCAGAGAGGTTTCCAGCTTTTCCCCAACACCGGGCTCGGGCTGGTAATGGGGATCCATGTCCGGCGTCTTCACCAGGTAGTGCACCACAAGACAGGCCGCCAGGATGATGTTGCGCCAGAACAGGCCCCAGAACTCACCTTGCAGGTCTTCTGCGGAAGTGCCGGTGGGGATGTTGCCGGAGCTCAGAGCTTCCTGCATACCCATCATGTTGTAGAAGGAGTAGAGGATCAGCGGTACCAATACCAGGGTGAATACATGCAGGGACTTGTTGCTGAGCTTCTCGTAGCAGAGGATCGCCAGCAGCATGACCGGCAGAATGATCGGTGCGTAGATCTCGTTCAGCTCGGTGCTCAGCAGATCACGGAATACCACGACCACGGTGCCCATGATGACGACATAGGGCAGCAGCGGAATCAGGCGCTTGAGGCTGGCCGGCACGGCTTCGGAGAACGGCGCAATACGGGCCGGGGCAGTGCGCGCAAACTGGCTGTAGATGAAGAACAGGATCAGCGACAGGCCGAAGATCTTCAGGCCGGAAGTGAACAGTTCGTCGGTGGTTACGCTGTTGTTCAGGGCGGCGATGATCACCACCAGCAGACAGGGACGCAGTACCACACCCATGGAGCCGGACATGGCGGTAGCCGCCAGAGCCAGTTGCTTGCGGGCACCCGCACGGATCAGTTCATTGTAGATGGTGGCACCGGCAGCGATAACGAAGATACCGGATGCGCCGGTGTAGGCAGTGGGTACCGCGGCAACGGCCAGTACCACGAAGCACATCAGCTCCGGAGACATCTTCCAGGGACGCAGCACGTCGAAAACCAGATGGGCCATCTTGGTCTGGCGCAGCATCATACCGATCCAGATATACAGGGCCAGGCTGAGGAACAGGGTGGACAGTTCCATCATCATGCCCAGGTAGACGCTGATGCCGTGGTAGTAACCCTGGCTGACGAACTGGGCGCCTGCGGTGAGACACATGAAGCTGTACAACGGAATGGTCAGCAGGGCCTTGCCCCAGGTGCCGCCTTCTTCCAGATCCTTGGGCGGACGGACCAGCTGGTACAGCGCCGCCAGTGACAGGATGATGAAGCCGCCGATCCAGAACTGGTGCAGATAGAAGTGGCTGACCTGAACACCATCAGCAATGGCGGAGACTTCCTCACCACGATAGATCCACGCGGAGGCCAGCAGCATCAGGTTGGCGGCCAGCTGGCCACCTGTGGCCACCAGGTGGTCCTTGCGGGTCTTGGGAGGCCGCAGTGAAATGTGGTGACGCGTCAGTGTGGCCGTCGCTGCACAGATAATCACCAGCAGACAGAGCAGCAGGCGTTTGTAGTTGCCGAGGCTGGTTACTACCTTGGCCACGCCGCCCTCGATGTTACGGAACGCAATCACCCCGGGGGTAACCTGCTCCTGGACCATTTTGTAGTCGGCCCATTTGTCGCGGCAGATCTGGCGGGAGGCTTCCAGGGACTGACGCAGGGCGCCTTCGTCCACATCGGTGCCGAAAATGCCAGCCAGGGGATCATCCGCCATCTGGGCCTTTTTCTGCTGTACCGCCTTCTGCAGTTCAAGATCCAGATTCGGGTCCGGGTTACAAGTGGGTTCACCGACCAGCCCGGCTGAACGTAGTTTGAAGTAGCCCTCCCAGGTGTTCTCACCGATTTTCAGCAGCTGGGAGTGGATGACTTCACCTGATGCCAGAAAAATCGTCAGCAACAGGAGAATCAGGGTGGGGAGAGAGGATAGCCATTCACCGACGGAGCGGTTGGCTACAGTCATACTAGAAGGTTTATCCATTGTGCACCCGGTTATTGTTATACCGCCAAGGTTGGGGCATCCGACGCCGCGTATGATGCGTACGGTCCCAAGGGAAATCCCGAATCAGGCAGTGTAAACACCTTGTCTCGCCACCGCATTGGCAAGGAAGGTCAACGTTGAGGTTGAATGGGAAAGCGGGGCCAGTCTGGCCCCGCTCGCTCATGCCCTGTGGTTATTCCACGGGGTTGACGCATTCCGCTCTGGATGGCTCTTCCTTACAACGGACCTTGCGCAGCAGGGTCATCATGTCCTTGCTGTATACGCCGTCATTGGTCAGAGCAATTCGTGCTTCACGCATCATTTGGTCATACTTCAGCTTGTCCGCCTCAGGGATACGAATCCACCATTTTTTGTCTACTTCCGAGTTGGCGTTCTCGATCACCCGCATGGCACGGTCAAACTGGCCAAGCATGTACTTTCGGGACTGTTGGGCGAAACCGTCAGGGAACTTGTCCTTGCGAACAATCACCTGGGCGGTGAGCTGACCCAGCACGTAGTCCACGATACCGCCGCTGGGCTGCATGCCCTTGTAGAGTTCCAGTGCGGAATAAGCCGCAATGGGGGCAAAGCAGATGTCGACAGAACCATTGTTGAAGCGGCCGGAGAAGTTGGTGACGTCAGACATCACCGGAGACATGCCGACCCGGGAGGCCATGTTGGCCTGGGCGCTGTCGTATTCCAGTACCGCGATGGACTTGCCGGACAGCTCGCCCACGGTGTCGATGGTTTTGTCTTTCACGAACAGATAGGCCGCCCCCATGGGCGCCACACCAGCCACTTCATAAGGGCCGGAAACCAGATTCTGGTTTACAGAGGGGTTACCACTGGCCAGAACCGTGATCACGGTGCGCATGGCGTCATAGGTGGGAATAGCACCAATGGAGTCCAGGCTACCGGTGTAATTATTGAATTGACGCCCACGAATACCGGTCAGCACGGCAGCGTCACACTGGCCGGCCTTAAGGTCTTCTGAAGCGATCTTTTCATCGGTGTAGGGTTTCAGTTCAAGGTCTACACCCCAGCCCAGGGCTGCGGTTTTGTAGTCCTTCATGATGTTATAGATGTCGCCACTGGCGCCGATGATGTCGAATACGCACAGGGTTCTTTTTTCTGCAGCATGGGCAGGGGTAAAGGTCAATGCCAATGCTGCTGTTGCCGCTGCACTCAATACCTTGAGATAGCGCATGGTGGTCTCCTGGTTACTTCTTGAAAGGTTCAAACTCAAAAGATAAAAGTGATGCAAAAGCGGCCCGAAGGCCGCAAAGGGTGTTGCTGCTTACAAAAGATCGTTGATATCGACGGCAGGAGCGGACTTGGACGCATCATCCCAGAAGGTGCCGAGGCCCCCAACAGGTGTGCGCTTGCCAGTGTTTTCTGTCCATTCACGGTCTGAAATGCCTTCCACGATGAAACCGGCGATGGCATCCAGCATGGCATACTCAGGATCCAGGTTGCTGTCATTGGAAGCGAAATCACGGATAGCGGTACGCAGACGCTCGTCGTCGCCTTTGCTGTAAGCGCTCATGGCGTAGAGGGCGCTGCCCAGACGGATACCGCTGTTGAAGCCAGCGTCGGCGCCTGCTTCCAGCTCAGCCCAGGGCTCGACATTCGGCGGAGCCAGCATCGGAAGCAGGTTCCACACCGCGGCGCGAACGGAGCGGGGTACGCCCCACCATTTCTGGTTGTCCAGACACTTCATGCCGCGCTCAACCTTGGCAGCGATGTCACGGGGAACACCCACTGCTCCATCGGAGTTGCCGTCGTTGAGAAGAGCCTGAACGCCGGAGATGTTGCCCACCATCCATACCAGCTCGTCAAAATCGGTTTTCAGCTTGGGGCATTCGCCTTCTTTCTGCTCGCCGTAGGCTTCGAGCATGTACTTGTAGGCGGTGTACTGACGCTCGGCAGCGACAGCCGCCCAACGTTTTTGCTCGATGCGGGCATCCTGAGCTTCGTTGACGCGGCCATCTTTCACGGCACGCATATAACGCAGTTCGGCTTCCAGCCCCACCTGTTCAACACAGGTGGCCGCCGTGGTGAAGACCATGGTGCCCAGCTTCTCGGGGTGAGAGCCGACACGCTCGAAAGACATCAGCAGGGGCGTCTGTGCTTCGCCAGTAATACAGGCCATGCGGACGTCATCGTAGGTCATCATGTAGGGGAGCATCTCGGACCGGCCGAAGCTGATCAGGACGTCACCGGTAGACTTGTAGATTACACCGCAACCCTGAAGAGCGAGGATGGCGCCCGCAATCAAGCCAAGGCGGGCGTGCCCCAGCAGGTTTTTAACGGAGAGAGAACGCATTCGGTAGCTCCTTGTTATTGTTCTCAAATAGCGCGTCAAAGGTACGAAAGTCCGTGTATTGGCACAAGCAGTAATTACAAAAAAGCCTGCAAGCAATTACAAACCATAAATTTGCTATATGATGTGACATCACTATGTTGGACCCCCGGCAACTCAAGGATAGTAAGACTTTATTATGAGTAATAGCTCTGGCATCAAGGACATGAAGGCGTGGCTGGAAGGTGAACGCAGTGGCCTTTCCCTGGCGTTGAATACGGCCCGTGGTGGTTTCCGAATCGCTGAGACTCTGGGAGTGGTAGGTCGTCAGGGTTTGGGGTGGCTGCTCGGCAATCGCCCGCCAGTGCCGGCTTTGCTGAGGACTACCTTCGAATCTTTGGGCACCACCTATATCAAGCTTGGTCAATTTATCGCCAGCTCGCCGTCCATTTTTCCGGAAGAATACGTGGAAGAATTCCAGCGCTGCCTGGATCGAACACCACCACTACCTTTTCATTACATCCGTCAGACCATTGAAAAAGAACTGGGGCAACCTCTAGAGGATCTTTATCTATCTGTCGACCCCAAACCATTGGCCAGTGCGTCCATTGCGCAGGTACATTCTGCCAAGTTGAAAAATGGCAAAGACGTGGTGATCAAGGTTCAACGTCCGGGTGTGCAGAATGTTTTGCTCACAGATTTCAATTTTTTGTATCTTGCCGCGCGGATTACCGAGCGTCTTGCTCCCGGACTTTCCAAGTCGGCCATTTCCGGCGTGATTGAAGAATTGCAGGCGGGCATGCTGGAAGAGTGCGACTTCATCAAGGAGGCCGCCAATCTGAAAGCCTTCAATGCATTTCTGAAAGATACCGGTAATACCAGTGCTGTCGCCCCGGAGCCGGTGATGTCCCATACCTCCGGCAAGGTGCTGACCATGGAGCGATTCTTTGGTGTGCCGTTGACGGATATGAATGTGCTGAAGAAATACACTGACGATCCCGCCCAGACCCTGATATCAGCGCTCAATACCTGGTTTTCCAGCCTGATGATGTGTGATTTCTTCCATGCGGATGTGCATGCTGGCAATTTGATGTTACTGGAGGATGGCCGGGTAGGGTTCATCGACTTCGGTATCGTCGGCCGGATTCGACGTGAAGCCTGGAATGGCATGGCCAAATTCTTCGATGCCATTGGACGTGGTGATATTCGTCAGATGGCCGAAGCCATGGCGGTGATCGGCATGACCCGCGAAGAGGTGGACGTGGATGCTCTGGCCAGGGATATCGAAAAGCTGCAGGGCGCGCTGGGTCAGGTAGATCCCTCGGCCCTGATCCAGGCGGACCGCAATGACAAGGAAGTGAACCGGCTGCTGATGGATTTGGTCAAGATCGGCGAAGGTCACGGCATCCGTTTCCCCCGCGAGTTCGCATTGCTGCTCAAACAGTTCCTCTATTTCGACCGTTATGTTCAGGTGCTGGCACCGGAGATGGACATGTTCACCGACAGCCGGCTGGACATGTTTGGCGGGGGAGATGACCTGCCGGGCGGTCTACTGCACTAATAGCTACGAGCTACGAGCTACGAGCTACAAGCTACAAGCTACAAGCTACAAGCTACAAGCTACAAGCTACAAAAAAACCGCACCCTTCGGGCGCGGTTTTTTTATGCTTTCCAGATCGCGGCAGCGCGGAACACAAACCTCTCTCGTTAACCGCGGCATCTCCTCGTGTTGCAGCTTGAAGCTTGTAGCTTGTTCCTATTCCACCGGATTCGCACACTCCCCACGCGTCGGTTCCAGCTTGCAGCGGATCTTGCGTTGCAGGGTCAGCATGTCTGCATCGTAATAACCCTGTTCACGCAGGGTCAGGCGGGCTTCCTGCATGAGGACTTCGTATTCCTGCTTGTCGTCTGCCGGAATCTCGATGAACCAATGTTCTGGCACCTTGGCCGCTTCAATATCCAGCCGTTCCTTGATCAGGTGGTAGCTGTTGAAGAACTCTTCCCGTACCAGTTGCGCCACTTCATTGGGGAACTTGTCCTTGCGACCAATCAGCTGCATGGAAATCTGGGCCAGCGGGTAATTGATGATGCCGCCATCCGGTGAAAGCCCTTTGTAAAGTTCCAGTACCTCGTAGGCCACCAGCGGGGCCGGGAGAACATCAACCACACCGTTATTGAACTTGTTGGGCGCTGACAGGATATCCGAGGCCACGGGGGTAGCACCGATCTGCGACACCATTTTCGCCTGGGTGGGGTCATAATCCAGCACGGCCACACGTTTGCCGGAGGCATTGGCCAGGGTGTTGATGTTCTTGTCATTCACAAACACATAGGCGCCGCCAGCGGGAGCAATACCGAGGATCACATACTCGCCACTCACCATCTTGTCGGCGGATTTCGGGTTGGCCAGCACCTGGAGAAGGATGCGCATGTGCTCGTCGGTGGGGAGGCCGCCAACGGCATCGATGGTACCGGTGTAACGATTAAACAGGCGCCCCCTGAGACCGGTCATCAGGGCTGCGTCGCAGATACCGGCTTTCAGATCCTCTGCGATGACCGATTCGTTGGTATAGGCCTGAATATCCAGGTCCACACCGTATTCCAGCAGGCGGGTGCGCTGGTCTTCGGCGGCTTTATAGATTGGCCCGACGCGCCCGGCCACGTCCCAGATACAAATGCGGCGCTTGAGTGGTTCGCCGCGTGTAAAGCCAGCCACTTTCTGCATGGCATCAATCCGTTCATCCAGGCTGCGGCTTTGATCAAAGGCGATGGCGCGAAGTTTTTCTGCCAGTGCCGGGGTCAATTCCACGCCGGGGGCGAACCGCTCCAGTTCGGCTTGTTGGGCCGGCGTCAGGTTCAGGCTATCCTCGGCCTGCGCGAACAGGGAGGTGGCCAGCAGGGTGCTGGCGGCAAGTAATTTGAAGAAGCGCACGATGACTCCATATATCTTGTTGTTTGTATTCATTGTGAACGTCATAAGGCCTGAGTCTCTGGCTCCGGTGCCGTTGCCGGTTGCGGGCTGGTCAATCTGGCGTTCGGATTTATTCCGTTTCCTGGCTGCATTCTGGCCGTTGCGGGGCCTGGTTGCAGCGGATACGTTTCATGATCGACAGCATGGTGGCGTCATAGTAACCGCTTTCGCGGAGCTTTAGCCGGGCGGCCCGCATCATGCTGTCATACTCTTGCCGGTTCGACGTTGAGACATCAATCCACCAGTGCGCAGGGATCTCTCCTGCTTCTCTTTCCAGTGCGGTTTGAATGGAGCTGAAACTGTCCGCTGCCACTTCCCGGATCAGGGCAGCAATAGCCGGTGGAAACCGGTCGGTGTGCGCGATCAACTGGGCGGTGAGCTGCACGATCGGATAGTCCACAATGCCGCCATCCGGGTCCATGCCCTTGTACAGCTCCAGCACCTCATAGGCGATCAGGGGCGCGGGAAGAATGTTGACCGTGCCGTTGTTGAACAGGTTGGGGGCGGTGGCCATTGTGGTGGATACCGGAGCGGCACCAATGTGGGTGACCAGCCTGGACTGACCGGGATCAAAATCCAGTACGGCCACTTTCTTGCCCGCCGCCTGGGCGAGCGAGTTCATGCGCTTGTCGTCGACAAACAGATAGGCGGCGCCCGCCGGGGTCACTGCCAATGTCTGGTATTTGTTGCTCACCATGTACTTGTCCAGATTGGGATGGGCAAGGGTGCGCAACAGGATCTTCATGTGTTCCAGGTCGGGCAGGGCGCCAATGGCATCAATGGTGCCGGAGAAGCGATTGAACTGTCGGGCCCGGAACCCGCTCATCAAGGCGGCGTCACAGTGCCCGTTTTTCAATGAGGCCGCCAGAACGCCCTCATTGGTGAACGCCTCCAGGCTGATGTCCATGTTGTAGCGAATCAGGTCCAGGCGCAGATTGGTGGCACCATTGAAGATTGGACCGGACTTGCCGGATAAATCCCACAGACAGATGTGCCGCTTGAAAGGCTCGTCGTCCTTCAAGCCCATTTCCTCGCGTGCAGCTTTCAGTTGTTCCTGTTGTTTGGGGGTCAGGTCCAGTGCCCAGCTGGTGGAGCCGAGCACGGCAAGACAAAAAGTGGCAATCAGTAATCGGGGCGAAGCCATGGATGATCCTTCATGAACATGTGATTCGCTTATAGCATTGAAAAAAAGCGGGTTGTTTTATCTCTTGTATGACAATTGTACGGCGACATGGGGATCCCGGGATGAAAGGCCCGCGGGCAACAGGGTAACTGCACCTGCATGTCCGTCGGTCCTGTAGCCTCCAACTGTAGATTCTGTCAGCTGCCGCCCTGGCTGCACTCGGCGCGGGCGGGGTTGAACTTGCAGCGGATCTTGCGCTGAAGGGTAAGCATGTCGGCACTGTAATAGTCACGGTTTTTCAGCGCCGTACGGGCTTCCTGCATCATGACTTCATATTCCTGCTTGTCCTTTTCAGGAATGGAAATCATCCACTTGGCAGGTACCCGGTCCGTTTCCTGATTCAACCGTGCAATCACCTGTGGGTAGGCTTCAAAGGAAGCTTCGCGGATAAGCTGTGCCACTTCATTGGGAAATTTGTCCAGCCGGCCAATCAGCTGCATGGTGAGCTGTGTGAGCGGGTAATCAACAATCCCGCCGTCGGGCTTCATGCCTTTGTAGAGCTCAAGGATTTCATAGGCAATCAGTGGGGCCGGCAGAATATCGATCTGCCCGTTATTGAACTTGTTCGGCGCGGAAACAATATCGGTACTGACCGGGGTGGCGCCGATAGAGGCCACCATCTCCGCCTGGGTCTGGTCGTAATCGAGCACCGCAACCCTGCGGCCGGCGGCCTTGGCCAGGGAGCTGATGCTGCGATCATTCACAAAGATATGGGCTGCGCCAGCAGGGTAAATTCCCATGACCACATAATCTCCTTGCACCATGTGGCCTGCCTGTTTTGGATGGGCCATCACTTGCAGCAAGGTATGCATATGCTGTTGGTCGGGAATGGCGCCGATGGCATCCACGCTGCCGGAATACAGATTGAACTGTCTGGCCCGCAGTCCGCTCATCAGGGCGGCATCACAGCGCCCAGCCTTGAACTCTTCCACCATCACCGTTTCGCTGGTGTAGGGTTCCATTTTCAGGTCGATACCGTATTCGGTGGCCAGCGCCTTCTGCTCCATGGCGGCATTGAAAACCGGGCCATTGCGGCCGGCGATGTCCCAGATGCAGATGGTGCGGCTGAAGGACGAACCCTTCGGCATCTGGTCAAAACCCACCAGCTTGCTGATCGCCTGCAGTCGAGAGCGAACCGGCATCTCCCGGGTATAGAAGATATCCGCCATCTGCTCCATGGTTCTGTCGGAAAGCGTGGTACCGGGCACCAGCTGCTGCAGCTTTTCCTTCTGGGCATCGGTCAGGTTGGCAGCACTGACCAGCGAGCAGAACAGGCCAATGGCCAGGGCAAAGGTAATGCGCTTGTGCATGAGCTTCTCCGTGCGCAGACGTTGTTGTTTTTGGTAGTCCTTGAACTAGATGTAGCACGCTACTCCATGCCGGGGGAGGGCTCCAGCGCAGGGAGTGACGGCGTTTGGGCAAGCGCCTGCAGAAAATGTCAGGGGATATGAATGGAATGCCAGATGCTGGATGCCTGACGCAGGACGCTAAATTAAAAAGAATAGAGGCGGAGATGCCTGGCAGGCATTTCCGCCCTACGGGGGAGCAGTTGAAAGTTCAAAGTTGAAAGTTGAAAAGCGGGTCTCTGGCTGTGCTATCTGAAATACCTGCTCTCCGGGCGCGGGCACAGCCTCACAAAACGAATCGTCCTTCACCGCGTTTTTGAACTTTCAACTTTAAACTTTCAACTCGACTTCCCATTAGTCGCCAGCCCCGCAGAGGATGCAGAGCCGGCGAGTTGCGTGCCGCGTGATGCGTGTGGCGTCACTTCGGCTGCGCGTCGATGGACTGGCCGTTCACGTTCTTGCTGGCGGGGCCGAGCAGGTAGAGGTAGGGCGCCATGATGTCCGCCGGAGTCTTGATGGTCATCGGGTCTTCACCGGGGTAGGCCAGGGCGCGCATATCGGTGCGCGTACCGCCAGGGTTCAGGGTGTTGACGCGAATGTTGGTGGTGTTTTCCAGCTCTTCGGCCAATACCTGGGCCAGATTTTCGGTGGCCGCCTTGGAGACCGCATAGGCGCCCCAGAAAGCGCGGCCCTTACGGCCCACGCTGGAAGAGGTGAACAACAGGCGGGCATCCTCACTGGCGCGCAGCAGCGGCAGCATGGCCTGGGTAAGATAAAAAGCGCTGTTCACATTGACCTGCATGACGGAATCCCAGGTGCCGGTGCCGTAACGGTCCAGGGGGGTGATGTCACCCAGGATGGACGCATTGTGCAGAATGCCGTCCAGGCGACCGAACTCCTTGTCGAACAGGCCGGCCAGTTCCTGGAAATCCTCCGGCCGGGCCACGGCCAGATTCACCGGCGCCAGGGCCGGTTCCGGCCCGCCGGCGGCCTTGATTTCATCGTAGACCCGCTCCAGTTTTTCCTGGGTGCGACCCAGCAGGATCACGGTGGCGCCATGGGCGGCCAGGGTCAGTGCGGCAGTGCGACCGATACCGGCACCGGCGCCGGTAACCAGAATAATGCGGTCCTTGAAGGCGTCTTCAGGACAGGCATAGTTGAGGGCGTCGTTTTGAATATCCGTCATGGTTTATCCTGTGAATCTTGCGCCAGAGGCCGGATGCCTGACGCCGGATGTTTTTCAATGGCGGAGATGGGCATTCGCCCATTTCCACCCTACATTTAGCCGCGTAATTTTTGTAGCAGCGGCAACAAGTCTGAGCCTTGTTCCAGATAATAATTGGCCTGCCAGCCACGCGGATCATCGTCCGCATCAATATAACCAAACGCCGCCACGGCGGTGGCCATGCCAGCATTCTGTCCTGCCTGAATATCACGCAGATGATCGCCGACATACAGGCAGTGGACGGGATCCACATTGTCCTGACGGGCGGCAATCAGCAGGCCTTCCGGATCCGGTTTGCGCTGCTTCACATCGTCCGGGCAGAGCACCGGGCCAACCCGCTCAGCCAGACCCAGCCCGGCCAGCACCTTGTGAGTGAAGCGCGAGGGTTTGTTGGTGACGATGCCCCAGGGAATCCGGTTATCGTCCATCCAGTCCAGTGCTTCCGCCATGCCCGGAAACAGCACCGTGTCCACCGCCAGATGTTGTTCGTAGGCATCCAGCAGCTCGTCCAGAAACGCCGGAAAAGTCAGGTCCTCCGGGCCGGTACCAAAGCCCAGCTCGGTGAGCGCTCGCGCCCCGTTGGAGACATTGGCGCGTACCGCGGAGTAAGTGACTTCCGGGCGGCCGTGCTTTTTCAGCAGAGTGTTCAGCACCGTATAAAAGTCCGGTGCGGTATCGATCAGGGTGCCGTCGAGATCGAAGTAAACGGCTTCCAGCTTATTCATACATTCTCTCTACAGCGCCGCTGTAGGAGCGCCGCTTGAGGCGCGAAGGCGTTTGGGTATTCCGCTGCGCTCACTTCGCGCCTCAAGCGGCACTCCTACAGGGGGGTTATTCGCCTTTACGGGCGTACATCAGGTAATTCACCGACACATCCCGGTTCAGCTTGTACACCTGCGTGAGCGGGTTGTAGACCATGCCGGTGGTGTCTTTCACGTCCAGTGCCGCATCGCGGGCCCAGCCGGCCAGTTCCGAGGGCTTGATCAGCTTGGCGTATTCATGGGTGCCGCGGGGCAGCAGGCGCAAAACGTATTCCGCACCCACGATGGCGAACATGAAGGCTTTCGGGTTGCGGTTGATGGTGCTGAAGAACACATGGCCGCCGGGTTTGACCAGGGTGGCGCAGGCGCGGATCACGGAAGAGGGATCGGGCACGTGTTCCAGCATTTCCAGGCAGGTCACCACGTCATACTGGCCGGCCCGCTCTTCGGCGATCTTTTCCGCCGGGGTCTGCAGGTATTCCACTGCAACACCGGCCTGTTCCGCATGAATGCGGGCCACCGCCAGCGGCGCTTCGCCCATATCGATACCGGTTACTTCTGCGCCGCGACGGGCCATGCCCTCGGACAGCAGGCCGCCACCGCAGCCAATATCGATGACTTTCTTGCCCGGCAGGCTGACACGCTCATCAATATAGTTGAGTCGCAGCGGGTTGATGTCGTGCAGGGGGCGGAACTGGGAGTTGGGGTCCCACCACTGTTCGGCCAGGGCGTTGAACTTGGCAATTTCCCCGGCATCCACATTGGGTACGCTGTTTTGTGTCTCAGTCACGGTTATCGGCTCCGGCAATCGTTTGTTGCCACTGCTGGGCATTCTTCAGAATCAGGGCGTCGTTCAGGGTGGTCAACTTGCGGCTGTCCATCAGGCAGCGTCCGCCCACCCAGCTGTGGGTCACCTGGTCGCGGGTGGCGGCGTAAATCAGCTGCGCCACCGGATCATAGACCGGCAGGGTCTCCAGCCGGTTCAGATCCACCGCTACCATATCCGCTTGCTTGCCAATTTCCAGTGAACCGATCTCGTCATCCCGGCCCAGCGCCCTGGCACCATTCAGGGTGGCCATTTTCAGGGCTTCGGCGGCGGGCAAGGCATCGGCCTCCAGGCTCACGCCCTTGGCCAGGAAGGCGGCGGTACGGGCTTCGCCGATCATGTCCAGATCATTGTTGCTGGCGGCCCCGTCTGTGCCCAGGGCCACGTTGATGCCGGCCTTGCGCAATTTCTCCACCGGGGCAAAGCCGCTGGCCAGTTTCAGATTGGATTCCGGGCAATGCACCACCTGGGTACCTGTCTCGGCGACAAACTCGATTTCCTCGTCGGTGAGCTGGGTCATGTGAACCGCCAGCAGGCGGGGAGACAGCAAGCCCAGATCCTTCAGGCGGGTCAGCGGGCGTTCACCGGTGTTGCCCACCGCCATCTGGATTTCGCCGGCGGTTTCATGCACGTGCATCATCACTGGTGCATCCAGCTCTTCCGCCAGGGTCAGCACCTTCTTTAGCGGTTCGTCAGACACGGTATAAGGGGCATGGGGGCCAAAGCCGATCTGGATGCGCGGATCATGGCGCCACTCGTCCATGGCATCGGTGGCCAGCCGGATATAGTCGTCAGGGCCGGAGCCCATGGGAGTGGGGAAGTCCAGCAGCGGGCAGAACAGACTGGCGCGCAGGCCCGCCTCCACGGTGGCCTTGGCGGCACTGGACGGGAAGAAGTACATGTCCGCGAAAGTGGTGGTGCCGGAGCGGATCATTTCCGCGGCGGCGAGTCTGGTGCCTTCGTAGACAAACTGCTCGCTGACAAACTGCCCTTCTGCGGGCCAGATGTGATTCTCCAGCCAGGTCATCAGCGGCAGGTCGTCGGCAATACCGCGCAGCAGGTTCATGGCTGCGTGGGTGTGAGCGTTGACCAACCCGGGGATCAGCAGGTGGTCGCCCAGCCGGATGACCTCGCTGGCCTGCCATTTCTCGTCGGCAAGGGCGCTGGGCAGCAGGTCGGTAATGCGTCCGTCCTTCACTACCAGGGCATGATTTTCCAGTACCGCGTCGTCGTCGGACACGGTGGCAATCCAGCGGGCGTGGACAATCAGGTCGGCCTGATGGTCGCTCATGCATAACTCCTTGATCGGACAGGGGGCCAGAATGGCGGCAGTATAGCGGTTTGGGCGACATGTTGCTTCTTTGAGGTAGCCGCTTTTGCAGTGTTCGCGCACCCCCGCACCTGTGCTATCATCCGGTGCTTTTCCGGGCTTCTTCATTGTTGCCGCCCGGAACCATGGAGTCAGCCTGAGTCCCGCCTGCGGGGCTGTTGGGGATAATAAGGATCACTATGTCGGATCTCGCCAGAGAAGTTACCCCGGTAAACATCGAAGACGAACTCAAGCAGTCGTACCTGGATTACGCCATGAGCGTGATCGTCGGTCGTGCACTGCCTGACGTACGCGACGGCCTCAAGCCGGTACACCGCCGCGTGTTGTTCGCCATGCATGAGCTGAACAACGACTGGAACAAGCCTTACAAGAAATCCGCCCGTGTGGTCGGTGACGTGATTGGTAAGTATCACCCCCATGGTGATTCCGCCGTGTACGACACCATCGTACGGATGGCGCAGCCTTTTTCCCTGCGCTACATGCTGGTGGATGGTCAGGGGAACTTCGGTTCCATCGACGGTGACTCCGCCGCGGCCATGCGTTACACCGAAGTGCGCATGGCCAAGATCGCCCATGAATTGCTGGCGGATCTGGACAAGGAAACCGTGGATTTCGTCGATAACTACGACGGCACGGAAAAGATTCCCGATGTGATGCCCACCCGGGTCCCCAACCTGCTGGTGAACGGTTCCTCCGGTATCGCCGTGGGTATGGCCACCAATATACCGCCCCATAACCTGGGCGAGGTGGTGGATGGCTGTCTGGCGCTGATCGACGACGACAGCCTGACCCCGGACGACCTGATGCAGTACATCAAAGGGCCGGATTTCCCCACCGCCGCGATCATCAACGGTCGCGCTGGCATCGTGCAGGCCTACCGCACCGGCCGTGGCCGTGTGTACATGCGCGCCCGTGCCGAGATCGAGGCCACCGACAAGAGCGGCAAAGAAGCCATCATCGTTACCGAGATTCCCTATCAGGTGAACAAGGCGCGGTTGATCGAGAAGATTGCCGAGCTGGTGAAAGACAAGAAGATTGAAGGCATCACCGAACTGCGCGACGAATCCGACAAGGAAGGCATGCGCATCGTGATCGAGCTGCGTAAGGGCGAGAACGCGGAAGTGGTGCTGAACAACCTCTATCAGCAGACCCAGATGGAGTCGGTTTTCGGCATCAACACCGTGGCACTGGTGGATGGCCAGCCCAAGACCCTGAACCTGCGTGAGCTGCTGGATGCCTTTATCCGTCACCGCCGTGAAGTGGTGACCCGTCGTACCGTGTTCGAACTGCGCAAGGCCCGTGAAAAGGCCCACCTGCTGGAAGGCCTGGCGGTGGCCCTGAGCAACATCGATCCGGTAATCGAGCTGATCAAGAGTTCCCCGAGTGGCGCGGAAGCGAAAGAGAAGCTGCTGGCCAAGGGCTGGGCGCCCGGCGATGTGCTGCAGATGCTGGAGCGTGCCGGTGGTGAAAATGCTGCCCGCCCGGACGGCCTCGACGAGCAGTACGGTCTGCGTGATGACCTGTATTACCTGAGCCCGGAACAGGCCCAGGCGATTCTCGATCTGCGTCTGCAGAAGCTGACCGGCCTCGAGCGCGAGAAGCTGATCAACGACTACCAGGAACTGCTGGAAGTGATCGCCGAGCTGATGCTGATCCTGGCGGATCCGGAGCGCCTGATGCAGGTGATCCGTGACGAGCTGGTTGCTGTGCGTGAAGAGTATGGCGACGAGCGTCGCTCCGAGATCGTGGCCTCCCGCCTGGATCTCAGCATGGAAGACCTGATCGCCGAAGAAACCGTGGTGGTGACCCTCTCCAACGGCGGTTACGCCAAGATGCAGCCCATTGATACCTACCGCGCCCAGAAGCGGGGTGGGCGCGGCAAGTCCGCCGGGCAATTGAAAGACGAAGATTACGTGGAGCACCTGCTGGTAGCGGGCACCCACGATACCCTGTTGCTGTTCACCGACGCCGGCAAGGTGTTCTGGTTGCGCACCTTCGAGCTGCCCCAAGGCGGCCGCGCCTCCCGGGGCAAGCCGATCGTGAACCTGTTGCCGGCTCTGGGGAATGAAGAGCGGATTACCGCTATTCTGCGCCTCGATGCCGACATGGTGCGTCAGCAGAAAGCCGATGCGGCGGAAGACGAAGACGAGACCGTGGTTGAGGCCGAGGACGTGGTGGAAGACGCGGTGGACGGCGATGAGGCCGAAGCAGTGCCAGATACCGTGCCCGGTCCGTTCATCTTCATGGCCACCTCCAGCGGTGTGGTCAAGCGTACCCAGCTGGCCAACTTTGCCCGTCCGCGCAGCTCCGGCCTGATCGCCGTGAAACTGCAGGAAGGCGAGCATCTGGTCAACGTGGCCATCACCCAGGGCCACGAAGACGTGATGCTGGTGGCGCGCAACGGCAAGGCCGTGCGCTTCCATCAGTCCAAGGTGCGTGTCATGAGCCGCCTGGCCCGCGGTGTACGCGGTATCAAGCTGGCTGACGGCGTGGACGTGATCTCCCTGATCGTGCCGGAAGAAAACGGCCAGATCCTTACGGCCTCCGAAAAGGGCTATGGCAAGCGTACCCCGCTCACCGAGTATCCCACCAAAGGGCGCGGTGGCCAGGGTGTTATCGCCATGGTGATCAACGAGCGTAACGGTGAGCTGGTGGGCGCGACCCAGGTGTTCGGCGAAGAGGACATCATGCTGATCTCCAACCAGGGCACCCTGGTGCGTACCGGCGTGGACCAGATCAGCACCTCAGGCCGTAACACCCAGGGCGTGCGTCTGATTCGTCTCGGCGAGGAAGAAAAACTCTGCGGCCTGGCCACCATTCCGGAACTGGAAGGGGCCGAGGAAGACGACGAGCTGGACGGTGAAGAGGGCGAGGTGATTGAAGGGGAAGCCACCCCGGAAGCACCGGCGTCCGACGCCAGCGACGACGCAGAGGAATAACCCTGGTTTTAAAGCGTCGGACGTCCGACGTCTGACGTCCGACGCAAAACCAACCAAACCCGAGCCCGGTTCCGCCGGGCTTCTTTGATTAGACGGAGAACATGAATGTCCCGCGCCTATAACTTCTGCGCAGGGCCGGCGGCGTTGCCGACGGCGGTACTGGAACAGGCCCAACAGGAAATGCTCGATTTCCAGGGCAAGGGTCTGTCCATTATGGAGATGAGCCACCGGGACAAGGTCTTCGTGGATATCGCCGAAAAGGCCGAACAGGATCTGCGTGACCTGATGGGCATCAGCGACGATTACGCCGTGCTGTTCTTGCAGGGCGGCGCGTCCACCCAGTTCGCCATGGTGCCCATGAACCTGTTGGGCGAGGGCGAAACCGCCGACTACATCAATACCGGGCAGTGGTCGAAGAAGGCGATCAAGGAAGCCGGTCGCTACGGCAACATTAATGTGGCCGCCAGCAGTGAAGACACCCACTTCACCACGGTACCGCCCCAGGACAGCTGGAACCTCTCCGCCAACCCGGCCTACGTGCATTACTGCCCCAATGAAACCATTGGCGGGCTGGAATACAGCTTCATCCCCGAGGTGGGCAGCACGCCGCTGGTGGCGGACATGAGCTCCACCATCCTGTCCCGTCCGGTGGATGTGAACCGCTTTGGCCTGATCTACGCCGGTGCCCAGAAGAATATCGGCCCCGCCGGTTTGACCCTGGTCATCGTGCGCAAGGATCTGCTTGGCAAGGCCGGCGCCCATGTGCCCGCCATGCTCAACTACCAGACCCATGCGGACAACGGCAGCATGTACAACACCCCGCCCACCTATGCCTGGTACCTGGCCGGCCTGGTATTCCAATGGCTGAAAAAGCAGGGCGGCGTGGCCAATATGGCAGAAACCAACCAGCGCAAGGCCGAAAAGCTGTATGGTTTCATTGATGGCAGCGATTTCTACAGCAACCCGGTGGAAGTGATCAGCCGCAGCCAGATGAATGTGCCTTTCGTGCTGGCCGATGATCGCCTGGACAAGCAGTTCCTGGCGGAAGCCGATGCCGCAGGCCTGCTCAACCTGAAAGGCCACCGCAGCGTGGGCGGCATGCGTGCCAGCATTTATAACGCGGTGCCGGAAGCCGCCGTGGATGCCCTGATTACCTTCATGGCAGAGTTTGAGACAAGGAACGCCTGACGCAACACGCACCACGCACCACGCCATGTCTGCGAGGCTGGGATTTGCGTGTTGCGAAGTCGCGGTTTAAGTAGGTGGGCAAGTGATAAACGAAAATTACAGCATGGCACTGGTAACCAGTTACGCAGGTTTTTCTGCGTGTTGCCTGTTGCGTGATGCGTGTAGCGAACAAAAAGCGAGGTCAGCATGACCGAAAGTCTCGACAACTTGCGTAACCAGATCGACGAGCTGGATCAGAAGCTGCAGGATCTGCTTAACGAGCGTGCCGCCCTGGCGCACAAGGTGGCGGAAGTGAAGATTGCCACCGACCCCAACCCGGTGTTCTACCGTCCGGAGCGTGAAGCCCAGGTGCTGCGCCGGGTGAAAGAGCGTAACCAGGGGCCGCTGGATGGCGAAACCATGGCGCGCTTCTTCCGTGAGGTCATGAGTGCCTGCCTGGCGCTGGAACAGCGCATGAAAGTGGCTTTCCTGGGTCCGGAAGGCACCTTCACCCAGCAGGCCGCGCTCAAGCATTTTGGCCATGCGGTGGAGTCCGTGCCGCTGGGTGCCATCGATGAAGTGTTCCGGGAAGTGGAAGCCGGCGCCGCTCACTATGGTGTGGTACCGGTGGAAAACTCCACCGAAGGGGTGGTCAACCACACCCTGGATACCTTCATGACTTCCGAACTGAAGATCTGTGGTGAAGTGGAACTGCGTATCCATCATCACCTGCTGGCCGGCCAGCATACCCAGCGTGACAAGGTCACCCGGGTGTACTCCCACCAGCAGACCCTGGCCCAGTGCCGCCAGTGGCTGGACGCCCACATGCCCGGTGTGGAGCGCATCGCGGTGAGCTCCAATGCGGAAGCGGCCCGTCGTCTCAAGGACGAGTGGAACGCCATGGCCATCGCCGGGGAAATGGCGGAGGAGCTGTATGGGCTGGAAGCGGTGCAGCGCAACATCGAGGATCGTCCGGACAACACCACTCGGTTCCTGATCATCGGTCGCCAGGACACCCCGGCCTCCGGCAAGGACAAGACCAGCCTGATGATCAGCGGCAAAAACCGCCCGGGGCTGTTGTTTGAGGTGCTGGCGCCGTTCCGGGACGAAGGGATCAACCTCACGCGTCTGGAGTCCCGCCCGTCCCGCACCGCCAACTGGAGCTACGTGTTCTTCGTGGACTGCGAAGGTCACAAGGAAGAGGGCAATCTGCAGGCAGTGCTGGACAAACTGGAAGCCGCCGGCAACACCATCAAGCTGCTGGGTTCCTATCCAAAAGCGGTACTCTAAACCTGCCGTAGGAGCTTGCCTGCAAGCGATCTTTTCTTGCCTGAGGCCAAATCGCTTGCAGGCAAGCTCCCACAAAGGAATAGCCACTGCATAGGCTTGTCACAACGAGGCTTTGCGTCAGACGTCCGACTTAAGACGTCCGACCCCAATCAGATAACCCCGGTGGCCAGGGTTGGCAACCAGGGTAGAAGGGAGCACACACATGACCTGCGACTACATCCAATTAGCCAACAACGGTATCCAGCAGCTCAAGCCCTACGAGCCGGGCAAGCCCATCGACGAGCTGGAGCGTGAGCTGGGGGTCACTGACATCGTCAAGCTGGCCAGTAATGAAAACCCGCTGGGTGCCAGCCATAAAGCCCTGCATGCGCTCAAGCATATGCACGAGCTGCACCTGTACCCGGACGGTGCCACCTTTTCGCTGAAAGCGGCACTGGCAGAAAAACTCAATGTGGCCGGCAACCAGCTGACCCTGGGCAACGGTTCCAACGACGTGCTCGACATGATTGCCCGCGCCTACCTGCAGGAAGGCGACGAGGCCATTTTTTCCGAGTATGCCTTTGCGGTGTATCCCATCGTGACCTTGGCCTGCAATGCCAAGCCGGTGCAGGTGCCCTCCAACCTGTTTGGCCATGATCTGGCGGCCATGGCAGAGGCGGTCACCGACCGCACCCGGGTGATTTTCGTGGCCAATCCGAACAATCCCACCGGTACCTGGTTCAATGCCCATGCCCTGGATGAATTCCTGTCGCGGATCCCGGAGCGGGTGATCGTGGTGCTGGACGAGGCCTACTTCGAGTACGTTGAGGAAAGCCATTATCCCAACGGCATTGAGCGTCTCGGCAAATACCCGAACCTGATCGTGACCCGCACCTTCTCCAAGATCTATGGCCTTGCCGGTCTGCGGGTGGGCTACGGCATTTCCAGCCCGGAGATTGCGGATGTGCTCAACCGGGTGCGTCAGCCGTTTAACGTGAACACCCCGGCCCAGATCGCCGCGGAAGCCGCGCTGCAGGACGATGATCACATCGAGAATTCCCGCGGCGAGAACACCAGCGGCCTGGTGCAGATCGCCGAAGGGCTGCAGAAACTGCACCTGGAGCAGATTCCGTCCGTGGCCAACTTCATCGCCTTTGACTGCGGCCAGCCGGCCATGCCGGTCTATGAGGGCCTGCTCAAGGAAGGGGTGATCGTGCGGCCGCTGGGCGGCTACGGCATGCCCAACCATCTGCGGGTGACCATCGGCACCAGTCGCGAGAATGAGCGCTTCCTGATTGCCCTCAAGCACGTGCTGCAGGATCTGGCCGATGGGTGATTTCAACCGTTTCGGACTCCCCGCCGTAGGAGCGTCGCTTGAGACGCGAACCTGCTTGCGTCAGGCCGTGCCAGATTCGGTTCGCACCTCGAGAGGTGCTCCTACAGTGCGACCCGGGGGCGTTGCTGATGTCTGAACCCCTCTTCAATCGCATTGCCATCATTGGCCTCGGCCTGATTGGCGGTTCCTTTGCCGCTGCCGCCCGTGAAAACGGCTTGGCCCGCTCCATCGTGGCTGGCTCGCGCTCGGCGCGCACCCTGGAGCAGGGCATTGCCCTGGGGGTGGTGGATGACGGTAGCCAGGATCTGGCCGAAGCGGTAGCCGGTGCTGATCTGGTGTTTGTTTCCACCCCCGTGTCGGCCATGGGCAAGGTGCTGGCGGCGCTGAAGCCAGGACTTTCCCGCACCGCCATCGTCACCGACGGCGGCAGTGTGAAGGGCAATGTGATGAGTGCGGCCCGTGACGCTCTGGGCGAGCATTACGCCCGTTTCGTGCCCGGCCATCCCATTGCCGGCAAGGAAAAGAGCGGTGTCACTGCAGCAGATGCCAGCCTTTACCGGGATCACCGGGTGATCCTGACGCCCACCGACGATACCGATCCGGCGGCCACCGCCAAAGTGCGCGCTATCTGGACCGCCATGGGCGCCGAAGTGCTGCAGATGTCCCCGGATTATCACGACCAGGTGCTGGCGGAAACCAGCCATTTGCCGCATCTTCTCGCGTTTTCGCTGGTAGATACCCTGGCGAGGCAGGGGGATTCCAACGAGATTTTCCGCTATGCTGCCGGCGGTTTTCGGGACTTCACCCGGATTGCCAGCTCTGACCCGGTCATGTGGCACGACATTTTCCGGGAGAACAAGGATGCCCTGTTGCAGGCGCTGGGCCTGTTCAGCGATGGCATCGACCGTTTCCGCGATGCCGTGGAAAAAGGGGATTCCGATGCCCTGATGGGCATCATGACCCGCGCCAACACGGCCCGGGCACACTTTATGGCCATGAACGGGCGCACTTCCTATACGCGCGCCCAACATTCAGGTGACGACACAATCATGACAGACAATAGCAAGGCCAACCCGACCTATCTGATGAGCCCGGGTGGCAAGCTGAATGGCCGCATTCGCGTGCCCGGCGACAAATCCATGTCCCATCGCTCCATCATGCTGGGTTCCCTGGCAGACGGCGTGACCGAGGTAGAAGGTTTTCTCGAAGGCGAAGACGCCCTCGCTACCCTGCAGGCATTCCGCGACATGGGCGTGGTGATTGAAGGCCCCAACAATGGTCAGGTGACTATTCATGGCGTGGGCCTGAATGGCCTGAAGGCGCCCTCCAAGCCGCTGTACATGGGCAATTCCGGTACGTCCATGCGCCTGCTCACCGGGCTGCTGGCCGGTCAGGCCTTTGATGTGGAACTGACGGGGGATGCGTCCCTGTCCAAGCGTCCCATGGAGCGGGTGGCCAAGCCCCTGCGTGACATGGGCGCCCAGATCACCACCGGTGACGAAGGTCGTCCGCCGGTGCGTATCCGTGGTGGTCAGCCGCTCAAGGCGATCCACTATGATCTGCCCATGGCCTCGGCCCAGGTGAAATCCGCCGTCTTGCTGGGCGGCCTGTATGCCGAAGGGGAAACCTCCGTCACCGAACCGGCCCCCACCCGTGACCACACCGAGCGCATGCTGGGTGGCTTCGGTTACGCCGTACGCCGTGATGGTGCCACCAGCGCGGTGCAGGGCGGTGGCAAGCTCACCGCCTGCAAGTTGGAAGTCCCGGCAGACATTTCCTCTGCCGCCTTTTTCCTGGTCGGCGCGTCCATTGCTGAAGGCAGCGAAGTGACCCTGCCGCACGTGGGCATCAATCCCACCCGTACCGGCGTGATCGACATCCTCAAGCTGATGGGGGCGGATATCCGCCTGGAGAACCAGCGTGATGCCGGTGGCGAGCCGGTGGCCGATATTGTGGTTAAATCCGCGCCGCTGAAGGGTATTGAGATTCCCGAGGAGCTGGTGCCCCTGGCCATTGACGAATTCCCGGCCATCTTCATCGCCGCCGCCTGTGCCGAGGGCGACACCATCCTGCGTGGCGCCGAAGAGCTGCGGGTGAAGGAGTCTGACCGTATCCAGGTCATGGCCGATGGTCTGGCCGCTCTGGGTGTGGACCATGAAGTGTTTGAAGACGGTATCCGCATCACCGGCGGCGAGTTCGGTGGTGGCGAAATCCAGTCCCACGGTGATCACCGTATCGCCATGAGCTTTGCCATGGCCTCCCTGCGCGCCACAGGCCCCATCACCATTCATGATTGTGCCAATGTGGCCACCAGCTTCCCGGGCTTTGCCCAGTTGTCTGCCCACGCTGGTCTCCAGCTGGAGGAAAAATGACGGAAACCGCCGTACTCACCATCGACGGGCCGGTTTCCTCCGGTAAGGGTACCGTGGCGCGGCGGGTGGCAGCCCGTCTGGGCTGGCACTTGCTGGATTCCGGTGCGCTCTATCGTGTTCTGGGCTATTACGCCAGAAATCAAGGGGTTGCGCTGGATGACGAGGCTGCGCTGGTGGCCCTGGCCAAGTCCCTGCCGGTGCGTTTTCTGGAGCAGCAGGGCGAGACTGCGGTGATTCTGGAGGGGGAAGACGTCTCCAACATCATCCGTCAGGAAAGTGTGGGCGAGCTGGCCAGCCAGGTGGCGGTATTGCAGCCCGTGCGTGATGCCCTGCTGGCCCGCCAGCAGGCATTTGCCGAATCCCCGGGCCTGGTGGCCGATGGCCGTGATATGGGCACCGTGGTATTCACTGCTGCCCCCCTCAAGATTTACCTCACTGCCAGCGCCGAAGAGCGCGCCAGACGGCGCTTTGAGCAGTTGAAGCAAAAGGGCTTTGGTGCTACCCTCGCGACCCTTGTTGAGGACATCCGCACCCGGGATGACCGTGACATGAACCGTGAGGTGGCGCCATTGCGCCCGGCAGACGATGCCGTGGTGATCGATTCCACCACACTCTCGGTTGATGACGTGGTAAACCGGATTCTCGACGAGGCTGCGGCGCGACAGCTGGTCTGAGTCTTTTCAGGCAGGCGTAACGAAGCAGTCACACACCCATGGCACCCTTCGGCAACCCTTGCCGCGGGGCGTTTTTGATTCTGTGTTCAAGCGGCCGATCTGTCACTCCCTCACAAAGTAAGCCAGCTGGGGAGGGCGGGTCCAACTACTCATAACCCATGTCTGCTGGTTGGCATGTGAATGTAAACAGAGAGAAACATGACTGAATCTTTTGCTGATCTTTTTGAAGAAAGCCTCAAGGACCTCGACGTAGCTCGTGGTTCCATCATCAAGGGCACCGTTGTATCCATCGATAGCGACTGGGTAACCGTCAACGCTGGCCTGAAATCCGAAGGCATCATTGCCCGTGACGAATTCATCAACGAGGCAGGTGAACTGGAAATCGCCGAAGGCGACGAAGTAGATGTAGCCGTAGATGCCATCGACGATGGCATGGGCTTCACTCGCCTGTCCCGTGAAAAAGCCAAGCGCGCCGAAGTATGGGGCGAGCTGGAAAAAGCTTTCGACGAAGACGAAATCGTAAAAGGTCAGATCTCTGGCAAGGTAAAAGGCGGCTTCACCGTAGATATCGGTCCGATCCGTGCCTTCCTGCCGGGCTCTCTGGTAGACATCCGTCCGGTGCGCGACGTTGCTCACCTGGAAGGCAAAGAGCTGGACTTCAAAGTCATCAAGCTGGATCCCAAGCGCAACAACGTGGTCGTTTCCCGTCGTGCGGTGATGGAAGCCGAGCACTCTCAAGAGCGTGAAGCACTGCTGGAATCCCTTCAGGAAGGCATGGAAGTCAAGGGTATCGTGAAGAACCTGACCGACTACGGTGCGTTCGTGGACCTGGGCGGCATCGACGGCCTGCTGCACATCACCGATATGGCCTGGAAGCGCATCAAGCATCCGAGCGAGATCGTGGAAGTGGGTCAGGAAATCGACGTCAAGGTACTGAAGTTCGACCGCGAGAAGATGCGTGTTTCCCTGGGTCTGAAGCAGCTGGGCGAAGATCCGTGGCACGACATCGTGGGCAAGTACCCGGAAGGTGCCAAGGTGAAGGCCAAGGTAACCAACCTGACCGACTACGGCTGCTTCGCCGAGATCGAGGAAGGTGTAGAGGGTCTGGTTCACGTATCCGAAATGGATTGGACCAACAAGAACATCCACCCGTCCAAGGTTGTAGAGATCGGCGACGAAGTGGAAGTGATGATCCTGGACATCGACGAAGATCGTCGTCGTATCTCCCTGGGTATCAAGCAGTGTCAGTCCAACCCGTGGGATGCCTTCGAGCAGAAGTACCAGAAAGGCGAGCGCATTTCCGGCAAGATCAAGTCCATCACTGACTTCGGTATCTTCATCGGTCTGGAAGGCGGCATCGACGGTCTGGTGCACCTGTCCGACATCTCCTGGGAAGAGCAGGGCGAAGATGCCGTGCGTAACTTCAACAAGGGTGACGAGCTGGAAACCGTGGTTCTCTCCATCGACGCAGAGCGCGAGAGAATTTCCTTGGGTATCAAGCAGTTGACAGACGATCCGTTTGCTCAGTATGTTGCAGCTAACGATAAGGGCGCAATTGTTAAGGGCGTAGTCAAAGCGGTAGACGCGAAAGCGGCCACCGTAGAGCTGGCTGAAAATGTCGAAGGTACCCTGCGTGCCAGCGAAATCAGCCGTGACCGCGTTAACGATGCGACCGAAGTGCTCAACGTGGGCGACGAAGTGGAAGCCAAGATCGTCAACGTTGATCGCAAGAACCGTGTACTGAGCTTGTCCATCAAGTCTAAGGATCAGGCTGATGAGCGTGAGGCCATGGACAACCTGTCTGAACAGCAGGATGCCAATGCGCCGAAGACCATCGGTGATCTGATCAAGCAGCAGATGGAAAACAGCAACGAGTCTTAATCGGCTCCTCCCGAGGGGCCGGCAATGATGCCGGCCCCACTGGGCTGGGAGCCCAGGGAGCAAGCTGTAATGGCGTTAACCAAATCTGAACTGATTGAGCGTATTGCCGACCGACAGTCCCAACTGTCGCCCAAGGACGTGGAACTGGCAGTCAAGACGCTGATCGAGGAAATGGCCGATTCCCTGGCCGGCGGTGGTCGCATCGAAATTCGCGGCTTCGGCAGTTTTTCCCTTCATTTCCGCGCCCCCCGTGTGGGACGCAATCCCAAAACCGGTGCCAGCGTCGAGCTGCACGGTAAATATGTTCCCCATTTCAAGCCTGGCAAAGAGTTGCGCGAACGCGTTAACGAATCCCTGCATCTGCAAGGCAGTGATGACCAGGACTCGGAATCCGATGGCAGCCAGGCGGCAGCCAGCTGACCCGCTCCCCCATGCTGTAACCGGCGAGGGCCGGAGAGAGGAATTCTGCCATGCGTAACTTGTACCGCATCCTGGTGATTCTGGCTGTGGTGGCCATCTTCCTGATCGCTTTCCTGTTTGTCACCAGTAACCGTGATCTGGTCACCCTGGACCTGTTGGTAGATGGCTGGCACTGGGATGTTTCCCTGGGCGTGCTGGTGATCGGCATTCTGGCAATCGGCCTGTTGGCCGGCTTACTGGCCGGCATCGGCCTGCGTGGTCTCAAGAGCCTGTTTTCATGAATGAATCCCTGTGGTTGATCCCGTTCTTCTTTGTTGCCATCGGAGCGGGTTTTTTTCTGGGGCGCCGCGAGAGCCGGCGTCGTCAGCGCCGCCGCATGGCCTCCCTGTCCAAGGACTACGTGGCCGGCATCAACTTCTTCCTCAACGAAGAACCCGACAAGGGCATTGAAGCCCTTCTCAAGGGGCTGGACGTGGGCGAGGAGGGGCTGGACACCCATCTGGCCCTGGGCAAGCTGTTCCGTAAACGCGGCGAGTTTGACCGTGCCGCCCAGCTCCATACCCACCTGCTGGAGCATGGCGACTATGCCCGCCCGGTGCAGGAAGAGATCCAGCTGGAACTGGCCCAGGATTATCTGGCCAGCGGCATCTTTGACTTGGCCGAACAGGTCCTGCTGGAAATGCTGGATCAGAACTGTGAAGCCAAGGATGAAGTCTGCAGCCAGTTGATGGGCCTGTATGAACAGGAGCGTGACTGGGTCAACGCCATCAGCATGGGCGAACGATTGCTGAAGAGCCGGCCCGAACTGGCTTCGGTACTGGCGCAGTACTGCTGTGAGCAGGCAGACAATCTCAAGCGGGACAAGGACATCAATCCGGCTCGCCGCATGCTGCGCCGGGCACTGTCCTTTGACGATAAATGCGTGCGTGCCAGCTTCCAGGAAGGGGAGCTGGAAATGGACGAGCAGAACTGGGAGGCCGCGATTCAGGCCTACCAGCGCATCTGGGTGCAGGACAGCGACTTCTTCGATGAAGTGCTGGACAAGCTGCGTGCCTGCTATGACGCCCAGGAGAAGGGCGAGGATTTTATCCAGATGCTGGCGGACTACAGCGCGGAGAAACCCAGCACCAGCCGCATCCTGCTGCTATCTGAAGCCCTCAAGGACCGTTACGGCGACAAGGAGGCGGCGGACTTTATCGGCGAATACATGAAAGCCAACCCGTCCGTACGCGGCCTCAACAAGATTCTCGACATGAGCCTGGCCGGCATTGTGGAAGGTGAAGCCCGCGAACACCTGGATGCCCTTCGCCAGATGTCCGAAAAGCTGGTCAACAACAAGAGCCTCTACAAATGCCGCCGCTGCGGCTTCGAAACCCCGCTGATGCAATGGCGCTGCCCAAGCTGCAAACGCTGGGGCACCATCAAGCCAGTGGTGAAGGAGGTTTAAGAGCAGCTATCAGCTATCAGCTACAAGCTACAAGCTACAAGCTACAAGCTACAAGCTACAAGCTACAAGCTACAAGCTACAAGCTACAAGCTACAAGCTACAAGCTACAAGCTACAAGCTACGCTTGGATTAGGAAAATCCAAAAAGTTCCCGGATTCTGCATTGCTACGAAGCCGCTGTAGGAGCCCAGCTTGCCTGGGCGATCCGAGCCCAAGCGAGGCAAGGATTCCAGAGCCCCGGCTTGAGCTGTAGGAGTTCCCTTCCAGGGGACGAACCGTACGCAGCACGGCATCGGCAGGCCCCAAAACATGACCCCTTCGGTCCCTTCGCCCAGACAAGCTGGGCTCCTACAGAAGCGCGCATTGTTTATTGTAGGAGCCCAGCTTGCCTGGGCGATCCGAGCCCAAGCGAGGCAAGGATTCCAAAGCCCCGGATTGAGCTGTAGGAATTCCCTTCCAGGGACGAACCGTACGCAGCACGGCATCGACAGGCCCGAAACATGACCCCCTTCGGTCCCTTCGCCCAGACAAGCTGGGCTCCTACAGAAGCGCGCATTGTTTATTGTAGGAGCCCAGCTTGCCTGGGCGATCCGAGCCCAAGCGAGCTAAAGATCCCAGAAACGCCGATAGCGCCGTGGGAGAGCCAACTTGTTGGCCGAAGGGCTCTCAGGCTGGCACAGCGTCCAAGAGCGGATGCCCCATTCGTTCAGCAAGCTGAATCTCCCACGGTAAAGCCTGCTAGCCTTGGAGAGATTGCTGCGCTCGATGATAGCGCCGCTGTTGCTGCCGATGCCACCATAATCCTGTCGACGATGCCCTGAGGCACGTCTGACCTGCACCACCCAGCGTTTGTGCGTGGCGGCATGTTTGGACTCCACAGGCCCCGAAAAAATGACCCACTTCGGTCCCTTCGCCCAGACAAGCTGGGCTCCTTGTATGTTGCCACTTCACCATATGAATTATGGTTTACCGGTTACCGGGGAGGCCGTTCGCTCCTGGAAGCAGCTTGCTCTGACTTCGTCTGTAGAGCGGCTCCCCGCCTCATTACCTACTCCGAAGGGTATCCCGAAGCCGCTTGCGCGAGACTTCGTATCACAAGGTCGGTAGCAGGTAAGTCAGTGCGAGGTCGGGGAACCGGTGACTATTGTCGTTAATTCAGCGTTGCGAGTGAAGGGTATGTCTGTATTTGCCGGTGTGGATATTGGTGCTAGTTCTGTGGATGTTGTGAGCTTTGGCGATGGTAGGTTCAGCAAGCCCAAGCAGTACAAGCAGTCCCCTGATGGCCACAATTCCATGATTGCCGCGATGAAAAAGCTTCGACCGAAGTGCATCGTCATGGAAGCAACAGGAGTGTATTACTTTGATCTGGCGGTGGCTCTGGTTGAGGCCGGCCTGCCCGTGGCAGTGATTAACCCCAAAAGCACCAAGAACTTCGCCAATATCAAGCTGCAGAACAGCAAGACCGACAGCATAGATGCGGCACTTCTGGCCGAGTACGGCATGCGGATGGAGCCCCGGTTGTGGACACCACCAGATCAGCACCGTCAGGCCCTTCGAAGCCTCGGAAGGCAGATCAACCGCCTGACCGGTAGCCGGACACAGGCAAAGAACCGCCTCCATGCCATGAAGGCCACCCAGTCTACGCCCACGCTGCTCGTTGAAGATGAGCAGGAAGCGATTGAGATGCTGGATCGACGCATTGATCGGCTGAAGCGGGCTGCGGTGGAGCTTCTGGGAGAATCACCTGAGCTCAAGCGCTTGTATAAGCACTTCTGCGCAGCCAAGGGCATTGCGGAGGCAACGGCCCTCGCGTTGCTGGCTGAGCTGTGCGTCTTGCCGGATCATCTGAAATCCGCTCAGGTAAGCCGTCATGCGGGCCTGGATATACGTCTGTACCAGTCTGGAAGCAGCGTTCATCAGGCCTCAAGGATCAGTAAAGCGGGCAACGTGTACATACGCTCAGCGCTGTATATGCCTGCCATGTCCGCCGTGCGCTTTGACCCGAATGCCAAGGCATTTTATGAGGCCCTGGTCGCCCGCGGGAAAACCAAGCTGCAGGCCCAGGTGGCGGTAATGCGTAAGTATCTGACTGGCCTGTGGGCCTGCGTTAAGACGGACACCCCGTTCGATTCATCACTGCTTTTTAGTGATTGCCATGCGAAAAATGCTTGCGCTTGAACAGGGTATCTACAGAGGCGCGCATTGTTTTTGTAGGAGCCCAGCTTGTCTGGGCGAACCGAATCAAAACCCGCCTCAGCCTGAGGGTTTGCCTTTCGCAACTCGAAACTTGTCACTCGCAACTGTCTGACCATTCTTGAACCCCTTCCGAGCAACGCCTACCATACCCCCGCCTACCCACCACCCAGGAAATCGCCATGTCTATCACCAGCCCCGTTGTTGTCGCTCTGGATTACCCCGATCAGGCACAGGCGCTTGCCATGGCGGATCAGCTGGATCCGGCCAAGGTGCGTGTAAAAGTGGGCAAGGAAATCTTTACCCGCAGTGGTCCGGCGGTGGTGGATGCCCTGCTTGGCAAGGGTTTCGAAGTGTTTCTCGACCTGAAATTCCACGATATCCCCAACACCGTGGCCGGTGCCGTATCGGCCGCCGCTGACATGGGCATCTGGATGGTGAATGTGCATGCCTGTGGCGGCCAGCGGATGATGGAAGCCGCCGCCAACGCCATTGCCAATCACGCCAACCGTCCGTTGCTGATCGCGGTGACCGTGCTGACCAGCATGGACGCGGCAGATCTGGAGCAGGTGGGGGTGGTGGATGCCCCTGAAGTGCAGGTCCGTCGTCTCGCCGAATTGTCCAAGGCATCCGGCATGGACGGTGTGGTTTGTTCTGCACAGGAAGCCGTCATGCTGAAAGAAGCCTGTGGCAAGGAATTCGCGTTGCTGACCCCGGGCATCCGGCCCGCTGGCGCCGATGCCGGTGACCAGCGTCGTGTCATGACGCCCGTGCAGGCCCGCGACGCCGGCGTGGATTACATGGTAATCGGCCGCCCCATCACTCAGGCGGCAGAGCCTACAGTGGTTGTGGACGAAATATTACACAGCCTCTCCTGATTCACTGACACGGATTGCCCCCACAGGCTGATAACTCTCTGTGGGAATGCCTTTTATGGTGCTTTCTCCAACCTAAAGGAGATCAATCATGAAAGGATTCAACACCGTACTCGCCGTTATCCTGCTTGCCTTCGCTGGCCTGTCCCAGGCCGTGGAAGTGACCCCGGTACCTTCTACCGCTACCGCCTCCGCTACCGAGCAGGCCAGCGCGCAGCGCATCAATCTCAATACTGCCGACGCGACCCAGCTGCAGGCGCTCAAGGGCGTGGGGCCCAGCACGGCCGAATCGATTATCCAGTGGCGTGATGCCAATGGCCCCTTCACCAGTGTGGATCAGCTGCTGGCCGTGAAAGGCATTGGTGAAAAGACCCTGGCGGGTTTGCGGGACAACCTGACTGTGCAGTAATGTCTGCCCCCGGGTGGGGCCGTTTTGCCGGCCCGGTAGCGGGGTGGCATACTGCCCCGCTTTGCAAGGATGCTCTGGGGGAATCATGAAGATGAAATTGGGCCTGTTGCTCTTTCTGGGCGCATTACTGGCAGCCTGCACCAGTAACACGGTGACTATTCCTGACAATCACTACAGTGATGACTACACCGGTGTCCCCGAGCGGGCCTCGATCCTGTTGTTGCCGGTATCGCCCACCCGGGATGAATATCGCAGCGGCGTGACACCGGTGACCCGTTTGCTGGTGGACGATCTGAAGACCCGCCACAGCGTGGAAACCGTGGCGGTGCCGCTATTCAACAAAGCCTGGCTTGAAGCCATAGAAAGCGTGGGAGGAATCTATTCTGCCTCTTCCGGTGCCTTCGATCGCGGGCGCTACCAACAAGCGGTGAAACAACTGGTCAAAGCGCTCAACCCCGAAGGCGAGCATGACATCGTGATCTTCCCCACCCTGGTGGAACGGCAAGCCGAAAGCACGGGGAAATACGCCAAGTGGGATGGTGTCAGGCGGGCCAACATTACCGATGGGCTGGACGATGCCCGTTTCTCCCGCTGGCACGGCAGTGTGGGGGCGGTTTCCTTGCAGCTGAACAGCTTTGACGGGCAGGGCACCTGGCTGTCCACCAGTTACGGTGGGCTGGTATTGCCCCATTACTACAGCATTGAAGACAAGATTCCCCGCACGCACCAGAAAGACGATATGTTCGCGGACGAGAAGGCTCTGGATGAGGGGATTCGTTTAGCGGTGGTCCCCTTCCTGGGACCGGTGGTGAAAGGACAGTAGCGCGCGGAGAACGGCGTCCTCCGCGCCCCCGTTACTCGGTGGTGTTGTCTTCCTCTTCCTGGGTCAGCGATGGCTTGCTGTCTGCCACGTCGTCGCTTCTTGCCTCTCCGTTCACCTCACCGTTGACCGCGCCGTGGCTGTCCTCGCCGGTGTCGGCGCCTGTGCCGGGTTGCTGGTTCTTTTCCTTTTCCTTGCTGGCTTTTTCCGCCTGGGCTTCCACTTCTTCCGTGGATTTCACCTCACCAATCCGGAACGCCGCAAAGCCGGCATGGACCACCTGGTTCACGGCCATCCCCAATATCCGGCCGTCATAGGGCGCGATAATGGCGCTGCCGGTGTTGCTGATCGGATCGGTGACGGTGCCGAGGATCTCTCCCTTCTTCACCTTGTCGTTCAGCTTCACCTCGGACAGCAGGATGCCGCCCTGGCCTGCACGAATCCATTCCGATTCGAAGAACACCGCCTGGGGTGCACTCCAGAATCGGCTGGCTTTTCGCATTTCCAGGTTTTCCAGCAGGGTTTCCAGCGCCTGCACGCCATAATTCACGGCCTGGGGCTCCAGCCGGTTGGGGCCGCCGGCTTCCATGGTCACGGAAATAATGCCGTCCTTCACCGCTGCGTCGCGCAGCATGCCGGTGGCACCGGGGCTGTGCAGCACGGTCATGCCACCAAAGTGCTTGGCGAAGGCCACCACATCCGGGTTGTCCAGATCCGCCCGCAGCTGGGGCAGGTTGATGCGCTTCTGGGAGCCGGTATGCAGGTCCACCAGATAGTCGCAGTGGCTGACGATGTTGCTGTACAGGGAATGGGCCACCCGCGAGGCGGCGCTGCCCTTGGCATAACCCGGGAAGTAACGGTTCAGGTCACGGCGGTCGCTGAGGTAACGGCTGCCACTGCGGAAGCCGTCCAGATTCACGATGGGCACCCCGATCACGGTACCGGCCAGCTGGTCCGGCTCCAGCTCGTACATCAGCCGCCGCACCATCTCGATGCCGTTGAGTTCATCACCATGGATCGCCGCCGTGAGGCAAAGCTGGGGGCCGGGCTTCTGGCCATGGGCAACCAGCACCGGTACCGGGGTGGCAATGGACGCGAAGGACTGATCCGGGGTCCAGTGCAGGGTGGCAAAACTGCCGGGCTCCACCTTGCGGTTGAGCAGGGCCAGGGACGTTTGCTGCGGGGGGGCGGTTTCCGCGCTGGCGTCTTCCTCGCCCGCCGGGGGCACATGGGCGGGCTTGGCCGGTGTGGGGTGGTCGGTTTCCTGCTGACGCTCTACCGCACGTTCCTCATCTTCCGCCTCATTGGCCTGCAGCGGGCTGCTGATCAGCAACAGGCCGGTGCCGAGGATCATCAGAAAGCGAATCAATGAATGCACAACCACTCCTTCTGTTGGTTCAGCCGAGCTGGTCCAGTTCGTCCCAGCGGGCGTAGGCGGCGTCCAGTGCCGTCTGCAGCTCGGTCTGTTGCTGTTGGGCGGCAGTAATCTCGGCCGGGTCGCCCTTGTAGAAGTCGGGATCGGACATACGGGCCTGCACCGCATCCAGATCGCCTTCCAGCTGTTCGATGGTACCCGGAAGTTGCTCCAGCTCGCGCTGATCCTTGTAGGACAGCTTCTTGGGTTTGGGCGCTTCCTCTTTGGCCGGTGCCGCCGGCTTGAGGGCTTTGACGGGTTTTTCCTTCACAGGTTCCGGACGCTGACGAATCCAGTCCTGATAGCCGCCCACGTAGCTGTTCAGCTGGCCGTGTTCGAACACCAGGGTGGAAGTGACCACATTGTCGATGAATTCCCGGTCGTGGCTCACCAGCAGCAGGGTGCCCTGATAATTCATCAGCTGTTCTTCCAGCAGCTCCAGGGTCTCCGCGTCCAGATCGTTGGTGGGCTCATCCAGTACCAGCAGGTTGAACGGCTTGGTGAACAGCTTGGCCAGCAACAGCCGGTTGCGCTCACCCCCGGACAGGGATTTCACCGGCTGGCGCACCCGGCCGGGATCGAACAGGAAGTCCTGCAGGTAGCCGATCACGTGTTTGTTCTGGCCGTTGAGATTGATCACATCGGAGCCTTCGGCCACGTTGTCGATCACGCTCTTTTCTTCGTCCAGGGTATCGCGCAGCTGGTCGAAGTAGGCGACTTGCAGTTGGGTGCCAATCTTCACCGTACCGCTGTCGGGTTTGAGCCGGTCCAGCAGCAGGCGGATCAGGGTGGACTTGCCGCAGCCATTGGGCCCAAGGATGCCGATGCGGTCGCCACGCATCAGCGTTACCGAGAAATCCTTGACGATCTGCTTGCCGCCCACCGCGAAACTCAGGTTTTCCGCTTCCACCACAATCTTGCCGGAGCTGTCGCTGCTCTGGATGGTCAGGTTGGCGGTGCCGGTGCGGTTGCGGCGCTGGGCAAACTCATCGCGCATGGCCTTGAGGGCACGGACCCGGCCTTCGTTACGGGTACGCCGGGCCTTGATGCCTTGGCGGATCCACTTTTCTTCCTGGCTGAGCTTCTTGTCGAACTCCGCGTTGGCTTTCTCTTCCGCATCCAGTTGCGCCTGCTTGCCGGTCAGGTACTTCTCATAGCTGCCGGGCCAGCTGGTCAGCCTGCCACGGTCCAGTTCGATGATGCGGGTGGCCAGGGCGCGGATAAAGGCCCGGTCGTGGGAAATGAACACCAGGGTGGCGCCGTAGCTTTTCAGAAATTCTTCCAGCCACTGGATGGATTCCATATCCAGGTGGTTGGTGGGCTCGTCCAGCAACAGGATATCCGGTTCCTGCACCAGTGCCCGCGCCAACAGTACCCGGCGCTTCATGCCCCCGGACAGACCGGCAAACTGCATGTCGCCATCCAGGCTCAATTTGGACAGGGCGGTATCCACCCGCTGGGACAGCTGCCAGGCACCACGGGCCTCGATCTCGCTGCTCAGTTGTTCGAAACGGGCCAGCACCTTGTCATCGGCGTCGCCCAGCTGATGGGCCAGCTCGGCGTGTTCGCTGAGCAGGGCGCCATGCTCACCCAGGCCCTGGGACACCATGTAGTGCACGCTATGATCCTGATCGTCCGGCACTTCCTGTTCCAGCCGGGCAATGCTCAGCCCCTGGGTCTGTTCGATCTGCCCGTCATCCGCCTGGATCTCCCCGGCGATCACCTTCATCAGGGTGGACTTGCCCGCCCCGTTACGGCCAATCAGACACAGGCGCTCGCCACTGTCGATGGAAAGGTTCACATGGTCCAGCAAGGCCTGCTGGCCATAGCTGAGCTGTATTTCGCGAAGCGTGAGTAATGGCATACGATAAAATCCGCATCAGGCAACACGCATCACGCAACACGGCGCGAACCCGGCAATGGTGGGATTGAGAGTCAGTGCCTCGCGCCCGCACGCTGAAGCGCGGAGAATAAGTCCCTGGAGAGGAAAGCCGTACCGCGTGATGCGTGAAGCGTGATGCGTCTGTTATTGAACGCGCAGTGTAGCAGCTTGTTACTGCCCTGTACTGGCCCAAATGCGGGGGAGTCAGGCAGTCTTTGGGGGAATGGAGGAGGGAGCCAGTGAGTGAATTTTTACGCGACCGTTATGAAGAAGTGGATCTGAGCCCGGGGCAGGGCAAGATTACCGCCACCGTGTCCATCGGGCTGGGGATTCTGGCGCTGATGGGCAGCTTCTGTTTCCTCTACCCCGAGATCTTTACCACGCCTGATTTCCGCGGCTTCTACAATGCCGAGGTGCTGCGTATTGCTCTGTTTATCGGCATCGGTATCGGGTTCACCTGTGGTTTTTTCAGCGTGTTTCGGCATCAGGAAAAACGTTACGGCATCATCGGCATGGTACTGGCCTGCATGGCGGCGCTGATTGGCTCCGGGCGGCTGGATGTGCCGCCGGTGGAGGGCCGCAGCCTGTATGCCGGGCTGGATTATTTCATCCTCACCCTGTTGGTGCTGGCGCTGGTGTTCATCCCGCTGGAACGGGCCTTTCCCAAGGACCCGCAACAGAAAACCCTGCGCGGTGGCTGGGTCACCGACATGAAGTACTTCCTGTTCAGCCATGTGGGCCTGCAGCTGATCAGTTTCTTCACCATCATCCCGATCCAGGTGGTGCTGCATGACAAGGTGGATATCGGCTTCCAGCAGGCCATTGCCAGTCAGCCCCTGTGGCTGCAGTTCATCGAGATCCTGATCGTCATCGATCTGGGCAGCTACTGGATCCATCGTGCCTTCCACGAAGTGCCTTGGCTGTGGAAGTTTCACGCCGTACACCATTCCACCACCCAGATGGACTGGCTGGCCTCCTCGCGCCTGCATGTGGTGGAGATCATCGCCAACCGCTTCGTGGGTTACCTGCCCATCTTCATCCTCGGCTTTGCACCTTCAGCGGTGTATGCCTACCTGGTGTTCGTGTCGTTCCACGCCATCTTCATCCACGCCAATGTGCGTTTCCGTTTCCCGGGTATCCGCTGGCTCATCGCCACCCCGGAATTCCACCACTGGCACCATTCCTCTGAAGACCAGGCGGTAGACAAAAACTACGCCGCCTTCCTGCCCATCTACGATAAACTGTTCGGCACCCTGATCATGCCCAGGGAGCTGGCCGCCGAATACGGCACCCGAGCCAGCACCCCGGTGCCGGAAGGCGTGGTCAAACAGTTCCTGTTCCCGTTCCGCCGGGGCTAGAAGATTTTTTACCACAGAGACCACGGAGTTCACTGAGGGAAACCCTTTTTCTTCTCAGTGCTCTCTGTGATCTCTGTGGTTAAACAAGGTTTTTATATGGAAGACGTAATCGAACTGCTGCGCGAACGCCACGAAGGTGGCCTGGTGGCGCTGGAACTCCCGGACGAAGACCGCCTGGTAGAAATCGAAGAGCAACTACTCATTCCGCTACCCGGTGACTACAAGGAGTTCCTGCTCAACGCCAGCGACATTATCTGCGGCAGCCTGGAACCGGCCACGGTGATGGACGACTACGCCCACAACTTCCTCCCCGAAATGGCCGCCAACGCCTGGGACCAGGGCATGCCCCGCTACCTGATCCCCGTCTGCGAAGCCCCCGAAGGCATTTATGCCATGTCCCAGGAAGGCAGCGTGCTGCTCTGGCAGCCCGGCAACGGCATCAGCGAGGAAGAAGAGTGGGGGAGTATCTGGCAGTGGGCGCGGGAAATCTGGCTGGAAAGTTAATGAATAGTTAATAATGAATAATTAATAGCTAAGAAGCCCCAAACCCATCTGTAGGAGCCCAGCTTGCCTGGGCGATCCGAGCCTAGGCGAGGTAAATTAGTCTGTAGGAGATTCTATGTTGTCCACCCCTTTTATGAGGCAGGCATAGATACGTAGTCAGTACGGCTCTTCATCAGCGCGAAGGCGATACGGACCAGCTTACGTGCGAGGATGACCAGGGCCTGCGTTTTCGCCAGGCCACGGTCGAGATAACCTTGGTAGACACCCGCCCAGCGGGCGCTTTTACGAGCGGCCATGGCCGCACAGTAAAGCAGTCTGCGGGTCTCTGAGTCGCCTTTTTTGGTCAGCTTGCGTTTTCCCGTTCTGGTGCCGGAGTCCTTTACATGGACATCCATCCCCAGGAAGGCGACGAAGGCGTCGCTGTTGCGGAAGTCTCCTCGCAGGAAGGCCATGACCAAGGCGTAAGCCGTCAGATCGCCCACACCTTCCAGAGATTTGCAGCGTTGTACCTGATCGCAGAGCCCTGCCTCTCTTACGGTGTTGCGAAGATGCTTCTGGATTAGTGTATCCAGACTGTTGATCTGTGAGATCAGCCTTGTCAGGCTCGCCTTGAGAATCTTTTCGCCACCCAGGCTCTGTTGGATCATGGTTCGCGCCTTGATCAGCGCCGCGCGGCGGCGTAGCAGTGTCTGCAGTGTTCGATACGCCTTGGGCGGCGGGCTCCAACGGCGCAGATCCTCCTTCTCTCTCTGCAGATGGCGGGCAAGCAGCTGGGCGTCAGAGGCGTCTGTTTTAGCTCGGCCGCCTGTTCCCTTGCGGTAGCTGCTGAGACGTGAAGCATCAATGACGTAAATGTGGTGCCCTTTGGCATGGGCCAACTCGATGACTGCCATGTGGTAAGTCCCTGTGGCCTCAATGGCGATCTCACAGGAGCATGGCAGGCTCTTGAGCCAGTGTTTAATGGCTTTGGGGGTGTTCTCGATGGTGAACGTCTGGCCCTGGAAATGAATGACCAACTCGGCCTTGGCGACGTCGATGCCGACGATAGATCTTGCTACTTGCATTGCCACTGAACTGCCCCTTGAGCTAGGTTACACATGCTTGTCGGGGCGCACCTAAACGCTGGCTTGCTGGTATCGTCGGTCTGAGGTGCAACTCAGCCGATGGATTCTTTATCGGCGTATGAATAGGTGCGGGGTGGGGCCAAGTCTCCTACCGTCTGTACCCTGAGGTCAGATGCGTCGTTGGTCCCTCCACCCCGGCAAGTCCTGCATCATTGCAGGAGAGGCATTCAAACATACAAGCGGTCGTTTGCTATGCCCTCAGGGGGCGACCGCGATTGAAGCGCCTTGCTACACAAGGTTCGCACCTCAAGCGGGGCTCCTACATCCCCGCAAGATCCATCTCATTATTAATCAACACCACACACTGTGACGCAAACAGCATGGTCGGCCCCAGGCTGATCTTCTCGGTGCCCAGTCGCTTCAGGCTGTTAAAACTCTTCTTCGGCATGGGAATGTGATCGGTAAGAAGGAAACAGGGCTTATCGGCAAACGCCAGTTCGCGAATGCTCTCGCCCTTCGGGTCCATCATATAAAGCTGATGGCCATCCTCGGCCAGCTCCTTCACCAGCTTTTCGAAGCTCAGCGTGCGCACGGTAATGCCGCTCTCCACCGCCTTCATCTGCTCCTTGCCCATCCCCGCAGAAGCATCAAGCGCCCGCACCACCTTGGCCAGCAACGCCTGCTCATGAAACCCGCCAATATCCCGCATCTCCTCGGCCACAAAGGTAAGGGTGCGGGAATAATCCTGGGTGCTCTCCAGCACCAGATGTACCACCACATCGGCACGGTGCGACTGCGCCACAAAGATGGCATTCATCAGAGTGTGGGCGAGGATCTCGCTGTGGGCATCACCGCCGACGTTGGCCATTAGCGTCTGGCTGTTGGTAGAGGCGGCACGGGCGCGGAGGACGAAGGTACGCATTGGCAAGGGCTCTGGAGAGTGTGGGGGGATTGTACATCAGACGTTGATTGGGCGTGGAGACATGGACTATGGACGGGAAGATACGCCCGTTTTCAACGGAACGTTCCTTTGAGCTCGGTGTAAGACATTGGCTATTTCACTCTAACTGATTGATATGAGAGTATTTTGATATATTGAGCGGGGTGGAGGCTCGGAGTTAGACGGATCCGAGTTATAAGGAACGCTCTAATTAATACGCTGTTATGAAGGGAGGGAAGTTTCATGGATGGATGGCATTTTGAAGAAGATGCAACTTGCTGGCGAGATGTTGGTGGGGAGTTGATTTGCTTTGATGGTTATTTAGATGGGGATAGATACGTTTTTGCCGTTTCGCAAATAGCTCTAAATGATTACTACGGGACAGATGATACTCTAGAAGATGCAGAGAATAACTATCTCAATAATTATCAACATGTTGAGAGTGTGGCGGCTAGGTTCGCCTCTGAGTATGAAGCCAATGATGAGCCGCCCCATTATTTCATTGATTCAGACGCATTCAATGATTTTGCGTAATTTTCATAACAAGCCGTTGCAGTTCGCGCCTGCCGGCGCCGGACTCGTTACGCTCGCCGCAGTACAGGGGCGTTAGGCTTCAAGGGGGAAACATGAGCGTTGATGAAGAAATCGGAGAACTTGAGACGCTGATGGCCTCAGCGCCTCATGAAATAAACATTTCATTTCTAGATCATCGTGGCCGGAAGACGACGAAGTTAGTAGGGAATACTAGCGAAAAGAACTTTGTCAAAGGGCAGAACCGAACATATGAGTTCGAGTTCAAAGAGCCGCAGTTTGTATCTCTGATTCAGATCGATACGCGAGATTATGCGGATGGAAACAAAGCATCCTTCACTTGTACTTACCATCCATCCGGAGATAAGGGCAAAGTTCAAGTCGCTAACGCGAACAACGCATGGGTCGTCCAAATAAACGGGTTCATTACGAAGTTTTCGATTGAACCGCCAAGAAAATATTTAGGGGATCAGCTACTTACTTCTGTCCAAATCAAGGGGTTCAGTTCGTCCGAGTTCTCCGACATTGCTAAACAGGTTGGTTCTGTCGAGAACCTCCGCCAATCAGCACTTGAGAAATGTAAAGAGCGGCTTGAGACAGTAACGGCCAAAGAGGCAGAGGTCGAGGGTCTGAACCAGAAGATTGCGGAATTGACCGAGACGATCAACCGGCTAGACGGCGAAAAGGCACAGGTCGAAAGTCAGATCGATTCGGCGCAGGAAAAGCTGGAGGCAACGGGTCGGGCCGTTGGATCGAAAAAGCAAGAGCTATCTGAATATTCCGCCCGCATCGAGTCCGCTTCTTCATCAATTGAACAGAAAACGGAAGAACGGAAACAGCTTTCAACAGAAATAGCCAAGGCCGATGCCGAGCTGCGGGAGTTGAAAGAGAATATCAACATGTTCCCGACAGAAATCAGCGGCTTCGTTTCTCAGGGGGCATCAAGCATTAGAAGGTACTCATTTCTCGCCGCTATCCCAATCATTGTAATTGGCCTAGTGACCGTTGATCTGTTTTCGAAAGCCTCGGAACTCAGCCACTTGGAGAATCTACCTGAGGCGGTTTCCATTTGGGAGATTTTGATTGCGCGTTTCCCATACGTCTTGGTCTGTGGCGCACTTATCGCATCAAGTTACAAACTTGCCAGAGTGTTCATCGCTGAGATCATCCGAATCAATGAGCAGAGATTGAATCTCACAAAAATTAGCATTATCGCCAAGGATGTGTCGGACGCCTCGGAAGACGGCTTGTCGCTTGATGACGCTGCCCGCTATGAGCACCGCACGCATCTGAAGATGGATCTTTTGCGCGCCCATTTGAAAGGCTACCTTGCGGATGGTTACCAATATTCTAAGAAGGAACTGCCAACGCAAGACTTGCTACCGGAAGATGTTGGTAATGAGTCCGAGGGCTAACAAATAACAATGGCTACGGGGTCAGGTCTCCCATTTCCCAAAGCTGACGCTATGTGGGAATTGGGAGACCTGACCCCAATGTTCACGGCGGACGTCTTGCTATACGCAAGCTGATTTAGTGGAGTTCTTTGCGCTTATTGCGCAACGACATGTGGGGAATCGTCCGGGAAGAGTTGAACCGAGAGCGGTCAAACGACGGCCAAAGCCGACACCACTACTGACGCGGCCCAGACATGAAGCACAAGCTGATATACGCAAGAACGGCCATCCTCCAAAATAACGGGAATGGAGCCGGTCAGCAGCATGAAAGGCTTGGGCTTAAGTAAGTGCCATTCAGACCTGACCCCCAGGGGTGTTAGGTGTCCAGTCGAGAATTTGTAGAATAATCTGGAGAATTTAAGATATGTCAAATCTTGCTAGCTTGATTAAGTACTTTAGAGGTGGTGCTGCCGAAGACGAAAAGGAGATCAGAGGGGAAGTTTTTGTTCCACCCGGAAACATGGAGGATTTGCTGAGCTTCGATTTTCATTCAAATGTGATACTGCTCGGAAATAAAGGAGTTGGGAAAAGTATATTTGTGAACGTTATTCATGAGGCATATCTTAAGAACAAGGAGCTTTCGGTCCTCATAACACCAGATGACCTTGAATGTGATCCTATTTTAGAAAGAAAAACTCTATCTGATAAAAAAGCGGTTGCATATGCGCAAATGCTGAAAGCAATAGCATGTATAATTGGCGCGCACTCGAACAGAAATGAAGTGGCAATCTCTGAAGAGATGGTTTCTCTGCAAAAGCTAGCTATAAATGAAGGGTATTCAAAGGCTGATCTCATTTCAAAATTTTCCAGCCTTCTTGCTAAAGCAACACCGTATTGCGGTGAAATTGCTCAATCTTTGTTAGAGCAACAGAATAGCATTATGAACGTTAACAAGCTAACAGAAACAGTTGAAAATTATTTGTCAAATAAAGGCAAAAATTTATGGCTGTTATTGGATGACATAGACGCTGCTGTCGCAAAAGATTCTAAAGATGGATTTGATTACGGTGCGTGCTGGGCAATAGTTTCCGCAGCCATTGAGCTATCTCAAGACATTCCTAATTTAAGATGCCTTGTTTCTGTGCGATCAGATATTTGGCATGTGATGACCAGAGTTCAAAGGCATGGCCAGGAAAGAAAGGACAAGCTTGGTTTTGTGCATGAGTTGAAGTTTTCAGAGGATGAGCTTAGAAAAATCTTTAATCGTCGAATACAGTTGGCGGTTAATGATGCAAGTTCTACGCATGGAGTTTATACATTTTTCAAGAATGTCCAGGTGTTGCTGCCGGGAGAAACAGTCAATAGGCGAACGTGGGATCAATGGCTTTCAAAAATATCGCGCAATAGACCTAGAGACTTAGTGAAGGCTGTTCAGATGTTGATATCTGACGCAAAAAAAGAAAAGAAAGATTTTATTGGTGATGATAATGCACACGCAATTCTCCTTGGGTTTGGAAAAGAGAGAATCGAAAATATTGTTGATGAATATGACAAAATGTGCCCTCAGATAAACGAGATAGTGAATGACCTAACAGCTAAAAATACATATACATTCATTGAACTAATGGAGCTGCTTGAGAAAGCTCCGGCCAGGAGGAAGACTCAATTAGATGGTGTGCCCATGCAACAAACCAAGGAGGATGCTATTAAACTGTTGAGAATTTTGCATATGGCCTGTTTTATTAATCCACGCTTGGAAGGGGACGGGGATGATGCAGAATACAAACACTTTAACTTTCATGATTATCCTGATCTCATTGATTTTACTAAATTGAATGATTTACAGCGATATAAATGGCAAGTACATCCAGCGTTTCACACATACTCGCACGATATTCGTCAAAAGAAGAAAAATCTATCTACCTTGTAGTGGATCACCTAACAATCCAAAGCACTCGGACCTCGCTAAGTTCGGCCGGTGTTTGGGGCGTTATGTGTATGCCAGTTTTCGAGTTTGAGCTATGGCGATAAGTGAATTTGAAGAGCGTCGCTGCGAGCGAGAAATGGAGAAATTCATGCAGCTCCGCAGACCGCCGCCGCATATTCGGAAGGAATTTGATTTGGGTTATCGGATTCTCAATCAAAGCGTGGAGATATTCGAAATACGCCCAGAGTGGAGAAATCCAGCCTCAAAAATTGAGATTCCTGTGGCAAAGTCCACCTATGTCAAGACGCAGAAGTGCTGGAAGATATATTGGCAGCGCCAGGATCTGAAGTGGCACTCCTACCAGCCAATGCCCTAGGTGAGTTTCTTTGAGGAATTTCTGTCTGTGGTCAATGAGGACTTGCATGGCTGCTTCTTCGGCTGAAAGAACACATAACAAGAGGCTGCACCGGATGAATTTTCGCTGTCATCCTTTGTGCATAAAGCCGCACAAAGGCCGCCATCAAAAATTTACCCGGTGAGCCGGGCGTTATGGCGCGTGAAGAAAAGGACTGATAGTCATTAATGAATGCTGAAAACGCAATTGAAACTCATTATAGAAAACTTGCTGATGGTTTGAGCAATGAATATGAGGAGCTATATGAGCCTTTTGAAAACGGAAGGCTAAGAATTTTGTTTTCAACGCTTCATGCGATGCTGATTAGTGCATTTGACTCAATGAATCACAGATTGCCGACTACGGAAGAGTCCGCTCACTTCTGGGCAGATCCAAGTCGAGAATTGATTCAAGCTATTGAAATCGTTGAAGCTTTAGAACGATCCTTAAAAAGATCAGAATTTGCTTTTGCAATCGAGGAGTACTACAGGAGAACGCTATCTTTATGCAAAACATTTTTAAGCAAAAGCGGTGGTAGCTCAATACCACCCAATACAGAAAAGATTGAGTTGTACTATACGATTCCCATCTTCTCTCCACAAAATTCTATTGTTATAGAGAATCAAAAGAATGTTTCTGATTTAAAGCTGATCGGAAGAGGGTCATATGCGCAGGTTTTCAAATATGATGATAAGTTTTATAAAAAAACATTTGCTTTAAAGCGCGCCAATAAAGATCTAACCGATAAAGAGCTAGACAGGTTTAAGCGTGAATTTAATCAGATGCGCGGCCTAAATTCTCCATATGTTTTAGAGGTGTTTGGGTACAATGAAACAAATAAAGAGTATGTGATGGAGTTTATGGATGCATCATTGGACGAATATATATCTAAGAACAACGCAAAGCTCTCTTTTGGTGAGCGAATGAAGCTTGGGCTTCAAATAATTAAAGCTTTTTCGTACATCCATTCAAAAGCCATTCTCCATAGAGACATAAGCCCTAAGAATATTTTACTTAAAATATACGATGATGTGGCAGTTGTAAAAGTAGCAGATTTTGGGCTGGTGAAGATTGTCGATAGTAACTTAACATCCGTAAATACAGAGTTTAAAGGTTACTTTAATGACCCTAATTTAGTAGTAGAGGGATTTGATAGTTACGATATTCTACATGAGACCTATGCGCTTACTAGAATTCTATATTATGTCTTAACTGGAAAGACTCGTACTGACAAGTTTTCCGAAAATATGAGAACGTTTGTTGAAAAAGGCCTCAACAGTGATAAGGGTCGTAGGTTTAAAGATATTGATGAGTTGGGCAAAGAATTTCAAAATATTAAGCTTGGTTGAAGGGGCTGTGAGCCATAACAAGTGGCTGTTGGCCGACAAATATTCCGCTGCGCTCCGCATTTTGGCAAAGCCAGGCGTTATGCAGTGGTTTTCGCCGGATCAATAAACATTAAAAAAGAGTTATTATGAAAAGAGTAGCATTTGCTTCATGTTGCCGTTATGAGGCTTTCCCACATATACCTCACGAAAATAAACAACCCGAGTGGAAAGAAATTCAAGATGCGAATCCTGATTACTTATTCCTACTAGGTGACAATATCTATATGGACTATGGAGTTTCATTTTTTAGCCAAGAGCCTATAGGCTCTCCAGAAAAGCTTAGTTTAGAAGCTTTTGAAGCTATAATGAATGGGAAATATGCTCAACAGTTCTCAGTGCCAAGTTTCAAAAGTTTGATCTCAGAAATGCGTTCTAAAAGTGCATTATTTGCAACATGGGATGACCATGATTTTGCCTGGGATAACGCTTGCGGGTGTGATGTGCCAGAAGATAAGAAAAAAGCTTCAACTAACTTATTCAAAAAGTGGGTTCTAGGACAGTCAGAGCCAGATGATAGTCCCATCTATCATTATGTGGACTTGCCAGAAAACAATCCCACTGCGAGGTTCATTATTTTAGATAACAGGAGTTATTCGGAGCGAATAAATAGACACTCTGATGGAGAGGATGAATTCACATCCCCATCAGAAGGAAAGAGTATGCTTGGAGAGGTTCAGCTAAATTTTTTATTGGATAAAATGCAGCACGGCCTCCCCCATACGTTTATATGTTCTGGGCTTAGCTTGACTCAAGGTAATGAGAATTGGTCAAACTATGAAGAAGAGTACGATATTTTCTCCAAGGCTGTGGAAGAATCGAGTAGCAACGTTTTTTTTGTGGCTGGTGACATTCACAAAAATAAATTATTAAAACCAAACGCTAAGCGACCGTGCTATGAAATCATATCATCAGGAATATCTATTAACTATTTGGGCCTCCCAGCTGATTTTGATGACTGCCACAACTGGGGAATAATTGAATTTGATACCTGCCAAGTAAATGTCCAATTTAATAAAGCAAAGCTGAATGATGTTGGAGGCATACAAGAAATAAAAAGTCGAACTTATAATTTACTCTAATGCGAGCTATAACAAGTCAATCAACTTCGCTCCTTTCAGTCGCCGGACGCAGAAAACTGCGCCGGTTATGGGTGCCGGGGTCAGGTCTGAATGGCACTTACTTAAGCGATAAGGCATTGATAAAGAAGGAAAGAAGCTGATCCAATAGCAGGGTGTTTATCTCGCCAAAGAACCACACCACTGCCAAGGATCAGCTCGAATGCATGCTAAACATAACCGCCTGCACCAGCAAGCCATCAGGGAACAGGTATCAGAGCAGGATGCAATGCGGTTTTTCAAGCTGCTGACGTCGCCCGAACTCTTTGGAGAGCTGTGATTCGGGGTCAGGTCTTGCATCGAGAGCTGTGATTCGGGGTCAGGTCTTGCATCGTGCCCCCAGAATGCACGATAAAGGCCTGTCCCCATGTTTGCAGGCAGCCTGAAGAGGGAAATGGGGTCAGGTCTCCCATTTCCCAAAGCTGATGCCCTGCGAGCGAGAGTCGGGGTAAGATCTCACATTCCAGTTTTAACCAGGCTCTCTCCCCATAGAATGGAAGAATATCCATGAAGGATCATTTCGGCTCTTGTCTGTGTGGCACCGTGCGGTTTCAGATCAAAGGGGATTTCGACCGCTTCTATCTCTGCCACTGCCAGCATTGCCAGAAAGATACAGGCTCAGCACACGCCGCTAATCTGTTTTCCTCTTCCGCGCAGTTGCTCTGGTTGTCGGGTGGCGAGGTAGTCAGGACGTTCACGCTTCCTGGTACCCGGCATGCCATAAGTTTCTGCTCGTTGTGTGGCTCGGCGATGCCGAATGCGCAGACATCGGGTCTGCTGGTGGTGCCTGCAGGGTGCCTGGACACGCCAGTCCCAGTGCTGCCAACGGCACATATTTTTTTGGCCAGTAAAGCGGTTTGGGAAGACGAGATTAATGATGCGCCAGGGTTTGATGGGGTGCCTGGTTGAACTTTTCTGGGCTTGTCGGCATCGAAGGAGGCAAGGTTCAGGTCGTCCCCCGTACTCGGAATAATAGCCAAGAAGCTGATCTAAACGGTCTGCCGGAAAATGCTCATGTATAAAGCTCTCGCGATCATAATGGCGTTGCTGCTGTTTGCTATTCAGGATGTGTTTGCCGAGGAGGGGGAGCTCTTAACACGGGCAGATGGGTCAGAGATCACGTTCTATCTGGACCAGAAAGGAAGCAGCCATTTGCTGGTGCTGATGCAGGGCTCAGACTGCAATAGTGTGGCCCATAGCAAGGTGATTAATGATCGCTTTGCCATCGTTATTGGTGATGCGGATGTCCTTACGGTGGAGAAGTATGGCCTTACCCGGTCGGTTTCCTGGAACGGTTCAGGGGATAGCCCGGATTGTCCGGCGTCATATTTCGAGCATGACTCGCCACAGCAGCGGACGGACGATTATCTTCAGGTGATGTCCTGGCTGGATAACCAATTTCACTATGACCGCATTACGCTACTTGGTGGAAGCGAGGGGGCGTTGGTGGCGGTGATGGTGGCTTCCCGCAGTGATTCGGTGAGTGCGGTTGTCTCTCTGAATGGCGGTGGCCGCTTTTTCGTCGATGATGTACTGCACAGTATGGCGCTTGAGCTTCCTCCGGTGGCATTGGAAGAAGCGAAACAGGGTTTTCTGGCGTTGGCCGCCTCTGTCGAAGCTGTCGAGAATATGGACCTTGTGATGAGCGGCCATGGGTTTCGTTGGTGGAAGAGTATGTTGGCCGCAGACCAGACTGAACTGCTGATGAGCGTCCGCGCCCCGTTGCTCATTATCCAGTCTAGCCTTGATAAAAGCGTTTCTCCCAAGCTGGCTTACGATCAGGCTCAGACACTGAAGAAAAAGAAGAATAATGTCGACTTTCGGGTTTATACGGAGCTTGATCACAAGTTCCATGACGCTTCTGGAAAGGATCACTCGAACTTGGTTATTTCTTCCATCAAGGACTGGCTGGGTCGCCAGCGTCGCACAAGCGAGGCCTTGTGACGGGCTTGGTCAAAGGATATATAGGCCAGGTCTTGCATCATGCATTTAGGCGCACGCTGAAAGGCCTGCCCCCAATCTTGCTGATTGACAATTCAGTGACCTTTGAGAATGATCAACCCATGAACTCAACGCTTCAGCAACAGGCACTGCGAATTATCATCATCCCATAGGGGTGGTGTGGTTTATGCTGCTTTGTTGATTTCAAACCCACCCAATGAGGTGGGTTTGTTGTTTCTGCCTCTTGGGAATGTGTATTTCAGGAGGATTAATGAGAAAAGTCGCGGTTTTTGGCAAGCCAGGTAGTGGCAAGTCCACATTAAGCAAAACGCTGGCTGCCGCATCTGGCATCCCTTTGTATCCGTTGGATTCGCTGGTATACAAGCCCAACGGTGAGTCGGTAGAGCGTGCATTATTCGACGAAGCGCATGAACAATTACTGGCCTCAGACAGCTGGATCATCGAAGGTTTGGGGCCGCTGGCGTCATTCCATCAGCGCTTGAACGCTGCGGACACACTGGTTTATGTGGACTTGCCGTACTTCACCAGCTACTGGTTTGTGACCAAGCGTTTGCTCAAAGGCCTGTTTGTGAAACCGGAAGGCTGGCCAGAGGGGAGCTCTGTGTTCAAGGGAACGCTTGAGAGCTACAAGATGCTGAGATTGTCCCCAAGGTTCTGGAACGCAGACTTTCGTTCCCGGCTGGAAGCGTTATCCACGGGTAAAACTCTCCATGTGATCACATCGGTCACTGCACTTAACCACTTCGTGCGTGATCACCTTTAGTTGCAGGCGAAGGATTCGGGTCAGCTCTTGCGTGCACGATGCAAGACCTGACCCTGGTATTGACCCTAAGGAGCTTCGGGGTCAGACCTCACACTTCCCAAAGTTGATGCCCTGTGGGATTAGAAGAATTCACCCTGGATGCTCCGGCCCTGTCCGGAATTGGTTGACCTCTACCGTTCAACCTTTAAATAGAAGGAGACCGATTTCCCGGTTTTCACCTTCCCCGCTTGATCATCCGCGCTCTCACGGTCCACGCTGGAATCCGTTTCAATAATCGGGAGGGACCCCATGTCCAAGCCAGCCAAAAATACCGTCTGCCTGTGGTTCAATTGTGATGCGGAGGAGGCCGCACGGTTTTATGCCAGTGTGTTTCCCGATACCACCGTGGATGCCGTGAACCGGGCGCCGGGGGATTATCCCGCCGGCCAGGAAGGGGATGTGATTACCGTGGAGTTCACGGTGATGGGCATTCCTTGTCTGGGGCTCAATGCCGGCGATGCCTTTAGCCATGATGAGGCCTTTTCGTTTCAGGTGGCCACGGACGATCAGGCAGAAACGGATCGCTACTGGAATGCCATTATCGATAACGGCGGGCAGGAAAGTGCCTGTGGCTGGTGCAAGGATAAATGGGGGCTCTCCTGGCAGATTACGCCGGTGGTGTTGACTCAGGCCATCAACAGCCCGGATCGGGGGCTGGCTAAGCGGGCTTTCGAGGCCATGATGACCATGCACAAGATCGATGTAGCGGCTATTGAGGCGGCCTGCCGTAACGACTGACCACGCACCGAATTCGTGGTTATACGCTCAAGCGGGTTCGGCGTCATGGGCGCCGGCCAAGGTCTTACCTGTGCATCCCCGCACAGCCTGCAAGGCTGACCGGTTTCCCGCTTTTAATTCGGGTCTTTGCTCTTAAGCGCCCGCCGCTCTCCCTGTCTTGCGTCCATTTCACTCCGGGTCGCTCTCTGCGGATCCGGGGGATAACGGCCCTGATCCACCTTGCGGGTATTCAATATCGAAAACAATGTTTATACCTAAGTCGTATGCTCTCCGCTGTTTGCGTTGGGTAAGCTTGGCAGGGATAAGTGCTGAAAGCGGAGTGTCCTGCCTGTTCCTTGTCAGGGGGAGGGCGGCGGGCAGAGGGTGTATGCCACGCAGGGCGCGGCAGTTCTGAACGTTCCGGACAACAACTAACACGCAACGGGTGCCCGTGTGCGCGGGTTTGCCGTGGGAGCGGGGAATCCAGGGGCTATCAGCGTCAGGAGACTGGTCAGCCTGTGTGGGGAAGGCAATGGCGGAAACGGTAAAGGAACTGCAGGAAGCGCTGACGGCGCTTCAGGCACGGCTCAAGGAGTACGAGCATCAGTCCAAACAGCTTGATATGGTGATCAAGGCCACTGGCGTGGGTATCTGGGACTGGAATGTGCAGACCGGCGAAACCGTTTTCAATGAACGCTGGGCGGACATTATTGGTTATACCCTGGACGAGATTTCACCGGTGAGTATCCAGACCTAGATCACCTACGCTCACCCCGACGACCTGAAAGAATCCGACCGGCTGTTGCGTGACCATTGGGCCGGGAACACGGATTACTACATTTTCGAATCGCGCATGAAGCACACGGCCGGACACTGGGTCTGGGTCTATGATGCCGGGCAGGTGGTGGAATGGAACGATGACGGTAGCCCGAAACGGATGGTGGGCACCCATCTGGATATCACCCGCCAGAAGGAAATGGCGCTGCAGCTGTCGCAGGCGAACAAGGAATTGGCAGAGCTCAGTTACGTGGATGCCCTTACCGGTATCTCCAACCGCCGAGCCTTTGACTGCAAGTTCTGTGAGCTGGTGTCGGCCACCCGGCGCACTCGCTCTGCGCTGTCGCTGATGATCATCGATATCGATTTCTTCAAACAGTTCAACGATCTCTATGGTCATGAACAGGGAGACCATGCGATCCGTGAGGTGGCGCGGCAGGTGGCGGCGACGCTGCCGAGGAGAACGGACTTTGCCGCCCGTTATGGCGGTGAAGAGATTGTGGTGTTGTTGCCCTATACCCCAAAAGCCGGGGCGATTGCCGTGGCGGAGAAAATCATTGAGGCGGTACACCGTTTGCAGATTCCTCACGTCTATTCAGACGACAAGGGCTGTCTGTCCGTGAGCATTGGTGTGGCCACGGCCAATGAGGCCTATGACGATCTCTTCCAGCTCGCCGACCAGGCGCTCTACGACGCCAAGCACGCTGGCCGCAATGGTTTTCGGGTGAAGGCCGCAGATTGATCCGGCACTGTTCATGGATAGTTGAACAGTCACTAGCTCGCCACCATGACTCTCTCATTCAACAGTGCTTCGATTTCCGCAATGCTGGCCGGATCATCAATGGTGGACGGCACGGTATAGCTTTCGCCGTCGGCAATCTGGCGCAGCAGTTTGCGCAGGATCTTGCCGGAGCGGGTCTTGGGCAGGCGCTGGGCGATGAGGGTGTCCTTGAGGCAGGCCACGGCGCCGATTTCCTGACGGATACGGGCGACCAGTTCGCTGTTCAGGGTGTCTGCCTCCACATCCATGCCGTCCTTGAGCAATACCAGCCCCAGTGGGACCTGACCTTTCAGATCGTCGGCAATGCCGATCACCGCACACTCGGCCACGGCCGGATGGCCGGCCAGCACTTCTTCCATTTCTCCAGTGGAGAGCCGGTGCCCGGCCACGTTGATCACATCGTCAGTGCGACCCATGATGAAGACGTATCCGTCGTCGTCCTTGTAACCGCCGTCACCGGAGGTGTAGTAACCCGGGAACTGTTCCAGATAGCCCGCCAGGAAGCGCGGGTGGTTACCCCAGATGGTGGGCAGGCAGCTGGGGGGCAGCGGCAGTTTGATGGCCACGTTGCCTTGCTGGTTGGGGCCCACTTCGTTGCCGTTGTCATCGAGGATGCGCACGTCGTAGCCAGGGCTGGGCAAGGTGGCCGAGCCCGGCTTGCAGGGCCTGGGCTCCACACCCATGAGGTTGGCGCAGATGCCCCAGCCGGTTTCGGTCTGCCACCAGTGATCCACCACCGGCAGGCCGGTGATGTGTTTTACCCAGTCGTAGGTGGGGGGGTCGAGCCGTTCGCCGGCCATGAAGATGGATTCCAGTGACGACAGATCATGCTTGCGGATGCCATCGGCGTTGGGGGCTTCTTTCTTGATGGCGCGGAAGGCAGTGGGAGCAGAAAACAGGGCCTTGACCTGGTACTCCTCGACGACGCGCCAGAAGGCGGCGGCATCCGGGGTGCGTACCGGTTTGCCTTCATAGAGCACGGTGGACAAGCCACTGATCAGCGGGGCGTAGACGATGTAGGAATGCCCCACCACCCAGCCCACATCAGAGGCGGCCCAGAAGGTGTCGCCGGGGTTCATGTTGTAAATCGCTTTCATGCTGTAGTGCATGGCCACGGCGTGGCCGCCGTTGTCACGGACCACCCCCTTGGGTTTGCCGGTGGTGCCGGAGGTGTAGAGGATGTACAGCGGATCGGTGGCCAGCACCGGGGTGCAGTCGGCGGGTGCGGCGGCGTCTACGGCGTTCTGCCAGTCCAGATCCCGTCCTTCGATCAGTGAGGCAAGGGCCTGGGAGCGTTGGTAGATGATGCAGTGTTCCGGTTTGTAGCTGGCCTGCTCGATGGCCGCATCCACCATGGGTTTGTACTCGATCACCTTGTTCACTTCCACGCCACAGGACGCCGAGACAATGACCTTGGGCTGTGCATCGTCAATACGGATGGCCAGTTCGTGGGGGGCGAAGCCGCCAAAAACCACGGAGTGGATGGCCCCCAGACGTGCGGTGGCAAGCATGGCCACCACGGCTTCCGGGATCATGGGCATGTAGATCAGCACCCGGTCGCCCTTGCCCACGCCCTGTTGCTGCAGGGCGCCGGCGAAGCGGGCCACGCGGTCGGTCAGCTCGGCGTAGGTAATGGTCTGCTTGCTGTCGGTCACTGGTGAGTCGTAGTAGATGGCCACCTGTTCACCGCGGCCCTTTGCCAGATTGGCATCCAGCGCCATGTGGCAGGTATTCATGACCCCGTCAGGGAACCAGCGATCAATGCCGTTTTCGTCCTTGCCGACAATGGTGGCAGGAAAGGTGAACCAGTCCAGCTGCCGTGCCTTGTCGGCCCAGAAGGTGTCGGGTTCGTTGATGGATGCAGAGTACTCTTCCTGGTAGCTCATCGCGGCTGACCTCATGGTGTCGCGCCCACTTCTGATGGGGCTGTGGCCCGGTGCGGGAGACCAGTGGTAAGGGCTGGATGAAGCACGGGCAGTTAAGGGTGTCTTGATGGGATGCTATGACGAGGGGGTTGGCCAGTGAATTAGACTAAAGTGGGGAAAGGAGGCGCGGCACACATCAGGCTTCATGGGAGCCCATAAGGGGATGGCTTGTGTTTTGTAGGAGCGGCGGTTCCGCCGCGAAGCGATGGGTTTAATCGCGGTCGAACGACCGCTCCTACAGAAGCCGCGGAAAAACGTAGGGCGGAAATCGGCGAGAGCCGATCTCCGCCGTGTAGCCGCAACGGGAGAAGGGCGGACCTGCCAACCGCATCATCTGTTCAGGGGAACAGGATTTCATCGCCGCATTTTGATTCTCGCAGATGCCTGTCTCGTGGGAGCCTGCTTGCAGGCGAATGTTGGTGCGGAAAGGGCTATTCGCTTGCAAGCAAGCTCCCACAGGAGCCTGGAATTATGGTGTGGGAGCTTGCCTGCAAGCGATATGCGCCTTGGCCAGTGACAGCAAGCAAATTTGAGTGACGCGAAATCCCGTAGGGCGGAAATGCCCCAGGGCATCTCCGCCATGGGCGCCAGGCTTGTCCCGGCCAATGGGGTGTGGAGGAGAGCAAAGGGTTCGTTCAGGCAAGCTAAGCGCCAGCAGGGTGTCGGTGGCGGGGTTGGGCGTGATGCATGCTGCGTGTTGCGGTAATTACCGTCAATGCAGTGGTGCGGCAGGTGGTTCACCATGGGGGCACATTCATTTACACGGAGGCAACCATGTACATCGCCATGAACCGTTTCAAGATCAAGCCGGGCTGTGAAGACGATTTTATCGAGATCTGGCGGGGCAGGGATACGTTTCTGCAAGAGGTACCGGGCTTTAAGGAATTTCACCTGTTGCAGGGGGCGAGCAACGAAGAGTACACCCTGTTTTCGTCCCATGCGGTGTGGGAGTCGAAGGCGGCGTTTGAAGGCTGGACCAAGTCCGAGGCGTTCCGCAAGGCCCACGCCAACGCCGGGGCCCGCAAGGATATCTACCTGGGCCCGCCGCAGCTGGAATGTTTTGAGGTGGTGTTGTAAGGACGCCCGATGCCGGACACCTGATGCGCAGCCCGCCCAGGTGTTCGACCTTGGCGCTTGCGTGCAAGGGGCAAAGGGGCAGGGGTTCGCAGGGCCCTGTCTGTTTTCGCTATAAACCGTTATTCCCTGGTTTGGGCCCGGGTTCGCCAGGGGAAGAGTGGCTCACGCCTGTTTTCGTCTGGTTCATCACATCGCTGAGCGACCTAACGGCTTGTCTCGGCAAGACGCTGCCAATGTGTTTCTCTCCTGACTTGGCCTGGCTTGCCATGGCTTACTTCGGATCCCCAGTTTGGTTGGATTTGCCATCGTTAGCTTGCGAATCCGCTGACGGGCCGTTGTCGTCATTGCCTTCGTTGCCCTTGTGGCTTTCCAGGTTGAGCTGCTCGCCATTGCTGGTGCGGATGTGGATGTCCAGCTGGCTGAAGGCAATTTCCACGTCCTGTTCCTTGCAGAGCGCATCAATGTGCCGGTTGAGCTCATCGGTGGCGGCCAGGCGATCGTTGATATCATCCACGTGCACCCGTAATTCATGGTCCAGGGTGCTGGCACCAAAGCCCATGAACAGCACCACCGGCTCGGGATCCCGAAGTACCCGGCGGTTGTTTCTGGCCGCTTTGAGCAGAATGTCGCGGCATTTCTCCAGATCGGAACCGTAGGCAAAGCCCACCTTGAGAATCACCCGGGTAACGGTGTCAGAAAGTGACCAGTTGATCAGCCGTTCGGTGACGAACACCTTGTTCGGCACCAGGATTTCCTTGCGGTCAAAGTCGATCAGGGTGGTGGCACGAATGCGGATCCGGCTCACGGTGCCGTCCAGGTTGTTGATGGTAATCACGTCGCCAATCCGGATTGGGCGTTCGAACAGCAGGATGATGCCGGACATGAAGTTGGCAAAGATTTCCTGAAGGCCGAAGCCCAGCCCCACCCCCAGTGCCGCCACCAGCCACTGCATCTTGTCCCAGCTGAGTCCCAGTGCGCCCAGGGTCAGCACCAGGCCGCTGGCCACGATCACGTAGGAGAGCAGGGTGGTGGTGGCATAACTGGTGCCCTGACGCAGATCCAGTCTGGACAGTACCAATACCTCCAGCAGGCCGGGCAGGTTGCTGGCCAGCAGGAACGTGACCGCCCCGATGACCAGTGAGGCGATCACATCCCCCAGGCTGATCAGTGATGCGCTGGCTTCTGCACCGGTGCCGTCAGCGGTTTCCCACAGCACAATCTTGTCGGTGTAGGCAAAGGCATGGAATACATCTGCCCATACCCAGTACACCAGCACGCCAATGACGCCCACCAGCGCCAGCCGGATAAGCCGCAATGACTGCTGGTTGACCTGTTTGAGATCCAGTTGCGGCTCTTCCACTTCCACCGCTTCCGAACTGGCGTTGTCCTTCTGCTCGCTTTCGCGCTGAGCCACTGCCCGCTTGTAGGCCAGCCGTTGTGCTGCCACGGCCAGGCCGCGCACGGCGGTGGCGTCCAGCAGGATCCACAGGGCCACCAGATAAAGGCTGAAAATCATGTGGCCGGCCAGGCGTACGGAGGTGTAGTAGTAGCCCACCCCGGTCAACACGATCAGTGCCAGCGGGGCCATGCCGCACAGGGCGGTGGACAGGGTTTTCATGGCGGCGCTGTAGTGGCGACCGGGGTAGGCCCGGGCGATGGCAGGCAGGCTGACCAGGATGGCGCCCAGGCAGGCCAGCATGATGACCAGGCCCAGGCGGTCGTTACTGAGTTGGGCGGGCCACTGGTCGCCAAAGGCAATGATGAACATCATCGGTACCAGAGCCAGTCCGGTGATCAGCATGCGGCGGCGCATCTGCTGTTGATGGGTCATGTCCCAGCGGAAGTGGCGCTGCGCAATGCCGTTGTTCTTGAGCAGCCGGTAAAGCACTTCGAACACCAGCCACAACAGTGCCAGTTGCGTGAACGCGGAGCCGATGACACTGCTGAACGTGCCCGGGGTCAGCCAGATGGCACTACCCAGCAAGGCAAGGAACACCGGTACCGGTGCCGAGATGATAAAGGTATAGAGCAGGCTGACCGGGGTATGGATCTGGCTGTCCCGGCGCAGGGAGCCCACGTCCCGGTTCATCACGGCGATTCGCTCTTTCAGCTTGGGCCGCACCAGCAGTAGCAGGATAGAGGGGATCAACATGCCGATGAGCCAGGCCCAGCCCTGGGTAAAGAGCTTCCAGGTGCTGTCCACCAATGCTTGCCAGGGCATGTTCTGCACCTGTTTCAACAGCTCGGCGGGCAAGCGCCCCAGCCAGTGAAAGCTCAGTGGTTGATTGCTCGGCATCCAGAAGGTCTGCTCGGAAATGGTGTTGTGCAGGTCCTGGGTGATCTTGCGGAGCTGGTCATGATTGAGCTGGGTGCGGGTAAGGATAGCCAGCTGGCGGGTCAGTTCCTGATCCAGCTGGTCGTACAGGCCCAGGCGTTCTTCGCGGAGCAGGGCAAACGCCCGATCGAGCGCTTCGCCACCGGGGGAGTCAATGTCCTCGTCCAGCGGGAGGCTGGCATCATCCAGCCCCTGAATGTGCTGCTCGATCTCGAACTGACGCAGGCGGGATTCGGTGATCTGCTTTTCCAGATCCAGTTCTCCCTGATCCTGGGGCAGGCTCTTTTGTTGCTTGTAGAGGATGCGCGAGAGCAGCAGGCTGCCATCGAGCATGCGAATCTGGTCGTTGACCGTGGCGGACAGGGAGCGCGCCTTGTCCAGCTGGGTCTTGGTGTCCACGGCGGTGCGTAACAGCTGATTGACGCTGTCGCTGGTGGCGGCCAGCTCCTTGCGCAAGGCCTGATTGGTTTTCATGGCCTGCTGCACCTGGGGATGCTCCAGCACCGAGGCCGATAATGAGGAATCCGGGGCGTTGGCCTGTTCTTCCAGCTGGTTGGTGCGACGCTCGTTGATTAGGGGCTGTACCGCGTCCAGGCGCTGCTCGATCAGGTTTTGCTCCAGCTTGAATAGCTGTTGCTCAAGGCGGGCAATATCCTGCTGGCGATCAATGATCGAGAGTTCCTGGTTATAGCGTTCGATGCGGGATTCCAGGGCCTTCTGCTCCGTTTGCAGCCGACGGATTTCCAGTTCTTTCAGCGGCTCGCCGTCTTCATCGGTGCCGTTGTTTAATCGTGAGCGGATGGTATTGATCCGGTCCATGGCTTCGCCGATGACTTTCTGGGCCTGCTCGGGGAGGGTCTGGGCCCGGGTCAGTTCGCTGTTGGCACGGGCCAGCTCGCTCTGGTTGGTTTCCAGGGCATCAAGCTGGGAGACCAGCACAGTGACCAGCGCTTTCAGGTTCTTGTCAGCGTAGGCTGCCTGCCAGTCGGAATCCCGCTCTTCACGCAAGCGGGTGAGCTCCGCCTCCAGACGGGTTCGCTTGGAGGGTGCCTCCCTGGCGAAGGTTTCCAGTTCCTCGATGGTGGCCTGGTTGCTGTCGATTTCCTGGCGAAACTCCAGGGTTTTTTCCAGTGTTTCTCGCTCGGGGTTGGGGCTGCCATCCTGTTTGCCTTCGCTGGTTTCAGTGAGCTGCTTCTGCAGATCACCGACACCGGGCAAGCTGAAGCTGGTTTGTGAAAACGCCAGGCAGGGTAGAAGCAGCAACAGCATCAGGGGAAGGCGTCGATCCATAACCAAACTCTCTCCAGGGGCAATTCAGCGATAGTTGTAACACAGGCAGACTCGGCACGCCTCACGGAACATGTAAAACGGACTGTCCTGCAGGCGATTTAGTGCGCAGTTCGGAAATGGGCGTGAGCCCATCTCCGACGGGACGTGGACGTTCATGGCGGAGATCGGCATTCGCCGATTTCCGCCCTACGGTTTTATCGCCGTGGGGCGCCGGGTTTTGTAGATACCGTCTCTCTCCATACCCTGCAAGCCGTCTCTATGCGACTTGTGGGGTATATTTCTTTTGGTGCTTGATTACCCCATAGGCGATTTGCACCAGCTTGCGCATTGCTGCCACCACAATCACTTTACCTGTCTTCCCCCTGTCTTCCATGCGCCGTCTCAGTGCCCGGATATCGGGGTTGTGGGTGCATGCTGTGACTGCTGCCATGAACAATTTTCCCCGTACGTTGGCGCGGCCACCTTTGCGGATCTTTGTCGGCTTTCTGGAGTCGCCGGATTCATTGTGCACCGGCGTAATGCCCAGGAAGGCGGCACATTGCTTGGCTGACCGGAAGTCCCGACTGTGTATTAGCGACAGCAGCTCTCGGGACATCACATCGCCTACCGCAGTGATGCTCTCCAGCAGTGAGCGGTCCTGTTTCAGTTCAGGATGGCCATCAATGTGGTCATCGATGTCCTTTTTGAGCTTGCGGATCTCCTCATTCAGTGTCGCGATCATGTCCTGTATAGAGGCAATGACTCGCTCGCTTGACTGGTTGAATTCCGCTTTCTCAAGCCGGTTTTCTTCCCGCTGACGGTCTTTCTCCAAGGCCTCCAGACGAGCACCAAGCGCTCGTAACTGCCTGATCTCTGGCGCTTCCGGCTGCCATTTATGTAGTCGCTCATGCTTCTCTTTCACGTAGAGAGCCAGGCACAGCGAGTCGAGCTTGTCTGTCTTGCTTGAGAACCCTTCACTCTTGGCGAAGTCCCTGGTGCGCGCCGGATTGGCCACATACACCTGCAACCCAGCTTCATGGAGTGCGTAGGTCAGGTTCTCGTGATAAATACAGGTGGCTTCCAGCACCACATGAATCTCGGACGGCTCAGCACCGGTCTGCTTGAGCAGCCACTGCGCAACCTCGTGCTCCTTCCCGCGCCGATTCTGGAAAACCCGTGTTTTTACCTTCCGGGGATTGGCCTGGCGCAGCCAAAGTGTATCGAGGCTCTTTTTGCTGACATCAATTCCAACGAAGTGCATCTCTCGTGTCTTCCCTTGCTTATACGGCTTCATCCCGCGGAGGGGAGAGCCCGGATACCGTTCAGATTTAAGAGAATGGGTCGGAGCCAGGATCTACGTCACAGGGTCTATGCCCTCAGGAGCTTGTCAGGCTTTAACCCGACCCGTGAGTGCTGGTAGCTAATCAGCACTCGTGGAGAGATACAAGGAGCTTGCCTGCAAGCGATCCGAGCCTCAGCGAGGTAAGGATTCCAGAAGCGAGTGACGAGTTTTGAGTTGCGAAAGGCCAAACCGGGAGGTTTATCGGGTTTTGGGGTTCAAGACTCGCTTCTCGTGACTCGTAACTGCTTTTCCCTCGCCTGGGCTCGGATCGCTTGCAGGCAGGCTCCCACAGGTGTGGGCGGCTGGCTCCTACGGCGTTGTCAGGCGCCGCATGAGTTGTCGGATCAGGCCCAGTTCACGGTCGTCGGCCAGGGGGAGCAGTTCCAGTAGCCACTGGTGCAGGTTTTCGCGCGCTTCGATGCCGTGAGCATTGAGCAGCCCTTGCAGGGCGTCGCGGGTGTGGCGGTAGGTGTCCCTGTCGCTGGCGGCGGCCGGTGCTTCAGGGCGGTGCTTGCGCAGTTCCCAGGCATACACCATCACCGCCTGGCCAAGGTTGAGAGACGGCTGGGGGTGGGCCAGGGGTATGCTGCTGCCCAGATCGCAACGGGCTACTTCTTCCCCGGTCAGCCCACTGGATTCCCGACCGAACACGATGGCGGCACGCTGCACACTGCTGGGTTTGGCCGACAGCAGGGCCGCGCACTCATCCGCATTCACATAGCGTTCTTTCTGGATCCGCTGGCGGGCGGTGCAGGCGATACTGAGGTCCACATCGGCCAGTGCCGCGTCCAGGGTATCGAACTGCCGGGCGCCGGCGAGAATGTCCTGACTGTGGTGAGCCACCCAGTTGGCGGCGGTCATGTCACCCGGTCTGACCAGTCGCAAGTCTTCGAATCCCATGGTCTTGAGTGCCCGGGCGGCGGCGCCGATGTTCTCTCCCCGGGCGGGTTCTACCAGTACAAATGCGATATCCATGGGTTGTTATGTCCGTGAGGAAAGCGGGGAAGCATTGTACCTGCTCCCGGGCCCGTGGCAGAAAATGTCCATGAATTGTCCCGGGCCGTCCTAGGGGCAAGGCGCCCACCTGATTATTATTTGTCCAGAAGCGCAATAATTTTTACAACAATAATGTCAGGGAGGGGACCCCCATGAAGAAGCTCGCAATTGCCGGTGCGCTCAGCGCCGCCGTTCTGGCCGTGCCGGCCCAGGCTTTCCAGCAGATCACCCACAAGCGAATCGCCATTGATGCGGTGAACTATATGAAGGCGAATCCGGCCACCACCGAGTACAACCGTCTAAAGGCCTGGGTGAATGCAGCCGGTTACAGCATGGATCAGTTTGCGGAAGTGATTGGGCAGGGTGCCTACGATGTGGATGATTTCCAGGATACCTATCTGTGTGGCGCCACCACCGGTGACTGTGTCTACGCCCCGGTCTTCAACGCCGGTGCCTCCCTGGTGAACTACACTTCCTACTGGCATTTCCAGAATCACACCCGTGGCTCCGATGCGCACGGTAACGATTTTGGTGGCTACAACTATGATCTGCTTACCGTGTGGGGTGACATCGATAACATCGCAGCGGCCTGGTTGTACGGCGACTATATGGATGATGGCAACGGTGGCATGACCGGCTGGTGGTGGTCCGATGACTCCGAGTACAACACCTACGGGGTGACCGAAGCCAACTATCGTCAGGGCAGTTATTCCAGCAAGTCCATGTACGATGATTTCGAGGAAATGCCCTTCCAGCCCATCGATAACCTGGGTCAATACTGGTACAGCCAGTTCCTGGCCAACCCCACCGCCCAGACCCTGGGGTTTGTCATGCACACCACGGACCTGTTGCAGCCGCACCATGTCTGGACTACCTCTGCCCTGAACCACAGTGGCTGGGAATCCTGGGTGGCGGATTACTATGACAGTGAAGACCTGAACAACCCGGTCATGGTGGACGCAGCGCTGCAGAATTACACCCCGCTGTCGGCCTCCAGCAATGACATCCGGCCGTTGCTGACCCAGGGCGGCGCCCTGGCCTACGGTAATGGCGGGATTGTGCTGTCCAGCACTGACCATAGCGACCGCTTGCAGGTGGCCCAGGTGGTCATTCCCCATGCCATCGCCATGGTGGTGCATGTGCTCAACCATGCTGCGCTGAAAGTGAATCCGTAAGCGTCACACTGGCGGCCCTGCGGGGCCGCCCGTCTACCTCAATAATCACAACAAGAGGGGGCAGTAATGAAAGTTTTCAACAAGGTTATCGCGGTGGTGTCGGTGACTGCGGCACTCTCAGTGGTGGCAATCACCGGTTGGCGGCAGTGGGGCCCGTTACCGGAATCTGTGGCTGCCCGTGTAAACGGTGAGGCCATTCCTGCCGAGACCCTGAATATTTTCGTGGCGGCCAGTCGTCGCGCCAATCCCCAGACCAGCCGTGAAGTGGTGCTCAAGGGGTTGATTGAAAATCGCCTGTTGGCAGACATGGCGAAGAGTGAGCATGGCCATGAGGGCCACGAAGAAGGTCAAGGCCGTGTGGGCTATGACGCACAAAGCCTGCAGGAGCAGCATCGTTTTCGTCTGCTACGCACCGCCTATGCCAGCCAGATCCAGGCGGCCATTCGCCAGTCCGGGATCAACGACAGTCGTGCCTGGCTGACGGCGCCGCTGGATCTGTCTGCCGAGACCCTGCAGCCCATGCTGTCGCTGCAACAGAATCTCTATACCACCATGACCGAGCAGCAACAGGCTCAGGCCGCAGCCCATGTGATTGCCCGTTACCGGTTTGTTGATGACGCGCCGGAGCAGACACTGTCGTTGTGGGATCTTTACCGCCGTCAGAATATCCAGCTCAAGGTGCAGATGCACAATCTGAATCTTGGTTTTATCCGTGAAGCCATCAAGCAGCAGCTGAACATGGAGTTCGTTTTTCACTGGTTTGAGCATGAATCCGGTGTGGCACCGGCCGCCATGGTGGCCATGGATCGCTGCATCGAAGATGCCCGTCAGCGTGAAGTCATGCTGCACGAGTACGGTCTGATGCACGACATCCACGACGACAACCCGGCGCTGAGAGCACAGGCGGAAACCGTGACGACGGAGCAGGTGGCCGAGTATTACCAGCAGCACCGTGATGAGTTTGTGCGGGTGGAAAAAGTCCGCGCCCGGCATCTGCGGGTAAACAGCCAGCAGCAAGCGGACAAGGTCGTGGCTGAAATCAAACAGGGGCTGGCATTTGCCGAGGCGGTAAGTCGTTACTCGGTGGCGGAGGATGCGGCAACGGGTGGTGAGCTGGGCTGGGTGGATCGGGACAGCCGCAATGGTGACTGGATCCGCGCGTTGGCCTTCGTACAACCACAGGGACGGGTGTCCGCATCGTTCCGGAGTCCCACCGACAGCAATGATGCCTACTGGGAAATCCTCTGGGTGGACGAAAAGGTCACCGGTTTCCAGCCGGTGGACAGTGAATCGGTGCGTTACCGGGCGGCCATGGCCATTGCCCGAGTGCAGCTGCAGGAGGCCTTCAAGGCGCGTCTGGCGGCAGCCAGTGAAGCCGCATCCCTGCGTGTGAATCCGGAGGTGTTGTAATGCGCGGGCTGTGGGTGGCCATTGTCGCCGTGGGGGTGGTTGCTGGCGGAACAGCGTGGCAGCTGAAAAATACGGTTGCCGAGCCAGCGCTCACGGACACGCCAACGCAACAGGCTGAGCCTGAAGCACCTGCTGAGCTTGCCACGGAAGCACAAACGGCGTTGCCGATGATTGAGATCATTGGCGAGCGTCATGTGTCGGCGCCAGAAGCCATGCTGGAGGCGCAGAGCCAGGATCCGGCCCGGGTGCCCGTGCCCTCTGAGGCAGTGGTAACCGCGCTGCGTGACAGTATGGAGAACGGTGACCCGCGCACGCCGCCGCTGGCGCGCAGCGAGGATCTGCGGGAGATGCCCAGCGCCAACGAGCTGGCAGATCCCGATCTCTACCAACAGTACGAGCAACGACAAAACCAGAAGGTGTACGCCTCATTCGCCTCTGCGGCCACGCAAAAGATCAGCGATCTGGAAAAAATGATTGCCCGTGCGGAAGCGGAGGGCCTGCCTTCCGAGCAGATCCAGGAAGGCCGGGAAAAACTGGAAGGTCTGCGCCATCAGCGTGATGAGATTCTTCAGGCCCACCCGGGGGTGGCGGACACGCTTCAGTCCGTTTCCGTTTCCACAGGGCAGGAGTAGCCCAGATCGAGGGCAGTGTCCTGCAGGTCGGGATCATCCGGTGACAACGCCAGCGCCTGACACAGACTTTGCCGGGCTGCGTCTTCATGGCCCAGTGCCTGTTGCGCATAGGCCAGGTTATTCCAGGCAGCAGAGAAATCCGGCTTGAGCATGACCGCCTGCTGGAAGGCGTGCAAGGCGGCCTCTCGTTGTTGCTCACCCCACAGGCTGTTGCCATAGCCGAACCATAGCTCGCCACTTTGCGGGAAAGCTTCTACGGCTACGGGCCAGTAACTTTCTCCATTGGGCGCTGCAGAGATGGCCCGGAATAATCCATGCGCGGTGGCGCTGGCGGGCAGTTCACCCGGCTGAACCAGAGTGAAGCCCCAGCGGTCTGCACGGGCCCAGGTGCGAATGAAACGATTCCAGTGACTGCGATCACTCTCGGTGGTGCCGCTGTGCAGGATAATGGTCTTGCCCGCCTTGTCGTAGCCGGTGACCACCGCAAAGTGCCATTTCGGCCAGCTTTTCAATGCCAGGTTCTGTAATACCAGCACCGGTCTGCCGGCCTGAATTTCCCTGAACAGGCTGTCCTCATCTTCCACCGGGTAAGCCAGTAATCCACGACTGCGCGCGGCGGCTTTCAACTCTATGCCCAGGCTGCCTTGCCGTTGCGGTAGCCAGACCTCGTCGACAAGGGCTTCTGCGGTGTCGGGCTTGCCCGCCCATTGCAGCATCATGGCCAACGAGGCAGGGCCGCACTGGTATTTTTCCTGTGCAACGAAGGGGACATCGAGCTGATGCTCAGGCTGCTGTTGGGCAAATTCAGGCGGGGGAAGCGTCTGGCAGGCTGCCAGCAAGAACAGCAAGGCTGCGATGACAACCGGACGTACCGGCTGCCATCGCAGGGTGGTCAGGATTCGGGTAATCACGCCGATCCGTTCGCGGCTTAAATGGCCGGGAAAATGTCGGTGGCACCCAGCAGATCCAGCACGATGAGAATCAGAAGGATCAGTACGACCGCGCCTAACACGCTTTGTCCGGCAGGCAGCTCGTCAGTCTTTTGCGCCAGTTGCTGCAGCTCCTGATGACTGAGGCGGTCCAGTCGCTGGCTTATCTGGTCCTTGTCGACGCCATATTTTTCCAGCGTTTGTGCCGCCGCTTTGTGATCCATCACCTGCATCACTTTGGCTTTCAATTCAGCACGATCCTGTTGCTGAATGACTACGTCGTTACCCACCATGGCGGCATGGGCCGCGGGTACAAAAATCAGTTGCGAGAACATCAGTACGAACGCAGTAATAAGGCCTGTCAGACGCTTGGTCATGTAAATCTCCTTGTGGGAAATGTTGGCATAACGGTAACACTTTGATGTTAATCAAGCGTAATGACGCCCGGGTTTTCGCCATCTTTTACAAGGACTTTACCGATCACCGAGGCCATCACACCGTTTTCTGACAATTTTTTCAGTGCTGGAATCAGGGTGTCTTCGGCAAGGCAGAACAACAGCCCGCCACTGGTTTGTGGATCACACAGGGCGGTCAGCAACGTATCCGATACCGTGGCGTTTCGCTGGCACTGCAGCAGACCGAGCCGATTGGCCTCGCTGAGTGTACTGGTCACCTGGTTATCGATGAGTGTGAGGGTGCCGGGCAGCAACGGGATGGCGGCGGTGTTCAGCGCCATACGCACCTGACTCTGCTGACAGATTTCCAGCAAGTGACCGATCAGGCCAAAGCCTGTGATATCGGTGCAGGCGTGGACGTTGTCATTCTGCAGGGCGTCGCGGGCAAGGGCATTGCTCTGCAACAGGGTCTCAAGGGTGGCAGACAGCCAGTCTCCCCGCAGCTGTTCGCCGTGCATCATGGCCGCCAGTTGCACGCCGCTGCCCAGAGGCTTAGTGAGCACCAGCACATCGCCGGGGCGCGCGCCTGACTTGTGCCACAGGCGCCCGGACGCGGCTGCACCGTTCACGGTGAAACCGGCGGCCATCTGTGGCCCCTCAGTGGTATGACCGCCAACCAGGGTGCAGCCCGCTCGGTTCAGCTCCCGCACGGCTCCCGCCATCAGCCGCTGCAGGTCACGGCCTTGCAGGCGAGGGTGGTGCCAGTTGAGGGTGATATTGGCCAGAGCCGAATGCGGCGTTGCATTCATGGCGTACAGGTCACTGAGGCTGTGCAGGGCGGCAATCCTGCCAAAGGTGTAGGGCTCATCAATGAAGGCCGGGAAGAAATCCAGACTCTGGACCAGACGCTGATCCTCAGGCCACTGGATCACCGCGGCATCATCGCCGGCGTCCACCCCGGCCTCGATCCCCGGATTGATCTGCGGCTGCAGAGTCGCGAGGGCATCCGACAGTGCGTCACTGCCCACCTTGGCACCACAGCCGGCACAGTGCAGGGCATCCGGGTCCATTGCCGGTGCGGGCATCTGCGGAAGCTGCCGCTGGAATTTGGCCATGAAGGCATGGTCGATGCGATCCTTCCAGCGCCACATCAGTGGGCCTGCCACGCTCAGTGCGCCGCCCCGGCTGGCAATCGCATCCTTGCCGCCCGCTGATAGCAGGGAAAGGAAGCGGTGCTGTGGCCTGTAGGGTTTGAGTGGCTGGCCCTGGAGGGCGGCCCGCAAATTGTCAGCCAGTGTGGATGCCTGGCGTACGGCATAAACGCCTGCCTTGGGCAGGGGTTGGGGAAAGGCCGCACAGTCGCCCGCGGCGAAGACGCGCGGGTGGCTCTCAC